>CAZQIF010000029.1:0-2869 GCA_964593375.1 uncultured Candidatus Saccharibacteria bacterium | reverse complement strand
TAGAGCGTCTGTTTTGCACTCAGAAGGTCGCAGGTTCAATTCCTGTCGGGTCCACACACTGAAAAAATCATGCCTGCGCATGATTTTTTCGTGTGTGGAAGGCGGAGCGTTGTGAGTCGCTTTCAATATGCGACGAACCGCGAGCCGGGGTCGAGAGTGCTTAGTATGAATTTTGAATATTCAAAATTCTACTTAGCAACTCGTGACCACAAAACATACACAAAATCTGTACCATCCATGTAATGGAAAATTCCTGTCGGAATTGAAAAGGTTGTCGATATTTTGAAAAAATATCATACAACCTGAACAGTTCGCGTAGCGAAAAATTCCTGTCGCTTTGTACAATTTCTGTGAGAGGTGTACTGAAACTGTAAGTTTCAATTCCTTAAAATAAAATTTTTTGCTACACTTGCCCTGATGTATGCCATTGCCGGGCCATAGTATACCGGTAGTACATGCGCTTCGGGTGCGTAAAGACTGAGTTCGATTCTCAGTGGCCCGACAGTGGAAAACATCATATCGGGCTGTAGTATACCGGTAGTACGCATCCATGGGGTGGATGTTGACCGGGTTCGATTCCCGGCAGCCCGACAAATTAAACAATCCTCAAGCTATCTATCTTCTTCGCAAGCTCGAAATCTGCATTGGTGAGCCCTTTTGCGTCATGTGTCGTAAGTGTGACTTTCACTTTCCCATAGGAAAGTTCGAGTACTGGATGATGGTTTAAAATTTCAGCATGCACAGTAATTTTTGCGCAAAATGCTAGACCAGTGATGAATGAAGGAAATTCAAAAGTCTTGGTGAGTTCAGTCTTCTTCTTATTGAGTTGCCACTCAGAAATTGCCTTAAACTTCTTATCAATATCTTTTGCAGTGAGTGGGCGTTTTGTACTCATATATTTAGATTAAGCATAGCATGCCTGAGTACTAACGACTGAGTGCATCTGTGAGCAGATGCGTGATGAAACCCGAGTATGTACCTCCGACTGCTTGAATTGCTTTTGGAAAAAGTGATTCTTTCGTGAGTCCAGGGAGTGTATTTACTTCGAGAAAATAAATGCCGTCGTTTGCAACAATAAAATCAGAGCGAGAGTACTGTGAAAGTCCAATCGTTTGGTGTACGAGTTTCGAAAGTTCTTCAATGTCGCGTTTCGTTTCGTAATTAAATCGTCCAGGACAAATTTCTTGTGTTGAGCCATTATATTTTACTTTTTCATCAAAAAATTCTGCCTGTGGTGGAGGAACTATTTCAATTGGTGGAAGTGAGTACAAATCTTGATTGCGGAAATTCTCCACAACACCACACGTTGCTTCCCTGCCCTGTATGCGCGCTTCGACAATGACTTCGTCGTGATGCTCGAGTGCGTCTTTGAGCGCTTGTGGAAGGAGGACGGGATTTTTCACCATCATTGTGCCGACTGATGAGCCTGATGCAACTGGTTTAATAACATATTGCGGTCCAAACATGGAAACAATCTTATCTGAAAGTCCATACACATCTTCGAGTGCCTCCTTTCGAACGACCATGTGTGGCGCCATTTTAATACCAGTACCTTTGAGTGTGTCTTTGGTAAGCGCCTTATGCATTGCAACGCTCGATGGCATTGCTTTACTTCCGGTGTATTTCACCCCATACCTATCAAGAAGTCGCTGGACAGTCCCATCTTCACCATATGTTCCGTGAAGCGCATTAAATACGACGTCAATCGAGTGGAGAATTTGCTCAGGGAATCGCACGTACCCTTCTATGAGCCATTCACCATTTCGGGTAATGACCACATCAATTGGCTCAAACTTTTCCCTATCCATTTCATCAAGTACCGCAGCTCCCGTTGCAAGTGAGACGGTGTATTCATCACTTAAACCTCCACGTAAAACAGCAACTCTCGTTTTCATGTCTATATAGTATCACAGGGATAAGTCTTGCCTGCGGGCAAGCGCGGAATAACGCAGATAGCACGCGGATAAACGCGGAAGAAACGAAAAACGACACTAATATATCGTCTGTCATTCCGGCCCTCGAGCCGGAATCCATCACACCTTGAAAAAAATAAAAAAAGGGGATATACTGAAACAATCAAGACGAAAAAGGATCCGAAAGGTGCTCGTGCCTTAGGAGCCTTTTTCTTTTATGCTATATAACTTTTGAGATTTTCGAGATAATCGAATCGTTCTGAACCGAGCTCTTTGTAGAGTGAAGAAGCAAATTTTTTGTTGGGAAACAGTAGCTTTTCAAATCGATTTTTTAGAATAAGGTAGTCAACAACTTTCTTATAGTCACCATCCCCCGAAACAAGAATGACTCGCTCAAAATCGTTGTTGTCAATAAGGTTTTTCATAATCTCAAAAACTAGATCGGTGTCGATATTTCCCTTCTTTGCGGATTTATGAAGTTTTGTATGTTCCTTAAACATCACGATAAACCCAGCTTTTTGTATCGCCTGATATAAGTCTCCATGTTTATCCTCAAGATAGCCCAGAAAGTAATATGCCTCTGAAACATGATAATTTTCACGCAGATAGATTCTAAATTTAGTAAGATTCACTTTCCATGCAAAACCACACGTGCAGTCACTAAATTTTATTTCTCGTGTATCAATTGAGAGTCTGTCTGCACATACGTTACATTTGGTAGTTCCAAAGTGGAGATTTTGAGCATCAATGAATGCAATGTTTAGTTTTGAGAAAATGGCTTTACTCATGAATGTATAGTGTATCACATGACTAATTACTCTGTGTTTGTTTTGTAACACGGACTCGTTACTTCGTGCTACGGACTATGCGCTTCGTGCTCATTACTACATGCTATAATTTCTTTCATGAAGTTCTCGCTTTTTGAGGAGGAATTTAAGAATGAATGGGAGAGTTCT
>CAZQIF010000028.1:0-3530 GCA_964593375.1 uncultured Candidatus Saccharibacteria bacterium | reverse complement strand
GCCGAAAAAGGAAACCCCGGTCGCAGCGATAGCGGAGGCCGGGGAGGAGGTCATTGTGTCCATCGTCACCCTGAATTCATATCAAGATTTATTACTTTTATAACCTGCTATAGCAGAGAATAAAGGTAAAAGTACTCGCCTCGCATCCAGAATCTTTTATGTGTGTTCTTTAAAATATGGAATAGAGAATATTGAATATGGGATATAAACGCGTTTCGTCATTGCGAACGAAGTGAAGCAATCCAGAAATACGCAGATTATCGCGGAAGAAATCACTGTTCTCCGCGTTGTTCCGCGTGCTATCCGCATCATTCCGCGTTTTTAATGGAACGCCTCAACAAGAAATGTCACATTCTTGGGGTTCATACTATTTATTTTTTCTTTGAGGGCATTGCAGGCTTTTTCTTGCCCACACATATATATGTCGGCATCTTTGAATGTTAAATCGCCGATATGGTCCTGCACGTATCCTTTGAATGGATAGGCAGGATTCACAGGGTCAGAGATTACATAGCGCACTGATACATGTGAATTTCCACGCGAAATCGCATCGAAGTAATCCTTGTACAGAATATCTTCCTCGTTTCTGCTTCCGGTCGTGATGGTAATTTGTTCGACGTGTGGGTTCAGGAGAGAGTATTCAGCAATTGCTTTGATGACACCAGCTCCGACACCGTATGCAAAAAGGTGAACGGTCTTATGTGAAAGTTTTTCTGCCGTATTTGCTCCAAGTGGTCCCATAATCGATACCGTTCTTCCTAGAATATCTTCCTTCCAAAATTCTGGGGTCATGGTGCCATTTAGCGTATGACGAATGGCGAGTGTGATTGTTTTCGCATCCTCATCTGCATGTACTACTGAATACGCTCGTCGCACCGGTGTGCCATTCACGTCCATGAAAAAATTTACAAATGAACCAGGGGGACAGGGCAGTGCCTCCTCGAGCGTGACGGTTATTTCGCGGGCGGTTTTTGAGAGTTCAGTAACATTCGTAATCGTGCCTTGTTTCTTTAAAATCATGCGGGTTGTTGTGTAGAATTCATTCTTTTAAATATGTTCGCGATAAATGCGGTGAGGGTTACGATGGTGATTATGACCATGTAGAAGAAGACGAGCACAGAGCCATATGATGCAAAGACATAGAATGCACTCGCATAGAAGAATACATACGAGAGTCGCTGTACACGCTTCCACCAAGCACCCATAATGCGCTTTGAGAAATTATTTGATGTGACGAGGAGTATCACTGCGGTGATATCGGCGAGATGTGCGATAAGTGCATAATTTTCAAGTGACCAATACGTAGGGCTTGCCATGCCAAGTGCAAATCCAATCGGGTCGACGAGCACCTTAGCAAGGAGAAACGAAACGACAATTGAGGCGGAGACAACGCCGAAGCCTTTACGAAGGATGACGAGCGGGCGAATAAATGTCGTGCCTGTAATAATGTCCGCGAGCGGACGAATGAGCATGACGAAAAAGACGGTCGCATGGGCAATATCATACAGAAGCGATGTGTAAGGAAAGACAATGTCAGGTGTAAAGAGTACGAGGAGAGGGAGTACCATGAGTGTGAGGATTCCTATCCCCAGCAAAAATTGCTGAATTTGTTTAATGGCGAGTATGTAGTATTTCATAAGTTTGTGTTGATAATACCTTCTTTTTGGATTGTTACGTAGGTGAGTTGTTCTTGAATCATACCTTCAAGTATGGGTGGCGAGAGTGAGAGGAGTGCTTTAGCGTATGCTTCTGCATCTGCGCCATGTTCATGTATCACGCTCGCAGAGACAATGTCTGATTCAGGATTTTGTATACCGTCGCGCGCAAGGATGTGATGCATCGGAGTCATGTCGGCAATCCATGTGCGGTTGTACGTGCCACTCGTCGCAAGACTTTTGTTTTGTAACGGTACGGTAATCGGAGGTCCTTGTACGGGGTTTTTAATTTCAAACACAAACGGTTTACCCTCATCATCTGTGCCTTGTGTGTGAATATCGCCTCCAATATTCACAATGACTCCTCGTACGTCCGTTCCTTCTTCGCCTATTTGCTTTGCTTCCATTTCTGCGAGATGTCCTTTGAGAAACCCACCAAAATCTAGTCGCATATCGCTTGTGAGTGTAATACGGCGAGTGTCGGTATTTATCAGAACGAGAGAAAAATCAATGTT
Source organism: uncultured Candidatus Saccharibacteria bacterium (assembly GCA_964593375.1). Taxonomy (GTDB): domain Bacteria; phylum Patescibacteriota; class Minisyncoccia; order Phycocordibacterales; family UBA918; genus Damh-18. Next base: position 1,360 of record CAZQIF010000028.1, on the reverse strand, counting down.
GTACGGAGCAAGGTTTTTTGTTTGTTGCATTTGTTTAACCTCCTCATATGTTTTTGAATAACCAAACCGGTCAATTTGGAGGAGGGGATTAAAATACCCACCTGTTTTTTCGTAGAGTCTGCGTGCAATAAGGGTGAGTTCCAAAAAGAGTGGAGTAACAACGAGTGAGCGCTTGGTGTTTAAGCGCGAAAGTTCACTTGTGAGGAGAAAACGTGAGAACTGCTGTTCATAGGCTTTGAGTCTTAAAAAAGACGCATCAAAGAGCGTCGTTGCGTTTGAGGCTTTCTTGGTAATGATAGAGACCGAAAGGTCGGTCCCCATGATTCGCTCGGTAAATTCAAATTCTTGCATGAGTGCTAACTATATTAGTCTGTATTTGGTGTTGTGTGAAAGGATTATCGTACGTGTGTTGTATAGTGATTCCATACTAATACGTAACGTTTTCCATAAAATTTCACATGAAATAAAAGTTGATATTGAACGTAGTAGTAATTGAACAGCAAATTAATAATCATTGAGCATATGGCACAGTACGTTTGTTTAGAGTGTGGATGGATATACGATGAGGTAGCAGGTGCGCCTGACCGTGGTATTGCCCCCAATACTACATGGGAATCATTGCCCGATTCGTTTCAATGCGGTGAATGCGAAGTCAAGAAAAGTGAAACGGAGAAGTGGCAACGACTCGATTAAACCTCAAAATCTTTATGGAAATAAAAACGGATTTAAAAAATGTTCTTATAACCTTCTGCATGGTTGCTGTTGTGTTGTTTGTGGGGAGTGACATATACGTTCGACATCAATTTGCTGTACTTGCTGAAAGTGGACAGATTGCCGAAGAAGCACGTCGAACAGAACAGCAGTCACTTCTTGAAACCCAACAGGAGCTTGAAGCGTACATGCGTACCCTCGAGGGAGGCGTGAATACCGAAGTAACAGCACTTGATGAAGCATCTTCAACTGAAGTCGTCGAAGTCGCTGTGGAAACAACTACTCCGGTGGTTGTGCCGGTAAAAACAGCACCAGTAAAAACAGCTACACCTGCGGTTACCCAGCCGGCGATTACAGAGGCTGAACTCGCAAAGCTTCAAGCACAAATTGATGCCGCAAAGAAGGCAACTGATGCTCTCGCAACACCAACAAAAACTTCAACCGTCACTCCTACAAAAACCACAACCGTTACACCAGTTAAGACTACTGTAGTAAAGCCAAGTCGCCAGTCACGCGCAAGTTAGCACGTAGCTTTTAGCTTCTGGATCCTGAATCAAGTTCAGGATGACGGCCGGCGCGCTTCGCGCGCCGGCCGTTTTCAATTAATTGTCACCGACCCACTCACAACCCCGCCCGAAACATTCCCCAA
>CAZQIF010000027.1:0-5105 GCA_964593375.1 uncultured Candidatus Saccharibacteria bacterium | reverse complement strand
ACAATACACACAAAAAATCCCTCATATGAGGGATTTTTTGTGAGTGGACTTCACAGAAAGGCCTCGGGAATTTCTACTAAACAATTTTACGTACATATTTAGAACGCCTCTATAAACGCCCAGCTACGAGGCGCCGAGTCGTGAAAACATGAGACGTACAAATTGTACGGTGATTGTTTGAACGATGAAGGCAACAAAGTAGCTGGGCGTTTTAGTGCGTTCTAATACTCGCGGAGTGAGACTTGCGAGTCAACACGGCGTACTAAGTCAACAACTACAGAAACCGCAATAAGAAGCGCAGTACCACCGATTGCGAGTGATGACACTCCAGTGAGAATCTGCATACCGATTGGAAGAATCGCAATGAATCCAAGAAAGAGTGCGCCTGCTAAAGTAAGGCGGGTAATCAACTTTCCGAGAAACTCTGCGGTATGGTTACCTGGTCGAATACCGGGAATAAACGCACCATTTCGCTGTAAATTCTTCGACATTGCATCAGGGTCAAAGGTGACCGCCGTGTAGAAGAATGTGAAGAGGAGTACGAGCGTGAAATACACCGCTGCATACAACTCCTGATTCGCAAAGAATGCCTGTACCTTTTCGAGGAGGCCTGCAACACCCGTGACGTTGAATGTTGAGAGGATATTGAGGACCATCTGTGGGAAAAGAATGATTGAAAGTGCAAAGATGATTGGAATCACACCAGCCTGATTGAGACGAAGTGGAATGTAGCTTGAAGTTCCGCCGTATGTTTGATTACCGCGAACCTTCTTTGCGTACGTAATCGGCACCTGTCGCTCTGCCTGGGTCATAACTACCACCGCGTACACAATCGCAAGTGCTGCAACCGTAAATCCAGCGTAAAGCGGAATTTGTGATGGATCAAAGTTGAAGAGGAGCTGGCTTGCGGTCGCAGGAAGACCTGCAGCAATGCCGGCAAAGATGATAATCGAAACTCCGTTTCCGATACCGTATTCCGTGACGAGTTCACCGAGCCACATAAGAAGCATCGAACCGCTCACCACAATGATGATGTTCGTGACAAATCCGAGTGTCGAGAGCCCTGTGAGTACTCCCTGATTCTGGAGGAGTGAGAGGAAGCCGAACGCTTGCAAAATAGCGAGCGGAAGGGTGAGTTGACGGCTATACTGTGTGAATCGTGCACGCCCAGTCTCTCCTTCTTCTGAGTACATCTCCTTCAGTTTTGGTGACATCACCGTCATGAGTTGCATAATGATGGATGCCGTAATGAACGGACCCACACCAAGCATCACGAGAGATAGATTGCTGAGCCCTCCTCCGGAAAAGACATTGAGGAGCCCGAGGAATTGGTTGTTTTCGAAAAATTGCTGAAGCACCGCGAGGTCAACACCTGGAATCGGAACAGCAGCAAGCAACCTGAAGAGCACAATCGCGCCGAGCACAAAGAGAATTCGGTCACGAATTGCTCGTTCAGTGAAGATTATTTTAAGTTTTTGAAGAAAAGTGTCCATCCCGTTAGAGTTAGAAGGCGTTTACGCCTTTGCTAGTAATGAGTTCCATATACACACGTATATTACTGATTCCTATAATAGAGCATTGTAGTCATCCCGTAAACGTTTTCGTCGTATCTTGTGCCAGCTGGTATTTTGGCACTTTGTACGATAGTGAGCCTGTCTTGTATTTTATAACGAAACAACTCTAACGGGATCCATTCAATTTAAACGACCTTTCCGCCCGCTTTCTCGACTTTAGCCTTCGCTGAAAGAGAAATGGTGCATCCGCTTATGGTGAGTTTCTTTGTGAGTGTTCCAGTTCCAAGAATCTTGAACTTGAGGTTGCTTCCCTTCTTTGAGCGCCATGCGCCGACCGCGACAATCGTCTTTGGGTTAACCTCATCGCCATCTTTGAAGCTTGCTTCAAGTACTGAAAGATTAAGGACTTCGGGGAGTACGCGTTCAGAATTCACGGTTCGTCCGCGATTCTTACCGAATCCACGAAGCTTTGGAAGCTTCTTAATGAAGTCACGCATTTCTGGTCGAGGACGATTACCCGCGCGGGCAGTCTGTCCCTTTCCTCCTTTTCCTGATGTTTTACCACGCTTTCCGCCACGTCCAATACGCTTCTCTTCCTTGCGTGGGGATGTTGGTTTAAGTTGATGTAGTTGCATGCCTAGAATTTATTAATGAATGTAATGAATTTAGAAATTCTTGGCCGTCGCTTCATTGCTTTTCCTAATGCTTTGAAGCGACGAACGCGGTTTTCAAATTCTTTTATGCTCTCTATATTACTTATAAAATTAATTACGCCTTTAGCTTCTTAAGAGCCTCAATCGCTGCCTGTGCATTGTTAAGTTTGTTCTTGCTTCGAGAGAAGATTTTTGCAGTAACATCCTTCACACCGGCGAGCTCGAGAACAATACGTACTGAGCTTCCTGCGACGAGTCCTCGTCCTGGTGCAGGCATAATCATAATTTCACTTGCTGCATACTTTGCTTGTACGTCGTGTGCAATGTGCTGATGCTTGTTGAGCGGAACGGTAATTGCGTGCTTCTTTGCGACACGTGCAGCTTTTTCAATCGCGAGCTGTGTGTCTCCCGCCTTTCCAATACCAACACCTACCTTACCCTTCTTGTTACCAATGACCATCGCGACGCTGAAACTGAATCGGCGGCCGCCGGCCATAACGCGAGTTACACGGCGAATGCTGATGATTTTCTGTTCAAACTCTGAGCGTACACGCTCTTCACGGCGGCCGCCGCGACGTGCGCGACGTGGATTTCGTTGCTTATCTCCACCTGCGCCACCGCGTCGTGGGAACCCTCCCTTTCTTTCTGGAGTTGTTCCTAGAGCAGCTGGTGCATCGGCGGTAGTATCGGCAACTTCTGCGACTACCTCATTTGAAACCGGAGTCTCAATTATAGCTTCCTGCTGTTTTGTTTCTGACATTTTAGAATTAATTATAAATGACAATGAATTAGTAATTCTTAATCCGGTGAAATGCGAGCTTTGCTCGCCAACAAGTGCTCTGCACTTGTATTTCACTGGATAATTCGTACAACCATATTTTCATCATTGCCATGTGAAAATATGGATACTCATTAGAACTTAAGTCCACCTTCACGTGCTGCTTCTGCTAGGTCAACAATCGCACCCTGGTACTGGAAACCTCCTCGGTCAAATACGACCTTCTCGATTCCCTTTCCCTTTGCGGCAGTTGCAATTGCAACACCAACTTCGGTTGCGCGCTCACGAGCGGTCTTTCCTTTTCCACTTCGTGAATCCGCTGCGACAATTGTCTTTCCAGCCTCATCATCAATGAGCTGTGCGTACATGAAGCGATTGCTTCGGTACACCGCGAGGCGAGGACAGGTTGCAGTGCCAGACATACGCGAACGAATGCGTGCGTGTCGGCGTATTCTACTTGCTACTTTCTGTGATGTATTCATATACTTTTCTTACAAAGAATGACTACGCAACGCCCTTCTTGCCTTGCTTACGAATAATGTATTCACCGGTATATCGGATTCCCTTACCCTTGTATGGCTCAGGCTTCTTGATACTGCGAATGTTTGCAGCGAACTGTCCAACCACTTCTCGGTCATTTCCTGAAATGGTGATATGACCCTTTTCAACCGTAATCGCCACTCCCTCAGGTGCAAGCACCTCAACAGGGTGTGAAAATCCGACTGAAAGTTTGAGTTTGTTCCCTTGTGCTTCTGCACGATATCCAACACCTTCGATGTCGAGCTCCTTCTTGAAACCCTCAGTGACACCCATAATCATGTTGCGTGCGTGTGCAGCACAAGTTCCCCACATCTTCTTCGCGCTGTCGCTCTCTTTGCTCTTTGCAAACGTGAGCACACCGTCCTCAATCGTAACCTTGATATCACCACGCATTTCACGCGAGAGTGTACCCTTTGGTCCCTTCACCGTGAGCACGCCTTCAGCGAATGTCGCTTCGACACCCTTTGGGATACTGATTGGTTGTTTTCCTAGTCGACTCATGTGTTAGTTGTTTCTTATGAATAATTTATGAATTAGAAACACTTACATCCGGTGCAATACGAGCTTTGCTCGTTACACGACTTTGTCGTGTATTGCACTGGATAAATTCGTGCATCCATATCTATTTCGCTCTACTCATACATATGGGCACTCATTTACCAAATGATGAATAATTCTTCTCCTCCAACATTCTTCTGACGAGCTTCCTTTCCGGTCATGATACCTGCTGGTGTTGAAAGAATACGCTCTCCATTTCCAAACTTAACAGGGAAAATTTCTGCAACCCCGAGGTACATACGTCGTCCTGGCTTTGAAGAACGCTTCACTCCCTGAATTGCGTGGATACCACTCTTGTCATACTTGAGTGAGACATCGAGTGTCTTCTTGACCTTCTTGCCTCGCTTTGTCGCAGAGACAATGTATCCTGCTTCAACGAGTCGGTCTGCAATCGCGTGCTTGAGTTTTGAGTACGGAACTGATATTTCTGCTTTCTTAACCATCCCTGCGTTCTTAAGCTGGATGATGAAATCTCCTATTGGGTCGTTTACCATGATGATTTCTTTACGCCTGGTATATTTCCTTCATGTGCTGCTTCGCGGAAGCAAATACGACACATATCGAAGTCACGCATGTAACCTCGCTTTCGACCACATCTAACGCATCGACGGACGACGCGACTCTTGAACTTCGGCGCGCGAAGTGCGCGGAGTAGTACTGATTTTCTTGCCACAGATTTTAAATGAGATAACGAGCGTAAGCGACTATATGGAATTTACGTCTCAGTTTCATCCTTCCTAGATGAAACTGCTAGACGCCGAACTCAAACATCCGATTACGTTCTTTCTTGTAAAATTGTAACTTTGGCGAGCTGTTTCACTGCGAATCAGTGACTACACTCTCCGTTCGCTATACTCAAAAAGTCGCTTTCCGTCACAATGCCAAAGTGGACACTGTTAGATCGGCGCGTCTGTATTTAATCAAGTAAATCCGCCATGGATTCCTTGCTAAACAAAGAGTATGCGAATATCGCTACGGGGGTGAATATACCAAATTTGGGGCTATAAGTCAACAAAATGTATTGGTCCACCACATTTGAGACTCTCGTACGGGTAATTGGAG
>CAZQIF010000026.1:0-5564 GCA_964593375.1 uncultured Candidatus Saccharibacteria bacterium | reverse complement strand
TAGGTGCGAGTTTGGTACAATAGAGACACCACATTTTAAATCCCCTTTTTGGGGATTTTAAAATGTGGTGCGCGGTGAGCACGCAAATAGTTTTGCGTGCGTCAGGACTTGAAGGGCGGAACTATGTTTTTGCTATTCCTAATGCAAAAACAAGTGAGCCCTGTCCCGCGATACTTATGAGCGTCAGCGAATTAGTAATCGTCAGGACAAGTCCTATATCGCGCGTCTTATGAGCGTCAGCGAATTACTAGCGGACGCCAAGTCTTATTTTAGTGATCGTGAGGACAAGTCCCACATTCCCTACTCCCCCACCCAGACATCATTTTGCCATTTCCAATTTGGACTCATGCCTCCATACACATACAAATGGTTTTTGAACACGAGAGCGGTATGATCTTCCCTCCCTGCCCACAGTGGGTCAGTGACCGTCTTATCCCACACCGCCCCATCCTCTGAATACCAGACATCATTCACACCACCTGCCTCACCATCATTCAGTCTCCCAATTGTCCAAAGCAAATTATTGAACACCACGAGTGAATGCCCTTGTCGTGATTGCCATGGCGGAATATTCGTTACCAGTTCCCAATTCATACCATCTGTTGTTGACCACACATCACGAAACGTCTCCTTTGATAAACTCATACCTGCGGAGAGAAATATTTTGTTATTAAAAACTGCAGTCGCATGGTCCCACCGTGCGCCCCATGGAATGGTGGCGGTTGCCTGTAGCCATGTCATGCCATCCTCTGAATACCAGACGTCGTTCTTCACACTCCGCTCATCGTAATTAACACCACCCATCATCCAGATTTTTCCTTGAAATACTTCTGCGGTTTGCCCTTCTCGTGCTGGCCAGGGAGCACTCTCCAGAACCTGTTTCCACCTAATGCCATCCTCAGATTTCCATACATCGTTTACATATCCCGCAATCGGGCTCCAGCCCCCAAACATCCATAAGCTCCCTCCAAATTCGACAACCGACATTGAGCGACGTTGTAACCATGGTGCATGCACGACTTCTTGCTTCCAATTCACCCCATCAGGGGATGACCACACATCATCGAAGTGACGTGCGTCCCAATAATGGACGACGTCGTTAACATCAACAAGACCTTCACCATTAAGACCTCCCATAATCCACATCCTGTCTTTGAACACAAAACCAGTCGCAGAATCTCTCGGGTGCCATGGCGCAGAAGTGGTTGCGAGCGACCATGAGAGTAACTCGGGACGGTATGCGGGTTCTCTGACTGGCTCGGGCTCAGAAATAGGTGTGACAACATTTTCCACAACTACGGGTGTAGCTATATTTACGTCGGGTTCGGCGCTTTTGAGTGCAAGCGATACGTTCGGGAACGGCAAAGTGTACACAGCAATAGTTGTTGCGAAAGAGATGAAAAAAACTGAAAGCCCAAGAAGTAAGAATTTCATAGTGAGCTCATACGGTTTGACTGCATACTCTGATTATAGTGCTTTTATAGCCAGAAATGTGAGCGTTTGTTGAAAACTAAAATTACTTTGACTTTAATAAGAAACTATCATATCGTAACGAAGGTCAATCTCACTTTATGGGAGATGCAGATGAACATGACGGTTCAATCTTGGATGTTCCTACCGTGGACGTTGTTTTTCCAAATGATGCCCCGACCTGAAATAGTAGGTCTCATGCTGGGGACGAACTCAGCTTTTTACTACTGGTGGTACACAGACGCTTCAAATGCCCTACAGGGTCACCAAAATGCCGTCCCACAGGGAGACGTGGCGGTACAGTATCCGTCCTTCAGGAGACTGAGCGAAAGACCATCGTATCTGAGGCTGGTCAAATAAGTCGCTACACGGAAGAAAGAGCAAAAGCTCTATCCTTTCGGGTGGCGGCTTTTGTGTTATTTCTATCCGTAGCTTTATGGCCAAAGTTTTTGTATAGTTGGAGTACTAATGAACATTTTGAGTATCGAAACCTCCTGTGACGACCCCGGTCGGAGAGCAAAGCTCCCACGGGGCGAGAGGTGGTGATATTGACTTTTGTAATGTAAAGTTCTGTTATGAACATTTTGAGTATCGAAACCTCCTGTGATGAAACCGCAGTAAGTGTTGTTGAGGCAACAGGTGGTTTTCCGCATGCCTCATACAAAATCCTCGGTAACGCCCTTTTCTCACAAATCGATATCCACCGTGAGTTTGGTGGTGTGTTTCCTGCGGTTGCAAAGCGTGAACACGCGCGCACACTCGTCCCGATGCTCACTAAGGCCCTCAGTGATGCGTTTCTCCTTATTCCCCACATGCATGAGCTTTCACAGGAAGAAATTGAAAAGCTTACCGAAATCCTCATTCGTGAACCAGGCCTGAGCGAAGCCCTTACTATTTTCCTCGGTCAATATGACCACCCAAAGATAGACCTCATTGCAGTTACGAGTGGCCCTGGGCTTGAGCCGGCACTCTGGGTTGGTATCAATTTTGCCCGCGCTCTCGCACATATCTGGAATATCCCTGTTGTCTCTATCAATCACATGGAAGGACATGTGCTCTCTTCGATTTTTAATGGGACCATTCTTCCTGATTTATCATTCCCTGCCGTCTCTCTTTTAATTTCAGGTGGACACACAGAACTTGTCCTTCTTAAAGATTGGTCAACATACGAGCTCATTGGGCAGACGCGGGATGATGCGGTAGGAGAAGCGTTCGACAAAGTTGCCCGTATGCTCGAACTTCCGTACCCTGGTGGTCCTGAGATTGGTAAGCTTGCTGAATACGCTCGCGAAAAAGATATGTTTACCCCTGCACCCCTTCCCCGCCCCATGATTGATTCGGACAATTTTGACTTCTCTTTTTCAGGACTCAAAACTGCGGTGCGCTATGCGATTGATGGTAAAAGACTTTCACACGATGAGAAAGCAGCAATGGCGCGTGAATTTGAGGATGCGGTAACCGCTGTACTCCTTAAAAAATCATCAAGGGCAATTGAAATGTTTCGTGCGAACACGTTTATTGTTGGTGGTGGTGTTTCTGCAAATAAATTTATTCGAAATGCGTTCTCGAAGCACTTTGTCACGCACTATCCAACACTCACCCTTTTTGTTCCGCAAATCAAACTTTCAACCGATAACAGCATCATGATTGCGCTCGCAGGTCATGCACGCGTACAAAGTGCACTCATGCCCCACAATACCGATAGCATTAGAGCTGATGGAAACCGTTCACTTATGGATGAACGGAACCCATCTCACATTGAACCGCATAATATATAATATCCTTACATCGTATGCTTGGCTTCTCTCGTGGTCAAAACAACGGCTACGACCGGTAACGGCTCAGACTCGTCATATTGGTATATGCCTCGTCTTGCGCCGACCGTTCTCGCTCGTGTTTTGAACACGATAGTTCGCCATTCAATGTGAGATGTGTTCTAGACTTTTGTACGGCTTACTTTCGTGCTATTATCGCCTATACTATGCTTGAAGAAACTACTCTTAAAAGTGACGCACCAAAACCAAATATTCCTGAGGTTTTTTTGAAGCCCTACGACGCAAAAGAAACTGAATCATCCCTCTACCAGATGTGGGAGGAATCGGGCTTTTTTAATCCTGATGTATGCGTGGAAAAAGGAGTAACGAAAGAGGATGCTGAGTCATTTTCGATCATCATGCCTCCACCAAACGCAAATGGGAGCCTCCATGCGGGTCATGCACTCTTTGTAACAATTCAAGACATCATGATGCGATACAACCGCATGCTCGGGAAAAAAGCGGTCTGGTTCCCTGGTGCTGACCATGCGGGTTTTGAAACCCAAACCGTGTATGAGAAAAAACTTGAGAAAGAGGGCCGTTCAAGATTCGGGATGGAGCCTCGAGATCTCTATAACGAAATCATGGACTTTACACTCAGTAGTAAGTCGTTCATGGAAAATCAGATACGTGAACTTGGCGCTTCCTGTGATTGGTCGCGTGAACTCTTCACTCTCGACGCAAGCGTACTTAAGATTGTATACGAGACTTTTAAAAAACTTGAAGATGATGGACTCCTCTATCGAGGTGCCCGAATCGTAAATTGGTGTTCAAAACATCAAACATCACTTTCAAATCTTGAAACAAACCACGATGAGCGAAAGGATAGATTTTACTATTTTAAGTATGGACCGTTTGTTATTGGAACAGCCCGCCCTGAGACTAAATTCGGAGATAAATATGTAGTCATGCATCCAGATGATACTCGGTATGCTGAGTACACTCATGGGCAACAAATTGAGCTTGAGTGGATTAACGGCCCAATCACCGCAACAGTCATTAAAGATGAGGCGGGTGACCCAGAAATGGGTACTGGCGTGATGACGATTACCCCATGGCATTCCGCTATAGACTTTGATATTGCAAAACGCCACAACCTTGACTCCGAACAAATTATTGACTGGCGTGGCAAATTACTTCCGATAGCGGGTGAGTTTGCAGGTATGAGCATCAAGGATGCACGCGAAAAAATTGTCGAAAAGCTTAAAGATAAAGGCTTGCTCGTGAGCATTGATGAGCAGTACGAACACTCAGTTCCCTGTTGTTATAAATGCGATCGTGAGATAGAGCCACAGGTCCGTGAACAATGGTTTGTGAAGACAAAGCCACTTGCAGATAAAGCACTCCAGGCCTGCGATACTGGCGAGGTTTCATTTGTTACTGATCGCGATGAGCGGGTGTTCAGAGACTGGATGGAAAAAATTGAAGACTGGAATATTTCGCGACAAATTGTGTGGGGTATTCCAATTCCCGCAAAGGTCTGCACACAGTGTGGACATGGCATGGTGGATATTGAAAATACGATTACTGCATGTACAAAATGTAGTGGTTTAGTCGTACAAGATCCAGATACATTTGATACGTGGTTTAGTAGTGGGCAATGGCCTCTTGCAATGACAGGATTCCCAGACAAAAAGGATTTTCAAGATTTCTATCCAACCTCAGTTATGGAAACGGGGAAAGATATTATCTTTTTCTGGGTATCACGCATGATTATGCTTGGTCTCTATCGTACGGGAAAAGTTCCATTCAAAAAAGTATACCTCCACGGAATGGTGCGCGATAAGCATGGGAAGAAAATGAGTAAGTCAAAAGGTAACGTCATTGCGCCAAGCGAGGTACAAGAAAAATACGGGACCGACGCACTCCGTATGGGACTTATTGTCAACAACGCACCGGGGACCGATATGAATCTCGACCCAGACAAGGTTAACGCATACAAAAAGTTTGCAAACAAACTGTGGAACATTAGTCGCTATGTGATTGATGCAACCTTTGATTATAATGAGAACGCATCTACACCACTTGAGTCTGCGGACACCGTAATCCAGAATCGACTACATGAGGTCGTTGCAGAAATTACAGGATACTTCGAAAAGTCTCAGTATCACCTCGCGAGTGAAAAGGTATATCACTATGTCTGGCATGAATTCGCTGACACAATTATCGAGGATTCAAAACCAATCCTGAGTAGTACCGACGTAGCAGCACGAACGGCGCGACAACAGGTACTTAAAGAATGCCTTATCACATCCCTCAAACTCCTCCACCCATTCATGC
>CAZQIF010000025.1:0-7362 GCA_964593375.1 uncultured Candidatus Saccharibacteria bacterium | reverse complement strand
TCTTTCGAGAGGAGTGCCTGCTGATCGTTCCATGTCTTCGAGGTCGAGTTGGCGATCGGCTCCTTGCGGACCAACTGCCAGCCGACTTCGCCCTTGTCCTTAGCGAACACCTGCTCGTCATACCAGTTCTGGTTGTTGGACAGGGTCCGGTCGGACTGCTTCTTGGTGATGCCACGGATGTCGAGTATCGACAGCGGGAAGACGGCGACGAGAACGTGCGTGTCCTTGCAGGACTTCAGCACTTCCTCGCTAAATGGAACTTCGGCGAGATCGGCGTGTTGTTGTTTCGTAGCGTTAACCCCGAAGTGTTTGATTGCCTCCTCGATTCCGAAGAAGTTCTTGGCCATGATCTCGCGGGCGAGCTTCTGCGACGTTGACGGCTTGTAAACGCCACTGACCATGAGTCGTGCGATGTTCGCCACGAACGCAGGGTCAGAGTTGATGCGAGCTGCGACTCCGTCGGCGTTGTTACCGACCGCGACCCACAGACGTTGATTGGCGGCATTGATGTCGCCAGCGGGAACCTGTGTCCATGCTTTCATAATGTGCTCCTTTTTCTGTTAGCCTTTTTGAAATTATCTCGAAGGCGACTGGATTTGAGCATACGATCTCGAGATTACGACTTGTCTCAGTTGAGACGAGTTTTCTAAGCCCTATAAAAGGCGCAAAAAGCTCGTCTCAAGCAGTGAATTCCTTTCAAAGAGAGCTACTTTGATAATTATATCACACGAAAGGCATGTTTGTCAATGATTTGTCTGGTAATGTGCACACGCATTTGGCACTTTTCTTTATCATTTAAGAATGTGTGTCTCTGTGGCAAAAAATCTGCAGGAGGAGCGGTGGCGTTGGTTCAAACCGATTATCCATAAGGAGATGCGTTTCGTGGATGTGGCAAAGGTATGTCCCTATAGAAAATAGGGACAGGGACAATATTTTTGCTTTTTGTGTTGTGTAGTTTCGGTTGCCCGTCTGGGGTGGAGTTAGAACTTTACCGCTTTAACTAGCAACTCTATTTGGTCTACTTTTTTCCTTTGCGACCGGCCTTCTTTGCTAATAATATCTTTTTTGCCGCTAAGCGTTTTGGGGACTTATACGGACGTTTAGTGTTCTTATTTGGACTTAATGAAATTAATCGTGTCATAACCCTTATTGTATATTAATTTTGATTTTATGGCTCGCAGGGACTCGGCGTCCAACTCTAGTTCACTGCGTTCACAAGAGTTACCTGCCCGCGGGTTGCTGGTTCGTCTCTTTTTGAGAGAGACTCACATCGCAAACCGTTCGAGTCCCTGACTGGGTCCGCTTGCACACAGAAAAAACCGGTATGAAACCGGTCTTTTCTATGTGAGCTGCCAGTCAGGGACTCGAACCCCAATGACTTCCTCCAGAGGGAAGCATCCTACCATTAGATGAACTGGCAATGTGTTATTTAATTGTACTCAGGTTCTCGTCTGGACTCGATTCTTACAGAATCTGTTCAGGTTGTCGATACTTTATTTCGCATGCGCTCATAAACTATCTGGCAACCTTCTTGAAAAGTCTCCCAGACTTTTCAAGCCCCAATGACTTCCTCCAGAGGGAAGCATCCTACCATTAGATGAATCGGCAATAGTTAAAATCGCGCTTTCGCGCGATTTATACCATATCACATTTTTTCAAGCTTCTCTACTCGATTTGCAGGATATAAAAACCATGTTTTTCAATATCCTCGAGCTTATTTAACTCGTCGAGTTTGAACTTTTTTAGGTATGAGACCTTTTTCTCAATTACTCTCCCAGTCTGCTTTCGTGTCTCTGGATTGGAACTATCCCATTCTTCAAGTAAAAGGATGTCTCCTTCCTCTACGTCAAAGTCAGCTACACGAAATTCGTACTTTTTCTTTCCAGACGCAATGAGATCAAAGTATTCGGGAAGTATCTTTTTAACAATCCTTCGCGACATACTGTTACATCCCCTTACTTTTCTTGAAACAGTCAATACACTTTAAATTTGTAGTATCACGTGGTTCAAACGGAAGTGAGGTAATTGCAGTACCACATCCACTGCACTTCCAGTCGCCTGAAAATCGGGGCTTGTCGCCGTTGCTCGCTGGTCGTGGTGCTGAATTCCCTTTTGATTTCTGATGACATTCGCGACAGAGGAGCCCATCGGTTCGACGTGGTTCAAATGGTAATTCAGTAATTGCTCCGTTACAGCCACTACAGGTCCAGTTTCCTTGGTGCATGAAATTTAGTTTGTTAGCTATTAGTATTTAGCGATTAGTATACTACATGTCCATCACTAAGCGATAAAATTGTTTAATAATTACTGCTTAAACGCGCACAAGGCAAAAAGGTACATGAAGCCATGGAAAGATTATGTTTCAAAAACCCCATATACAAGGCGTGGAGCCACGAAAACATGAGACGTATTAGACATACGATGAATGTTCGAGTGGCGAACACAACGCAGTAGATGGGGTTTTTGGACGTAATCTATTGCTTAGATTCGTAGGCAGCTTTGATAAAGGCAGTAAATAGAGGATGCGGAGAAAGTGGACGCGCATGAAACTCGGGATGAAACTGTGTACCGAGGAAGAATGGGTGCACGTCGTGCGGAAGCTCGGCAATTTCCATAAGCCGTGCGTCTGGTGATGTCCCTGAAAATACAAGTCCTTTTGCTTTGAGTGCATCAACAAATTCAGGGTTCACCTCGTAGCGGTGACGATGACGCTCACTGATTTCATGTACTTCTGCTTTCTTTACTGCCTGGCCATACGCACGCGCAGCAACGGTTCCCTTTCCGAGCAGTGCTGGATATTCGCCAAGTCGCATCGTGCCTCCCATATCACTCTTTGCAATCTTTTCTTTTTGGTCGGGCATGATATCAATCACGAGATGTTTTGATGCGGGATCAATTTCTGCCGTGTGCGCATCTTTGAAGCGAAGTACGTTGCGCGCGTATTCAACCACCATGAGTTGCATACCGTAACAGAGTCCGAAGTATGGAATCTTGTGCTCACGAACGTACTTAATAACCGCGAGTTTCCCCGGAATACCGGTTGAGCCAAACCCGCCTGGAATAAGCACACCGTCGAAGTTAGCGAGCTTTTTGAGCTTCTTCTTGTCTTCAAATTCTACAGCTCCGAGGTAATGAATCTCCGGCTTTAGATGAAGCGCATACGCTGAATACTTAATAGCCTCTAGGACCGAAATATAGACGTCTGAGAGGATGAAATCGCCCGAACTGAAGTATTTACCCACTACCGCTATTTTGACCGTGTCCTTGCCGTTTTTTGAGCGTTTTACAAAGTTTTTCCACGCAAGGAGATTTACCGGCTTTATTTTTGTGATACCAAGGAGTTCACAAATACGAAGTGAGAGGTCGTCCTTTTCAAAATTGAGTGGAATGTCATATACGCTTTTTACATCGGGTGCTGAGATGACATGCTCTGTCTTAACGTTACAAAATCGTGCAATCTTTTCTTTGCGCTTTTTATCAACGGGTACCGGTGCGCGCGCGAGAATGAAATCCGCAAATACCCCAGCGCTGTTTAAAATACGTGCCGCGGTCTGCGTTGGCTTTGTCTTCATTTCGCCAATACTGCTTGGTACCGGGAGATAGCTCACCATCACCACTGCAATATCATCGGGAACCTCCGTTTTCATCATGCGGACCGCCTCAAGGAATAGAATATTTTGGTACTCACCTACCGTGCCACCAATTTCAATCGTCACCACATCAGCATCGGCGACATCACCTGCTTTCTTGATGCGTTTGATAACTTCCTCCGGAATGTGTGGGACCACTTCAACATTGTGACCTCCGTATTCAAGATTACGCTCTTTGCGAATAACGTCTTGGTAAACGCTTCCGGTCGTCATGTAGTTAATGCCGGGGATATCTTTGTTCAGGAAGCGCTCGTAGTTTCCCATGTCTTGGTCAGTCTCGAGACCATTTTCAAGCACAAACACCTCACCGTGTTCAGTGGGGTTCATGGTACCTGCATCAACGTTGATGTATGGATCGATTTTGATTGAGGTGACGGTGAGTCCGCGCGCCTCTAGGAGCATCGCAATCGAAGAAGAAGCAATTCCCTTCCCGACCCCGCTCATCACCCCACCGACGACAAAAATGTATTTCCTAACTTTTTTCTTTTCTGGTGTTTTCTTGATTTTTTGTGCCATGCCTATACGCGCAAATACCGAGCAACTGCAAGTGTGCTTGAAATAAGTCCAAGCACTATTCCTGAACCAACGAGCACTCCGAAGAAGAAGGCGAAATTAGAAACGAAGTATACAAAGATGTTGAGCATGAAGAAGCTCTCGGTAACGGGCCCAAGCCATACCACGACCGGATACAGAATGAGAAGCGTGAGCACACCCGAAATGAGTCCGTACATCATGCCGTGAAGCATAAATGGTCCCCGAATAAACATGTTTCCTGCACCAACGAGTCGCATAATGCTAATTTCTTCTCGTGTCGTGTATATCGCAAGACGAATGGTATTGAAGGTAATAAGGACCGAGGATGCAATGAGTACAATCATCGCGATGTAGCTCGAACGCTCAACAGCATCAATGATCTTCGTGAGTTTGTCGATTGCCTCTTTGTTTTGTGAAAAGTTGACGCGGTCAATGAGTGGATTTTCGGGGTCTTCGATACTTCGCTGCTCTTCGAGGAACGTCGAAACGCTCTCGTACTGTGAAGTTTCCTTTGCACGAATCGAGAGTGAAGCGCCAAGCGGGTTATCGTCGAGTTCTTCAAGTGCCTGAATCGTGAGCGCATCGTTTTGATGACGAGCGCGAAATTGCGAAAGGGCATCGGCACGATTGGTGTAGATGACTTCGAGCACGCCAGGAAGTAATTCGATTGAGCTCTTGAGTTTTAAAATACTTTCTTCATTCGCAGAAGTCACGAAGTACACGTTAATATCAACTTTCTCCTGAATCTGTGCGAGTGAAACATCAAGAAGTTCACTGAGGAGCATAACACCACCGATGACGGTGAGTGTGACCGTCATCACAAAGATTGCTGAGAGGGAGACAAACGCATTGCGCCAAAAACCAATGAAGCCTGAGCGAATGATTCGTTTGATACTGGTAAGCATGATTAGTTTTTATTAGTGAACACAGTGAACTTAGAAAATCTTCCACCCGCCCCACTTTTTTGATCACTTATTACCTCAAACAACAGCATACTGTTTAGTATACCATTTTTGGAAAAATCCCTATCATTGGAAAGTGGGGCTGGGTTTAATAGTTTGTAATTCGTTCCACTCATAACAAACTATAAAACATATTTGCCCTCGGCGTCATCCCTCACTATTCGACCTTCATCCATGGTAATTACTCGGCGTTCAAGTGCGTCAATAACACCCTTATTATGAGTCGTCATAATGACGGTTGTGCCCAAATCGTTGATTTTCTTGAGGATTTGGACCACTTCGTAGGTCGCAATAGGGTCGAGGTTTCCCGTCGGCTCGTCGGCGATGATGATATCGGGCTGGTTCACAATTGCGCGCGCGATAGCGACACGCTGTTTCTCCCCTCCCGAAAGCTCATGAGGGAAATTCCAAACCTTGTTACCCAAATCAACGAGCTCAAGGGCTTGCGGAACATTTTCTGCAATTTCTTCATCAGAGCGACCGTTTGCCTCCATTGCAAAGGCAATATTCTCGTAAGCGGTTTTGTTGGAAAGGAGTTTAAAATCCTGGAAGACCGTACCAATCTTTCTTCGGTAGCGCGGTAGTGAGCTCTTTGGAATTGAGTGAATATCGAGTGATTCAAAAAAGACCTGACCATGTGTTGGCCGATCTTCCGCAATGAGCATTTTGAGAAGCGTCGTCTTCCCTGCTCCAGAGTGACCCACAATAGATACGAACTCGCCCGGTGCTACTTGAAATGTTACCTCTTGAAGTGCAATGGATTGACCACCATTGTATATTTTTGAGACATTATCAAAGTAAATCATAGTTTTTCCAAAACGATTTCTCCATTCTACTCTATGCTGTTCTCTGCGTCTAGAAATACCTGAATGTCGCCATTTAAAATCTTCTGGATATCACGCACTTCAACATCAGTGCGGTGGTCTTTTACAAGCTGATACGGATGGAGCACATAGGAACGAATTTGGCTCCCCCATTCGATTTTAACGGTCTTTTCAATGGAAAGGCCTTTGAGCTCGCGCTTATGCTGATCTTCTTTAAAGGCGTACACTTTTCCCGCAAGGAGTGCGAGCGCTTTGTCTTTATTTTGTGCCTGACTACGTTCAGAGGATACATGGACAGAGATATTTGTTGGCGTATGCGTCGCCCTCACTGCAGTCTCGCGTTTGTTGACGTTTTGTCCGCCCGCTCCGCCTGCCTTTGCATAGGTAATTTCAATTTCCGACTCATCAAGCGCAACCTCGCTCATATCGTCAATACGCGGGGATACTTCCACAAGAGTGAACGAAGTCTGTCGTTTTCCGTTCGCATTAAAGGGCGACATACGCACAAGCCGATGAACGCCTGACTCAAGTTTTAAAGTTCCGTATGCATCCTTTCCACCAATTTCAAAAACAATATTACGGTAGCCATTTTGCTCATTTGCATTTGAATCAAGAATCGTCACTCCCCAGTTTCGCCCTTCGGCATATTTCTGATACATCTCTACGAGCATACGCGCAAAGTCTTCTGCATCATCTCCTCCTGCACCTGCAACAATGGTGAGAACCGCGTTACAGCGATCATACTTTCCTCGCCCTTGCACCGCATCCTTCAGTGATTCAAGTTCCTTATACATTCCCTGCGCTTTCTGAGAATCATTCCAAAAATCAGGTCGAAGCATCGCCTCCTCAATTTCCTTAATACGTGATTCTATCTCTTCCTTTGTGGCCATAGAGTGAGTATAGCAAAAATAATACTGGTGCGCCCCACGAGCGCACCAGTATTAATTTGGAGCCGTCACTCAGGATTGAACTGAGGACCTTCGCCTTACCATGGCGACGCTCTACCAACTGAGCTATGACGGCCTTCTATGATTTTCACAATTTGGTTATTGCGCCCAAGAAGAATACCAAATAATTGATTGAAAACAAACCCTTTGTGTATTAGGATTGAGCGACCGCCGAGATAGCTCAGTTGGTAGAGCGCCACATTCGTAACGTGGAGGTGCCGAGTTCAATCCTCGGTCTCTTTCTTCCACCTTACAAAATTAAAGCCCCTTTCTCACTGGTCACGCTTTGCTAATTCGCTTCGCTCATAAGCATGCGCGACCCCGCCTCGACTGCTTTTGCTCGAGAATTGAGCAAAAACATGTCTCCGGCTCGCAGTTCGGCACAGACACAAAGTAGTTTGTGTCTTAAATTAAAAAACAACAGTTTGAAACTGTTGTTTTTTAA
>CAZQIF010000024.1:4617-9874 GCA_964593375.1 uncultured Candidatus Saccharibacteria bacterium | reverse complement strand
TGTCCCGCGATACGGGCAGATATTGCGTCTCTAATCCTTTGTGTAAAGACATCATCAGCTGGATTTGATGTAGCTGCAATAAAATGAATGCCAAGCCGTATACCCTTTTCTACAATCTTTACTACCGTATCCTCTATGTTTTTGGATGGCAGTCTTCGCATCACATCCGCAAACTCATCAATGATAACCACAATGTCAGGGTCGCTCATTCCTCCGACACTAAAAGTACTGGACTTTCTACGCTCAATCTCTGTAACTATATTGGTGAGCGCAGATAATGCCTCATCCATGTCGCGTTGGATCAATGGAGTAAGCAAGTGCGGTAGATCCTTGTATGCAAAAAACTCAACACATTTCGGATCAATAAGTATCAGCTTTAGTTCGTGTGGGGTTCTATTTTTTACGAGATGCTTAATTATGAGATGGAGTAGATTTGATTTTCCAGATCCAGACGAACCACCAACTAAAAAGTGGTATTCTTCATGAAGATTTACATAAAATGTTTCACCAGATTCTGTGTGACCAACTGGAACCATCAAGGCTGCTATCGATGGCATAGTTTCATACCAACTTTTCCCCTCTCCAGAATTTTCATTTTCATTGTCCATAAATTTGCATTCTTTTCATATTACCGTAGTCCAGCTTCAAACTCAGTGTACTCTCCCTCAGGTGGGTCACTAGGTATCCACCCCATAAATGCTACAAACGCAAAGAGAAAAACAAGTGCAACAATTATTTTCGAGGTGAGTGACATAAATCTACTCTTCCTTGAGGTACTGCCCCCAAGAATCCTTAAAATCAGCCTCAAGATTTCGGTTCTGTTTTGGAATTTGAACTAAAACGACAACAAAAATGAATCCGAGAACTTTGTAGTAAAGGTCTGAGTATTCTGTAAAACTACTGTTCACCCACCAAATTGAACCCATCAACAAGATGCTCCAAATGATCGGCGCAATTACAAAGGTTGCTACGGGAATAGGCTTTTTAAGCTTTCCTTCCTTCTCTAATCGTATTGCTCTCGGCCAAGCAGTAACTAGAGGGTAAACGATCTGACTAAATGCAAATAGTCCAAAAATTAATCCAACAATGACAATTGCTAACCACATAATTTAAATAAAAAATTGTAAAATAAATGAAACTATTAGAAACATTATTGCCATCCACTGAGCGAAACTCTTCAGAAAGAAGCTCGATACAAAAGCAATGACGAATCCACCCACAAACACACCGATTCCCGTAAGTACTGACATGGCTTCAATTGCACCCCATACGCTCCCAATTATTGATAGCAGACCAAAACCGACAAATACTGAACTTTTAAAAAGTCTTCCGACTGGCCATCCTTGCATATCAGCAAATCCTCTGTAACTCAGAGCAATAAAACCACCGGCGGAGGCTAGTAAGGTTGAAATTAGGATGATATTCATATAAATAAACTTTAGAAAGGCAATGAGTAAGACTCACAAGAAATACCAGTCAGCGACGCTTGGCAGTTCGTTGTACGATAACTTGGTAAGTATTTTGGAGTCTGGTAGTTAGAATACGTTGGAACAGTTCTCGTATCCTTAATTTCTACAATCATCGTATCTATCTGGTCCTGAGTTTCCCGTGCATCGGCATAACTTTGCTTAAGTGCTTTTTGATATGCAGAGATGGCTGCCAAGACTAGCTCTTGATGTTTAGTGAACCCGCTATCAATGTCGTTGGTCATTTGTTTATACTGATCCAAGCTAGAGGAAAAGACAGGGTCCATTGTTTCTCCTTCAAAAATAGCTAACTCTTTGGTAAAAAAGCTTGTAAGTGACTGCTGTCGAAAGCTTTCAGTCTGAGCAATAAACGCTTTAAGATTGTCCTCCATAAATGAAGCTATTGCCTGATATTTTTTTGCAATTGTTAAATCAGCCGTATAGATACCCACCAAAGGATCGCCTGAACCCAAAGTCTTTTTTGCTTGAGAAAGCTGTCCTTCATTGGTACTTATGTAGTCGTTAATGTCATCTAAAAGAATCGTTGACTGCTTCTCCCATCCAGTAAGTAACACCAACTGTGAATCGTAATATTGAGTTACTGCAAAAGCGTAATTTTCTGGTGCTGTTACCGGCTCTTGGGAAGTCTGTTGTGTTGGGGTTATACCTTTTTGCTGAAGATATTCTTGAAAAGTCATTTTATCGGAAGGTGGAGCCGGTGTTTCCTTTTCGACTGGTATTGAGCTATCTAGCACCTTACCTGAACCTGAATTATCAGTGCTTGAGCTAGTAGGTACTTCTTCTAGAGTGACGGTGGTCGTTGATGTGGTGACTGAGGAATCCCTTTGGTCTGTCAATTCTGTAGTTACTCGAATATTTTCCTTCTTCAACTCGTTGACCTTATAAACTGCGTAAGCACCACCACCAGTAGCTATTAAAGCGAGTCCGATAAAAGCAAGTGCGAGGATTGAAATGAAACCTTTAGAGTTTTGCATATTATTAAAAAATTACTCTCTCGGGTTTTGTATAAAAACACAAAGCCCCTCACCAGTAGGACCGAAGTCCACATCTCCAGTTTCCCAGAAATGGCACGAACAGTGACCCTGATGAAGGGTTCTCTATACTGTTCGTGTCTCACGATATTCGCACCATACCGCCGGAAGGTCCGTCGGGTTAGGTGACTATATTGTCCTTATAGTATGGCACTCTTTAGTGTAACTGTACAACATTCATTTATTAATGAAAAAATGAATCAAAAAAATGCCCCAAACAAATGCATACGCAGTTACGTTATATATCTCTCAAAAAACTACCTCCCTGTAGCTTTTCTTCGAATATACGAATATGTCAACAATGCAAGATACTTCCGTAACCCTTAGAAAGACAAAATTCTTCAGTCAAATAATGATGGGAAATGGTGTTTTTAGGTCGATCCTTTTTTGCTTTTAGGATAAGTCTAGCGTTCGATGGCGATACGGATATCAGTCCTACCCCATATTGCTTCAAGAGGTCCTGATCTACCTTTGCCAGATAATCTTCAGATATTGCTAAGTATGCACTATCAGAAAAAGTCTTATAGCGGAGAGCTTGGTAAAGACCACCTTTCCAATCACTCAACTTAGCTTCAATAGAAACGAAATTATCCACTAATGGAGCATACTTATTTTTTATAATGAAACTTTTTTCACCTCTTCTTTCTATAAAACCAAGATCAACTAGAGAATCGAGAATCGTAAGCATCTTTTTTTTAGGTGAAATTGCTAGTCCTAAAATTCTATCAATATGCACAACTCTATTTTTTTGATTAAAGTACTTGATGAGAAGCTCGATTACCTGATAATTGGGTAACGCCTTTGATCTATTTATATCCTTAACTATTCGACCTAGTACAATATCGGGTCTTCCGATACCACTTACAAATTCTTCAGACAAGTGAACATCACCAAAGAACTTTGACAAATCACGCCTCAAAACAGGTATCATTTCTCTTTCGAGTTTAAACATCATTACTTCTATTGTATCTGCAAGAAGACGTCCTTCCAAGCATTCAGGTATGCATAATCGGATGGTTTAAACACCTCAGGTACTAGAAGTGAATAGCTATTTACAGCCTCATCAATTCTTTGTAAAAAATATTTCTTACGCTCTTCTTCATTTAATTTTGCAACTGTCTGTACCTCTTTTTTCATGCATTCTAAAAAATGTAACTTGGTATTGGCTGACTGGAGGATTTGTTCGGCACTCTTTCCATTGCAGTATTTACAATCACAGACACCGAGTTTTTCAGTTATAAGTGAATACCGAGCTGGATCTTTCTTTGAAATTGCCATCGTCTTCATAAGTTGAGGATAGTAGTACTTTTCATACATGTTGTAGGCAGGACCAGATTCTTTATAGAGATCTTCAGAAAAGGTATCAAATCGTGCTGCCCCCGAACTGTAGCCTGCAACACCGAAACATAGTAATCCTAAACCTAAACCATTAACACGACCTGCAATTACTGGTTTACCAGTATTTTTCTGTAATTCCTTTAAGAGGGTTACATAATTGAAAAGGGTTGCCCTTGAAATTTCTTCATCTATGCAATCCACATATACAAGATATCCATCACAGTTAAAAATTGAGAAAGTATTCAAGATATTCTTTCGCTCCCTATCGTTATTTATCGAACTTTGATGAACACAAATTCCAGCATAGATATCTTTATCCTTTCCTGCCGATAAAGTATTCTTATAGTCTATTGATTCTTTTAGGAGTTTTACATCAAGGTCAAACCATTCTGCATATGGATTTGTAGTTGTCAGAACCACACTACTATTGTGGGTGTAGTGGAAAGGAGCCAATAAAATGTCAGCGCCAAGTGACAGCTCTGTGTCAATTACTTTTTTTACGTATTCCTTTTGTGATTTATAATCTCTTAGATAATCTACGGTGATTGGCTGAAAATCAGAACGTGCATATGGGAGAGCTTTCAAACCTTCGTTATCTGCATAGGTATCGTACGCAAGTCGCATTGTTGCAGGATCAATTATTTTAATAATAGAGTCATTGCTTCTGATTAAAGACAGCAGACCTTTTTGATGGTTACTTAGGTTTGCAGGAAATTCTACAAAGTACTGTCCATCAATTTCTTTTGAAAAATCACCGAGGGTTGCCTTATCATCATATAGGCGAAGAACAAAACGTGGTGTTAAATTATATTTTTTCTCATTTATAAGAATGTCTTTTTTACTCAAAGAGTCTCTGAGTTCCTGCACACCACGAAATCTTTCATATGGATTTTTTTCAAGTAATTTTAAAATTATATTCTCGAGAGGGTTACTTATTGTGGATACTTTCCTTCGAGGTGGAGTTGCGGGTTCGTTTTTAACCTTATCAATCAATTCAGGATTTGATTGAAAATCGTAAGGGAAACTTCCTGTTAGCATCTCATACAACACAACACCGAGAGTGTACAAATCTGATCGCTTGTCTATGTGTTTACTATCAGTGATTTGTTCTGGTGACATGTAGGGACCCGTCCCAAAAACATCACCCGTACTTGTCAAAGATGTGAAGTCAATGATTTTTGAAAGACCAAAATCTCCAACTTTAACTTCACCGTTAGATGAGATGAGTATGTTCTCAGGTTTTAGATCCCTATGGAGAATACCCACAGTATTTTCGGAAGTTTGAGTATTATGCAATGACTCTATTGCATCCAAGAGAGGGTAAAATATCTTTAGCGCCTCGTCCTCAGAAAGAGTCTTCGTATCAAGTACTTTTCGAAGATCACTGCCATCAATATACTC
>CAZQIF010000024.1:0-4607 GCA_964593375.1 uncultured Candidatus Saccharibacteria bacterium | reverse complement strand
TTACTAGAAAGTGATGGTTTGATCCATCAATTACTTCAATGAAATTTTCAACATAACTTATGAGATTTCTATGCTTTGCACTTTTTATCACATCAATCTCACGCTGAATACGATTATCATCACCTTTTCGATACTCTTTTAAGACATACGCCTCTTTGAACAACTTAATTGCATAAATATTTCCATCTTTTTCTGCCTTATATACAGCACCGAAACCTCCATCGTTGATGAATTCAAGTATTTTATAACCACCTACAATTTCTCCAATTATGTTCATAGCTCACGTAATGATACCAAAATTAACCTTCACTGGTAAGGTGTTCTGCATGCCACGAATCAGGGTGTTTAAACCACCTCTAGCTTAACGAATACGAATTGACACTATTAGTTACAAGTCTGCTTCAATCAATAAATTCATTGAGCAATTTCCGGTACTTATCTTGCAATGCAAGGCTAATTTGAGAATGTGAAAGTGGTTTTATTTTTCCTTCACTCTCTACGATATCGCTTACTTTTCCAAAGTAGAATCCTTCAGGTGTCGCAAGGAACAAGTACGACGGTTTCCATGACTCATACATACGACTCGTGAGTGTGAGTATCTCAGAAGGTTTTAACTTCTGTCGATATTTCACTTCAATGAGATGTACATCATGGGTCTTATTGTTAATAACAGCAAAGTCTGGCGCTCGTCGAATCACTTCCATAGTCTGAGCTACCTTCATTCCTTGTTGTTGGTGCATGAGTTCTGGAAGGATATTCTCATAACCAAAGGCGAGAACTGTAAAGCACCCTGCCTCTCTCAGCATCTGCTCAAATATATGTTCGGCAATCTTTCCCTTTATAAGTTGACGTGAGAACTCAGTTTGATTTTTCATAAATATTTCACATAAAGTATACCAGACTCAAATCTAGGCCATGCAACAGGTTCGAACCATCTCCAATTCGGCGCACCAACTGAAAACACCCAGTTCCATACTGGGTGTTTTTAGTTATCGTTTCAAATACCTCCTTCGCACAAAGAAAGCTCCAAGAAGCATAAGCAGGAGCACAGCTACTACCCCTCCTGCAATATAGAGCGTATCGTAGCGTGCAGGAACTTTCGTGGATGTACTATTTCCCGCATGGTCATATGCAATTACCACAATCTTCGTCTTTCGCTCTTGGTCACGCAACACATACACACCGTTACTCACTTCGGTTGTAATTTGACCTTCCACAACTTCATACCGAGCGACCCCAGAAATGTCATCAACGGCATTAAAGCTTAAGAAATACTTTCCGTCATATGCATCTTGATCTTGTGAGACCTCAACATCCTCGAAACGTGGTGGTGTTGAATCAAGTGACGCAGCATTAATTTGGTTTGGTTCATTTTGTGAAAGTGACACGGTGAGTGAACGAGAAGAAATGCTTTCTGATGTACCACGTCCATCACTTTGATATGCTCCTCCCCCGAGCCACGACGCGGTAATTTCCCCAGACTTTTTTGAGAAGACCCTCATTCGAAACAGTAATCCCTCTCCGGAAAACGGCTCTGTTGTTCCTCCGGTAAATCGAATTACCTTCTCCTCTTTTGAGTACATTGGCGTAGTCGGCCAAAGCGAAAGTGCAGAACCACCCGTTTCAACAATAATTGAGGAAATCGATTCAAGTCCTGTTCCAAACAACCCAACAGTTCCCTCAACCGCATTTATGGGTATCCCCTTCGCGTCCATACGCACTTCAATAATAGTTGCGGTGTCTCCCTGTACCGTGGCGGGAACGACCTCAAATGTTACCTGCGCAGCAAAAGCGAGCTCTGCTGAGCAAAGCAACATAATCAGACAGATTTTATAAAGATGTGGGAGGTATTTGAGTATCATACGATTTATTTATACGGAATCGGCTTCTTCCCCCATTGCGTAAGCAGAATAGAAAAATCAACGACGTTTACTTTTTCATCACGGTTAATGTCGACGCACGAGTTAGGGAACGGTGCAGGTTGGTTAAATGACATGAGAAGAATTGAAAAGTCGACCAAGTTAACCGCATTGTCACGATTAATATCCCCGCCGACGCACGACCGAGTCTTGCTCCTTGACCCACTACTTCCCCCTCCTCCGCCCCCACTACTCGAATCACGGAGTGCGGTAAATGACTGACTTGCATACGAAGAATCGGAACCAAATTGGACTTGGACATGAAACCAATAATTGCCAATAGTTGATACGGTCGAACTTAGGCTCGTGTCCCAGCTTTCTCCGGGGAGAATGAGCTTCGCGGCAGTAGAACTAAAAACATCATTCCCTCCTCCACATAGGTTCACATCAGAGTTCGTCACACACCATGTATATTGATACTCATACGCAACCGCACCCTCATTGGTAATTCTTACCGATGAACTAATGGTTGGAATGGTCACATCACTCATGCCGGTAACGAGTACCTGAGCGGGTGCACCCGGTGTTGCACTAACCTGTGATGATGGTGCTCCTTGACCAATCGCATTTACTCCCGAAACCCTAAAATCATAGGAAGTATCATTGGTAAGACCCGTTACAACAACCGATGAACTTGCTGAAACACCATCGGCATAAACAGTCCATACACCACCGGAAGTGAGCTTATACTCAATTACATAATCGATGATAGCCGAGCCACCATTAGACGAGGGTGGTGACCATGAAAGATTGACTCCACTGTCTCTGATAGAGACGGCGAGATTGAGGGGCTTAAGTGGAGTGAATAAGCCCGTGGTTATGGTTGCATTAATGTCAGCAGCGTAACCCACTACAAAATAACCAAGGAAAGTAGTAGCACACAGAATGAGTATAGAAAAGACAAAAACGGTAGATTTCGAAACCATTAGAATTACTCTTGTGTTTTCTTCTTCCGTAATGAGATATCCAAAGAAAAGAATCGCACAAAGATAAATGCAACAGCAACAAATACTACAAACCCTAAACCAATCCATGACCAGGGTGCATACATCGTGAGAAATGTAGAAACTCTATAGGTCATCGCACTCCACAGATTTGCATGTACGACATCAAAGTAAAGCTTGGTAGCAACAGCTACACCAACAGAGGTGCCTGAACCGCCCGTTGCAACTGGTCCGCTTTCAAGAAATGCAAAATATTCTCCCGGATCTGTTTTCACCGGGACTGACATCGTTATCTGAACTTCCTGACTTTCTCCTGGTTCTATCGTGAATGTTGCGGGAGTAAAGGTAAACCATGACTTTCCAGGGCGTAATTGTGGATTATCTTGATGGTACGCAATATTCATTCCATACGTCGTCGTTTCATCACCGGTATTGAACACACGAAGACTCGGGAGTGAGTAAATTCCTCCCGGCTTTATGGATTCAGTAACACGGACTTCACCGGCACCCATCCCCACACCAACCTTTGCAAACATCTCTTGTGATGAGAGTAAAAACAGAAAAGAAACGAGCGCAAAGACAAAGAGAGTTCTTACTGAATATGAGGTTAATCGCATGTAAATAGGTATACCATATTTCATCGAAATAGGTAATTTACGGTGTCGTCACCTGTACGGTAATGGTGAGTGACTTTTGGACGAAGTCGGTAGAGACAGTTGGGGTCGTAAAGCGAAAATCGACGTTTTGACTCGTAAGTGAAGCAAATGTTGATGATGCAGTGAGATACACATCAGTAGCCTGAAGTGTGCCGTATGTTGCTCCAGTCGTTGTTGATACCTCGAGCTTAAATATATCTGAGCCTGGATTCGTACCAAGCGTCCACGATGTACCATTTGTTGCATCGGTTGACTTGACGTTGAGAACCGCATTTGAGCCATCATTCGAAACTGTCTGAGTTTGCGCGGTGCCAACAGTCGTTGTTGCGGTATTGAGTGCCACCGAGCCAAAGGCAATAGAACCATCAGTAACAGAGACCGCGAGATTTGTAGCCGTCACCGTTGCAGTCACCGTATCGGTGTCTTGTGCAAGGGCATTGAATCCTCCAAAGACAATCGCGATTGACAGCAAACTTGCTACAAGTAGAAAGAGTTGATGTCGGGCCGTTGATGCTACTCCGTTGGAGTGGTGTTCATTAAGATGGTACATATTGTTTAATTAATTTCATGTGTATTGTAGCAAATAATTACTGGTGGGACTTCCCGCTTATCAACAATTCCCACTACTATGGAGCGACCGCCTGAACAGTAATGGTGATTGATTTCTCAACAAAATCAGTCGTACCAGTTGGTATCGTAAGTCTAAAATCAAAATCAGTCGTACCAGTTGGTGTGACGAGTGGGTCAGCAACAACGTAGGTAGAGCTGTCTGGCATTGTCTTCCATGTTGCTCCCGTTGTGGTTGAAAACTCGTGCGTGTACTGATTACTCCCAATTGTTGATGCGAGAAGCCAGCTTGTACCACCAATTGCGTTTGATGAGCGTACGTTGATATGTGCTGGCACGACACTCGTATTCTCTACGGTCTGTGTATCTCCCCCAACTGTCGTAGATGCAGTACTCAGATTAACACTTCCGTACTCGATAACTCCATCACTCGTAACTGAGATTGAGAATACTGGCGCGGGGGTAACTTCCACCCAACTAAAACTCACCATCGCGAAGTCCCACACGTTCACCGCATTGGT
>CAZQIF010000023.1:0-10538 GCA_964593375.1 uncultured Candidatus Saccharibacteria bacterium | reverse complement strand
CCGAATCCGAGATTGTCTTTCTTCACGAGCATCCCCATACCCTTGGTGAATTCTCCTGAACCATCAGGGAGCAATTTAACATTTTTAACTTCTTGTGTCTTTCCCCACTGGAACATAACAAACGCATCGTTCACACTGAGACAAATTACTTCATCAACCCCCTGTGCCTTAAGCTCATCATACTTTGCTTCATAACCTGGAAGTTGAAATGATGAACAGGTTGGTGTGAATGCTCCGGGAAGTGCAAAGAGCACTATCTTCTTTCCCTTGAAAATCTCATCGGTGGTTACATCCTGCCAACGGTAAGGATTTGGCCCTTCCACGCTCTCATCACGGACACGTGTCTTAAAGACAACCTGTGGGACCTGCTTTGGTGTGTTTATGTCTGTCATAGTAATTATTGTTACCGAGTAATAAATAAAGTTAATCGCGGATACCCATTCTATCTCATTTCTGAATTCGCACAAATTATCAAAACTCTATGCATGGCAGTTTAGTTATTACTATGTGAAAATAGCAACATAATTTTAATATCACATGGTAGAAATCACACTTGGAATAGGTCTCACCGTTTTACTCCTCTCATTTACGTTTGAGTTTGTGGACTCCTCGCTCGGTATGGGATACGGGACCTCGCTCACACCACTCCTTCTCGCGCTTGGGTTTGAGCCTGCCGATATTGTCCCTGCCATTCTTATTTCTGAGCTTCTCACCGGTATCCTTGCATCCTTCTTCCACCACAGACAGGGCAATGCGAATCTCGCTCCTGACACGAGCGGTCTCTATATGCCCGATGCGCTCCGTAAGATTCATACGAAAGATGGACTCTTCAAAGCCTTCACCCGCACACCACAAGATTTGCGTGTTGGAATAGTACTCGCTATTGCGAGTGTACTTGGTGCTGTCATTGCCGTTGTCGCTTCGGTTTCACTTCCGGCTCAAACGGTCAAAATATACATCGGTGTCATGGTGACGATTATTGGACTTGTTATCCTTCTTAAGCGAAAGAAGTCGTTTGCATTCAGCTGGAAAAAGATATCATTTCTCGGAGGTATCGCAGCATTCAATAAAGGGATCAGCGGGGGCGGATATGGCCCCGTCGTAACATCGGGTCAACTTCTCTCCGGGGTAGAGACGAGGAGTGCTATTGCGATTACCTCTTTTGCCGAGATGACCGCCTGCGCAACCGGTGTCATAACCTACCTGGTAATGGGCAAAGAACTCATTACACCCATACTTCCATTTCTCGTAGGTGGCGCCGTGATTTCAGCACCGCTTTCTGCACTTTTTGTAGCTCGGGTAAACACCTCAAAAATGACGGTGCTTGTGGGCTTCCTAACACTTATTCTTGGTGTCTACACGCTCTTTAAAGCACTTGCGTAACACGTTCTCGTTTTAGTGTGCACCAAACAACTCATGTGAGAGCGTAACCATACCGACAATCACCACAATGCCAAATATGAGTGCAAAGAATGACAAGAGAAAATGTCGTGTCGGTGTGTGGTCGCCGTGCATTTCGGGAAGTAGGTCAGACGCAGAAATGTAGAGCAGATTCCCAGCTGCGATTCCCGTGAGTATCCAGAGAAAACTTCCAAACTGCTCTGCAAGAAACATCGTAAAGAGCGCACCGAAGACAATGCTGAGTGCGGAAATAAAATTAAGAAGCGCAGCACGTTTCTTTGAGTACCCAGCACTGAGAAGCACGCCAAATTCAGCAATCTCTTGTGGAATTTCGTGAAATGCAATAGCAATAGCGGTCGCAAAGCCAACTGCCGGATTTACAATAAACGCTGTTGCAACCACAATACCGTCTGCAAAATTATGTATTGCGTCGCCAATAAGCAAAAGTGATGCGCTCGCCTTGGAACGCTCACATGAATCGCAGTCATCCTCGTCACTGTGGTGATGGTGATACGTTTTAAGTGCGTGTGCAAGAAAGTAGAATGCAAGAAATCCACCCACAATTGCGAAACTGCCGAATTCACCACCAACCTCAAGTGTTTCAGGAATGAGTTCAAAAAACACAATGCCGAGAAACATACCAATTGCAACCGGCACCGCGTATGGGTAGCGACTCTCCGCATGGTGCATATTTCGAAATACAAGGGCACCGACAAACGAAAGGAGTGCGATAGCGAATACGGTAAGTAAGGTATACATGGAGATTATTATAAACTAATTACGCTTTGGTATGACCCCACATTCCACCATGAGAAAGAGTGGGAATTCTTTTCGAGCCGTGTTCTCTGCCTTTGCACGTGGCCCCGGTTCACTCGCTCTATGCGAAATCCATTCCTCAAGACGAACGATTGCTAAGTCAGCACTCCGAAGTGCTTTCATATAATCCTGAAGGGAGCGGTGGAATGAATAGGTCACTGACTTTTTTCCTTTCTGCCCTGGATGCATGTCGATAGTTTCGCGTCGCGCAGAGAGGTATGCATCTGCACGACGATACTGAATTTTTTCTTTCTCATCGTATCCCCAACTGGTCGCTTTTGGAATTCGAAATGCAGGATGATTAAGTACAAAAATGAATCTGCCACCCTTTTTGAGCGCCTTTGCGACTCCTGCAAACACTTCTTCGATTCGCTCCATATTTTGAAGTGTGAGAACCGCGAGCACGGCATCATACGAATGTGGTGCTACCCAACTCAGGTCTTCAGCTTTTGAAACACGGTAGTCGATACCACCACCCTTTTGCTTTCCAATTTCTATGAGCTCGGGTGAGATGTCACAGGCAGTGACCGAAGCGCCCGCATGACTGAGAACTCGAGCGATAAATCCTTCCCCACACCCAATCTCAAGTACTTTGAGACCCGTACTGGGGGCAACAATACGCTCAACATTCGGCATGATGACTTTCGCGTGGTACGTGTCACTCTCGGCGAGATGGTCGGCGTACCAGTCGGCTTCAGAGCCCCAAGAAGTTGATTTTTTTGAGCTTGATTTCACAATCGTTTAATCATATAGGGTTTTAGTGTGCCTGCAACTAAAATAGTATGAAATGCCCCGCGAGCCGTAGGCTCGCGGGGTTATGATCATCGAGCTCGTCACTGTCCCGCCAAACGCATTTCGGAAGGCATGCAACCACTTCCGGGGCAATCGCACCGACGTGCAGCAAGTGCAGTGTTTGCATGACGATGTGTTGGGATCTTTGGAGAAGCGCTATACGGCCATCCCTTCAGTTCGAACCATTGATTACAACTTGCGCAAAGTCCTCGATGTACATCGAGGGGCGGCGCATACAATTTCTGCTCGCTCATTTTCTATCCTCACTCAGTTAGAACAACTGTAATTACTTATACCACAGAGACCTGATGAATACTATAAAATATGCGATAATCATTTCGTTATGCCACAACGTTTGTCTTCGAATATAATTTCTAAAAAGAAGAGAACCGGGCTTTACGTCCTTGTATCAACATTTGCTGTTCTCCTACTCGTACTCAATGTGGGGTTTTTTGCATTACGTACCAGTGAGTTTGCATTTCAAACACCAACCGCAGAACAATCTGAAGAGGTTGCTACAAAAAATGACCGACCTATTCCCTTTCCCCTCGGAGTCAATCCTGCACGAAAAGAAATTACTGAGAATGCAAATGTTGATACGTATTTTATTGAACAAATCGCTTCAAAAAATGGTAGTGGTGGTGCACACACCACATGGCTCCATAAAGCAATCGCGAAACTTGCCCTCTCTGGCTGGTATCAAAATCTCGCTTCGCCAACGAGCCGCATGCTCGTCATTCAGTCCGGTGAGCGAAAAGAGCAGGTGGCCCTGAACTTTGGGAAAATTCTCGGTTGGGACAAAACAACCCGTACGACATTTATAAATCTTATTGTAAGCTCAACCCCAATGATTCCTGAGGGGAAGTTTTACCCCACAACCTATGTTGTCGCACGTGGTGCTACGCCAGAGGAGGTCGTACCCCTCATCCTTGACCGCTTCGAGGGAGAAATTCTCTCACGCTACGGAAGCGATATTGAACGTGTGGTGCCCCTCAAAGATGCTCTAACTATTGCTTCACTTCTTGAACGCGAAGCATATGATTTTGAAGACATGCGCCAAATTGCTGGTGTCATTTGGAATCGACTTTTCATTGATATGAACCTGCAACTCGATGCAAGTCTCCAGTACGCAAAAGGAATGAGAGCAAACGAACCCTGGTGGCCACGCGTCGTACCTTCTGATAAATATATTGATTCGCCTTTTAACACTTATAAAAACAAGGGTCTCCCTCCTGCGCCAATTGCAAACCCATCACTTGATGCGGTTCTTGCAGCACTTAACCCAAAAAGTACTGAGTGCATGTTCTACTTTCATGACCGACAATCGGGCTTTCACTGCACCGAAACTTATGAGGAGCACGTAAAGCTCCTCAAGGAATACTACGGGCGAGGAAAATAAGAAAACCCACCAGGAGAGCCTGGCGGGATAGTACGTTCGTCGTATTACCTGAACAAGGTTGTTTTGTGTAATAGGTAGTAGAGAATTCCTGCTGCTAAGATGGTACTGGTCAATACCCATGTGAGAAGTATCGCCCAACCCATTGAAATACCACAGACTACAAACGTTCCTGCTGTGCAAACCATCGCCACCGTGAAGGGTAATATTTGCATCAGCAACACCGGAAGAGCAACACTTCCTATCAACACAACCGCGGTAATACCAAGTTTTTTCAACATTTCGTTCCCCAGTGGTGTTGGAAAAATGACCATGTTGATTATGTCACTCAAAGAACTTCTGTCAAGAAAAACCCGCCGGTACAAGCGGGTCTCCACCAAAGAACATCACTTCAGATTTTTGGTGTGATTGAAACACCTTTTTCTTGATGCAACTTGCGCCACATGCGTGAACAACGCTTTTTTTTCAACGTCTCCTTTTCCGGGGAGACGGTCATCTTCATCATCGGGCATATTGTACGTCGCTTTCGACTGCTCTTTTGGAACATCTCTTTCGTTGTCCATGTTCAACTCCAAATAGTTGTCTGTCTCGAGTATATCAGAAACATCACTTCACAAACACTGTCGTGAGTACCCCAAGCGTCACCAGTGTTCCGCCGAGAACATTCCCGAGTGTTGGTTTCTCAGCTAGAAACACAAACGCGAGGATGATGGTGAGCGCAATACTAATCTTATCAATCGGTGCAACACGTGAGACTTCACCGAGTTGGAGTGCTTTGTAGTAGAAGAGCCATGAGAGTCCTGTTGCAAGTGCTGAAAGAAAAATGAACGTGTATGAATATTTTGAGATTTTAAATATGTCTGCCCAGTTTCCCTGAATAAGCACAATGCCCCACGCGAAAAATACAATCACAATGGTGCGGAGCGCAACGGCGAGGTTACTATCAATTCCTTTAATACCAATCTTTCCAAATATCGCCACGAGCGATGCGAAGAAAGCTGATAAGAGTGCGTAAATTGCCCAATTCATATTTATCTTGTTCGTTCCTTAAACTCGAGTACAAAAATAATGACGTAGAAGATGAAACCGAGTGCACACGTTGGAAGCCCAAGCATAAAAGCTCCAAGTCCTTCACTCAGGAGTACCGGTAGTTCGGTAATTGTGAAATATCCCGCAAAGAGCGTTCCGAGTACAGACGTAATGAGAATGATTTCATTTGCAGTGCGAAGACTCACCTTCTGAAGCACACGAAGTGTCGCAAATACAAACATGACGCTAAACATAGCGAATCCGTAGTAACAGGCTGGGAAACCAAGAAAATATGGACACCCCTCTCCAAACGCACAGGTATCAGTAATAAATTTTACTGCACTCAAATAACCGGCAAATAAAACTCCACCCGCTGTTAACGTCAAAACCCATTTTTGTCTGTTCATGGTTGCTAGTTAGATTATAAAAAGACTTATTGGTCAATAAGTACTTCCCGTTCACCGCTACCATCATCGGGGCCAACAATGCCTCGCTCTTCAAGTAAATCGATAAGTTTGAGTGCACGTGAGTATCCGATGCCAAATTTTCGCTGAAGAAATGAAGCGGATACTTTTTCCGATTCTATAATTATTACTCTTGCCTCTTCAAAGAGCGCCTCTTCTTGAATGTCGGTGGTCCATGGAGATTCAATTCCCTGTGGTGATTCAATCCCGTAAATTTCTTTCTGTACATCCATAAACACCGTGACTCCTACCATCTGCTCATCTGGTATTGGTGCCATAATTTCAATTCTACTTTTTCCAAGTGCAAAGCGAAGGTCATCTTCAAAACTGCGAATCACCTGCATGCGCACTGGTTCAGTTGGACGAAGCAGAAAACAAATACCATCAGGAAAAACTTTCACTTCAATCATTTCAACGGGAACACCAAACATGCCAAACGTGTCGCGGACTTTTGATGAAAGTTCATCAATGCGAGCTTTGTGACTGAATCGCTCAACCGTTTGTAAGCTTTTACCTTTCTGTCCCATACAATCTCATTATACACCCTGCTCATTGACGAAAGAGGATACTGTTTCAATATGTTAATAAGTAAAAACACCCGCCCGCGGTACCCGTAGCAGTGATGGCGTAGTATTCTCGTCATTCCCTGTTAAAAAGCAAAATCCCTCAATACCGAGGGATTTGATGCTTATTACTAACAGAAATGAGTGTGTACATTATGGTAGTTAGAATAAGGTGGTTCAAGACGCAAGTGATATGACTTATTGCATATCGTCATAATACTCTCTTACCATATCATTCCGATATGCTTCATTGAGCTTGTCTATGGTTATATAATCAACTACGTTACCCTGCCACAATGAAATCGCTTTGTCTTTTCCTTGAGTAATATACCGTTCTTGAAAACGTACCACTGCTTCTAAAGTTGAGGTACTGAAGATGCCATCTATTGCCATGCTTGGAAATAGATTTGTTTGAAACGCAAGGTACTCCTGCAAAATTTTTACATCATTTCCTCGTGCTCCGAGTTGTATTGTTGATGTTGAAAATGGTTTTACCGAATAGAGAGCTTTTACCATTTCAGGACTATACTTTGTGTATGTGAGAGCAGATTTGAGTGATTTACTTGTACTACGCATTGCAGACGCCAACATCTGGTTACTTTGTAGGTATTTCAATTCCCTCGTACGATTAGAATTATTTTTCGAAAGATACGCACTTTGAGATGAGCTTATCCAACAGCTGTCGCCGGCGCACGTTTTAATTTTGTCGAGTGATGTTTGCAGAGATCTAATGGCACTCGCGTATATTGGGTTACCTATATTATTGGTAAGCTGATACTTGTCTCGTATGAAATCATAAAACTCATTTTCGCTTCCATAGACATCTGAAGTGTGATTCGCAAGTACGAATTTATTTGTATGAATCGCATTGTATCTTCCCACAAAGGCCATTGCATTATTTTGATCCATTCCCTCTACCAAAAAGGCTGTCCGCCATGGTGTGTTTGAATCAGTGAGTAGGCCTGAGAGGGATTTTCCATCCAGCGTTCTACCTGTAGTAGCTTTTGCTAAATCAAGAATTGTTGGCGTGAGGTCAAGGTTTAAAACCAACTGACTACGAGTTTGTCTTTTAGGAATAAGAGGTCCAGAAATAATGAGCGGAACTCGGAGAGATTCCTCATAGACCAATAGCTTACCAAGTTGCTTCCTGTGTTCACCTGCAAAAAAACCATTATCTGAAGTAAAAATGATAATGGTGTTTTCATATTTACCTGTTGCCTTGAGTGCTGATACGACCTTACTGACCATATCATCAACTGCAAGTAGTGACTCTTTTCTTCGGCGGTAGTTCTCGGTTACTAGATCAATTTCTGACTGGTTTAAGAGGGACATACCCTGAGAAACAAAGCGAGGCTTATCGGTTACATTGGTTTCGTTGAATGACGGGGGTCTGGGGAGCTCAAGGGAGTCAAGCGTATACTTATGACGCGGTGCTGGCTCAGGTGTCGAGACATTCGGGTATCCACTGTGTGGAGCAAGTGGATTGAGCCACAAGAAAAAAGGTTGCGAGCTCCCTGCTTGACTCGTGATGTATCCAGTTGCTTTATCGCTCAGGACATCTGTCAAGTATTCAAAGGTCGACGAACCATATGAGTGCATAACACCATTCTCATTCAATTTGTAGTCATAATACCCATACGTATCTAAAGCAATCCAGTGATTCCACCCCTTTGGAATAGCCGGCATAAATCGTTCTATACCATTTAAATATTTTCCAATCATTGCGGTCGTATAACCAGCATTTTGTAACCAAACAGGAAGAGTATTATTTTCCGTTGCAACCAACTTGTCATACCCTCCATCCTGAATGCCAACAGGAGTATTTCCGCGTACACCATTGTTGTGTGCATACTGTCCCGTAAGAAGTCCTGCTCGTGAAGGACAACATTGAGAAAATGCAACGTAACTATTCTTAAAAGTTACACCATTTGAAGCAAGGAGTTCATTCACATTCTTCATGTATGGCATTGAATCAACATTGTCTTGATCATCAGTCATAATGACAATAATATTTGGTTTTTTATCTGGGACATCAAGCGCATTCGTACGATACAGATGCTGTACTTCAGTAGCCGTGAGCGCACGGTTATACATCCGTACTTCGTCAATCATGCCATCAAAATAAGAAGTTCCACTTGCTGTACGGCCGATTTCCATATGTGCGTTAACAGGATTTGAGACGTTTCCCGGAGCATACTGAGATGCAATTTCAACCCCATCACGATACAAACGTTGTGTCTTGCCATCGTACGTCGCTACCACGTGGTACCACTTGTCTGTCACCCAACCCGGTACTCGAAATGTTGTTCGAGGTTTATTTACAAGAAAAATATTAAAAGCCAGTTCTCCAACCGTACCACTCTGCTGAATTGTAAAACCTCCTGAATCTGGCTTATCTCTACGATTAAGAATCGGGGCGTATAACACCCATGTGTTCATCTTGATCCATGCTGAAACTGAAAACTTGTTTGCAGAAAATTCTGTTGAATCTGAAATATATACATATGAATTCTTCCCATTGAACACACCTGCTTTCCTAGCTACTCCGTCACTCCACATGGAACCTATAAATTTTGCCTTTGAACCACTCACTGAGTCAGTGACTTCCCCACCATCTCCTTCGTTGAAAGACCAATTACCAATCAGGCCTTGAGAAATTGCGTCCGCTGCGTGAACCGAAGAGGTTCCCCCAAACACAAAGCAAAGAGTAACTAGACCGAGACCAGCAATTTTTTTATACATAATTTTTCAATGGAGCGATTGAGTCTGTTAAAAAGCAGATAATTGACTATGCATTAATTCTATTACTCATCGAAACCAAAGTAAACGTCAACTTGACCAAAGCTCCATACAATATCAACTTACATGAGCACTTTGCCACATTCGATATTTTCGGTTTCCATCACCAAATCTTAACTTCCACCATTTGGAAATTGAAATATGATAAAAATCTTTATACTTGTTCTGTCTCTAAAATTCCTCCTGAAAAAATATTTGACTTATTGTAGTAAACTACAGTTCTGTCGGAATCTGCTTTTTCTTCATCATTTTGTCGATAGTTCTATCAATGAAGAGGAGTCGCATACCGAAAAACTCAAGCCCAATGACCACAAACACAATCCCTGGGATGACGGGCATAACCAGCCCAAGAAGCCCAATCAAAATCAGTATAACGCCCACCGTGCGTTTCAGCTTCGGGCGCTCAAGGGTAAATTGTTTTGCTCGTTCATACATACTTATTCACGTGGACGTTGAGCCTATCAGAATCTTACTCGTTTGATGGTTTCGATGAAATCGAACCTTCTAATATAGAAGCTGTCGCGGTGGCGACAACTATAGCGAGAAAAGAACCCCGGTTCCGCCTCAGCGGAGTTCTTTACAAGTATTGCTCATAACAGCGTCAGCTGGAATGAGCTAATTAAAAAGTAGGCGCGGTGGCGCCTTCCTTAGCTAGAAAGAATCCCTGGTCCCGCTTGCGGGGATTCTTACAGGAAATGCCTATTCTTTCAAAACTATTGCTATTTCGCCAATTTTTGGCACAATCTAGTGGCACAAAAGAAGTAGTTATATGTTGGGGCTAAAACAGTATGGGATACTGTTTTAGGAGGTTGTCGATATTTTTAGTTAAAAAAAATATCATACAACCTGAACAGCTCCTGTAAGGAGTCGTCTAATGGGAAGGTGGTAGCACATTGGGGAATCGTCTAATGGTAGGACAGAGGCCTTTGAAGCCTTTAATTGGGGTTCGAATCCCTGTTCCCCAGCTCGAGAAACAATGCCCTTAAAAAAGGGCATTTTTTCATAGCGAGCTGGGGAACAGGGATTCGAAGGGCGGAGCGATGTGAGGAGCTTGCGACGAACCAGCGAGCCGGGGTCGAGAGCACTTACCTGAATTCAGGCGAAGCACTGAATTTTGGTTAGTGACTCGTGACCGAATCCCTGCAACTTGAATTCGAAGACCTTCAGTTCATGTAATGAAAGAAGCTCCCTGTTCCCCAGCTCGCATAGAAAACGCCGGCTTTTGATCTAACCCCCGAAAACCGTACAGGTAAAAACCCTGTACGGTTTTCTTCATAT
>CAZQIF010000022.1:0-12119 GCA_964593375.1 uncultured Candidatus Saccharibacteria bacterium | reverse complement strand
GGGTCATGGCTGAAGTTTTCTTCACGAAAAAGCACCAGAAATGGTGCTTCTTTCGTGTCGAGAAAACTAGCCAAAAATTATCATATTCGCAATATTCAAAACGACGTACAAAAGAGAGATATACAACAGACTGCGCTTTAAGGCATCCCAATAGGATGCAGCATTTTTAATACGGACATGCGCAAAGTACAACGTTAAAATAGACACGATGAGTGATCCATGAAAAAGCAAAGCACTCTTTATTGTATTGAATGGACAATCACACATAGCCTATACTGGTGGAATAAACATTGCGATTCCTGCTGTGAGAACAGATGAAATAATATAGAACAAGGTATACAGATAGATTTCTTTTTTCGTGAGTATATATTATCACAGCATATACATACGGAAGTTTGTGTAATCAAATTAAATTAATTGTAAATTATTTGAGTATTCTATTTCATTTCTCAATAAAAAAACGGGGAAGCGCGAGCGCTTCCCCGTGGGTCGAGTGTGGTGCTATCCCACACGTTCTTTGAGATGCACACCCGAGAGTCTTTCGGTATATGCCTCGGTCACCATTCGTGTTAGTAATTCGACGTAGGTGACTTGCACTGGATTTTGTGCTGAAAATCGAGTCATTCGCGCCGGTGGTACCCCACTAAACTGAACGACAAAATCAAGAAGGATCGCAAGAAACTTAAGTTCAGAATCGTCAGTGTTTTGGTCGCGTATCTCAGTAGCTAATTTCCGGATTTCGCCTCTGAAACCACTGTTTGCAAGAGTGGTCATTTTTGACTGGGGTACATGACATAATTGCAGACGCATGCGCTTTTTTTCAACCGCAAGCGTGGAAAGAGTGCCGGAAATGAGGAGTTCAAAGTAGATGCTGAGCACATCGATAATGCTGTTGTGAGTGGTTGGTACGAGCTTTCCTGAGTACGCAGCGATTATTTCTTGGAGACGCTTTGCAAAGTATTTACGACTTGATTTCAATTCCGTATCCACGGTTTCTCCTATCTTTGAACAAAAAAGAACCGGCTAATTATTAGCACACTTTACATAATAGTCAAAATCTCAAATAGCCACTCAACTATAAGAAAGGCCACTCCGAGGAGTGGCCCATGCCTGGCAATCGTATCGTCAGGCGAATGCGAGTTGCCGTTCCTTGCGAACCGCAACGCGCGTGCGATGGTGTGTCTTGTCTGCCTTTGCGGACGTGCGCTCGAGGAGCCGTTCGAGACGTTCGAAGGCAACCTTGATTGCGGTGTAGAAATCGTACATCGTTCTGCTCAGGTACTGGGTGACTTCGAGAACACGCTTCCCTGGGAAGCGCATCTCAATCTTGAGACTCGGCACGTTGCCGTTCTTTCGCTTACCTGCAATCCGGACGGTGACACGGGTTGAGTCGCTAATCCGCGCATCGATACGTGCAAGTGCACTTTCAATGCTTGCGGTGATCGCTGGCGTCACCACAATCTGGTGCCCTGTTATGGTCAGGTTCAATTTAGTTCCTCCTCTTGCCGGTGCATGTAGGGCCAATC
This sequence comes from uncultured Candidatus Saccharibacteria bacterium, assembly GCA_964593375.1. Lineage (GTDB taxonomy): Bacteria > Patescibacteriota > Minisyncoccia > Phycocordibacterales > UBA918 > Damh-18. The sequence continues at coordinate 10,593 of CAZQIF010000022.1, read as the reverse complement.
CCTAATGCACAGGTAATCGCTAGAGTACAACAAAATGATGATTCTGTGAAGATGGAGAATTGTGCAATGATTTATTTTCGAATAATACAAATTAAATAATTTACAAATTTTGTTGATAAAAGTAGCTTCTGCAAGTTGACAGCTTTACACACACTTTTCAACCTAGTTATGCGGAGGCTTATACACTCGGTTATCAACGACTTATCAACAGAATGGTGCATTTTAAGGTTTATTTTGCGAGCTTGAAATTGTATTGACGCAGTTTGCATATATGAGAAGCTATAGATGTTCTTCGAGTGTGGTGATTTTCTTCACATATTAGCACTCTGCAGAGAGTGTATGGCTCGGGGAACATGCTCTACGTTGTATAAGGAAAAACCGCCAAGCCGTTGGCGGTTTTTCTTTTTTCAAGTCCATTTTATCCTGAACAACTGCGTTATCTTCAACAAAATAATACTCGTCATATGTCTATATATGCCTCGCATTATTTTGTTTCGATGCCTTGTTGTTCAGGCAAACTGAACTTGAAAATAACACATCGATATTTTTTTATTCAATATTTTCAATCAACAATAAAATTTTCAGATTTGAGTGCAATTCGAGGCGCAAGCGAGGCTTGCGACCAAGCAATAGAAATCTATTGTGCGTGGAGCAAATGAGTGAAGTAACGAAGAAGTGCTTCAAATCTGGAATATTTTAATTACTTCGTCTTTAGGTGGACGTAAATATCCTCAATCGCCGTCACCGCATGTCCTGCAGAAATGTTGTTTTGATGATACTTCACGTTGCTACAGTCTCCCGCAGCCCAGATGCCGGGGACACTCGTCTGTTGCGTCCACGGATCAATCTTGATGCGCTTGTACTCGTCGAGCTCGACAAGATTTTGTACCGCTTCCGTATTTGGAATGAGACCAATTTCTACGAAAATGCCACCAACCGAAAGTGTATGCTCAGCACCGTCCTTATCTGCATAGGTGAGACCTGAAACAAATTTATCACCAAAAATTTCTTTTGTTGTAGCACCAAGGATTCCTTTCATGTTTGGATGCGCCAAAACCTTTTCTACCGTGACAGGGTCAGCCTTGTAAGCATCTCCAGACTGAAGAATGGTAACGCTCTTTGTGTACGCAAGAAGTTGTGCTGCTGTTTCAAATCCGGCGTTACCGCCACCAATAACCGCAACGTCTTGCCCAGAGAACACAGGGCCGTCGCAGCTTGCGCAATACGTAAGTCCCTTGTTATCAAAGGTGTCTGCTCCGGGAATAGTAAGTTTTCGGCGCTTGGAGCCAGTAGTCACCAAAACTGCTTTTGCTTCATGAGTAGAACCGTCTTCAAGTGTTACTTTGAAACCACCGGCCGTTTTCTCAACAGTAGTAGCAAGAAGCCCACTCATAATAGTGACGATATCACCGGCGTACGCTTTAAGATGCGCCTCAAGACTTTTTGCGAGGTCATTACCAGAAATACTAATGGTACCAATCCAGTTATGGATATCAGGAGATACGGTGCTTTGGCCACCCCATTCTTTTGTAATGAAGAGTGTCTTGAGTTGCTTGCGTGATGCATACACTCCTGCGGCGATACCTGCAGGGCCTCCTCCTAATATGATTAAATCGTACATGAATTGGTATTTAGTTATCTGGTAGAACTTTGTAGAGCGTTATTTTACCTTACAACGTATAAAGAACAAAACCCGAGACCGAAAGTCGCGGGGTTTGGGTGAATTGATGAGAGAAACGCTGGAACTGGTCACGGGTTTGTAATTCGCTGGGAGAAACGCTGGCATGGGCATCAAGTTACTAGTTCGGAGACGCAGGAACCGGCGTCAAGTTGCTAAGTAAAATTTTAACTTTGTTAAAATTTTACTAAGCACTTCCTGCCCGGGCTCGTCTGTTTTTGCATTAGGTAATGCAAAAACATGACTCCGCCTCATAAAAGCTAAACGACCTGAAGCAGTTCAGGTCGTTTTTAACGCTTTTATGCCCCGGGCGCCGTACTCGGCGTTTCGAGGGAGTTCCAAACTTACTTAAGTTTGGAACGACGGAGGAACGCAGGCACTGGTCACAAGTCACTAACTACAATTGTTCGCAATGCTCCAATTATAGTAAGTGCTCGCGACCCCGGCTCGCTGGTGCGCCACATTGTGAAAGTGGCTCACATCGCTCCGGCTCGCAGTTCCTGCACTAAGCTTATTTAAGCTTAGACCTTCGTAAGAAGGCAGGAACTGCGCCCCAATCCATGTCGTCGTCTTCGTCGACGGGGTCGACAGGCTTTGGTTCCTTGGTGATAGCAAAAGGTTTCTTTTCTTCTTGCAGAGCGACAGGTTCTACCTTAGGTTCAACGGGTTCAGGGCGACCTGTCCCAATAGAATTAAAGATACGTCCACGAGAATCTTCTTTTTGCTCTGTTCGCTCATGGCGCTCCTCTCGGCGCATTCCACCATGGAGATTACTTTCTAACTCAGGAAACCCAGTTGCAATAACGGTAACCCGCACTTCATTCTTCTTAAGTTTTTCATCTTTGATAGCACCAAAGATAACCTTTGCGTGTGGGTCAATTGATTCAGTGATAATACGAGCGGCGTCCTGAATTTCAAGCATGCCGAGGTCATCTCCACCTGCAATCGCAAAGAGTACACCCTTTGCTCCTGTAATAGAAACTTCAAGAAGGGGAGAGTTGATAGCTGCCCGTGCTGCTTCCTCAGCACGCTTTTCACCAGTTGAAAGTCCAACACCCATGAGCGCAGAACCTGCATTTTCCATTACGCTACGAATATCGGCAAAGTCGACGTTGATGATACCAGGCATCGTGATGAGATCAGAAATTCCCTCGACAGCTTGCTTGAGGACATTGTCGCAAAGCTCAAATGCAGCGCTTACTGTTGTCTCACGGTCAACGATTGCAAGAAGCCTATCGTTTGGAATGGTGATGAGTGCATCAACTTCTTTCTTGAGCTCCTCGATACCTTGGAGTGCGAGACGCATACGCTCCTGTCCTTCAAAAAGAAAAGGTTTGGTGACGACACCCACGGTGAGCGCTCCACTATCGCGTGCAATTTTTGCAACGACAGGTGCTGCACCGGTGCCGGTACCACCACCCATACCGCCCGTGATAAAAATCATGTCAGAACCTTTGATTGCATTTGCAATCTCTTCACGTGTTTCTTCTGCAGCTCGTCGTCCCATGTCAGGATTTCCTCCAGCGCCAAGACCACGGGTAAGATTTTTTCCAACGTGTATCTTTCGTTTTGCTTCTGAGTGATGGAGATCTTGTGCATCACTGTTGATTGCTATGAACTCGACACCTTTGACCTTCGCCGCGATCATGTGATTGATTGCATTTCCACCTGAACCTCCAACACCAACAACACGGATTCGTGCAAATGATTCTACGTCTGTCTTAATCTGTTCCATAGCTAATATTATGTAAACCTCCAAGACCAAATTGGTCTTCTTAATAAAGTATGCCTATCATACAGTGCGGAAAAATATCTGTCACTATATTGACAAAACCAACTTCCATGCGTTTGCAAGGAAGTTGGTTTTATGGTGAAAAAAGCTTTTTACTACGGGAGAAATTGCTTGAACCAGTTGATGACTGCATTGCCCGTTTCTTTTGCAATATTGATACCACTATCTTCCTCAGCACCGGTCGCTCCCCAAATACAGAGCCCGTAACTCACTGCCCATGAAGCATCTCTCACCTTGCCATTTTGCGCAGGGTCGAGTGTTGCAATTTTAGAAGGGAGGCGAAGCGCGGCACGAGCAAAATCTTGCACGGTTGCAATGCCCGAACCACCACCCGTTATGATAACGCCTGCAGGGAGGAGACCGTCACGATTGATTTTTTTGAGGTGTGCGTCGATGAGTTCAAATATATCACTGAGTCGCGCCGCAACAATTTCATCAAGTTTGCGCTTTGAGTACGTCGCCCCTGCAATGCCACCACGCTTAATCTTTTCTGCTTCCTCGAGCGGAATCTTAAAACCAAGCGCAATGTCGTTCGTGATGTCATTTGAACCAATAGGGAAGACTTTGATTGAGATGGGTGTGTTATTTTCAAAGACGACAATCGAAACAGTTTCGGCACCAATGTTTGCGAGGACACATCCGGCACGTTTCTGGGCCTTTGTGAGCATGACGAGACTTCCGGCGATTGGAGAGGCCATCACATCAATAACTTTGATACCAATGCTTTCAATGGCACTCACGAGGTCGTTTAAGTGTTGCTCAAACGCAGTAATGAAAAGCACCTCTGCTTCAATCTTGATACCTTTAAGCCCGTGCGGTCGTCCGAGCACCTTTTCGCTGTCGACAGAGAACCCGAGAGGAATTGCATGCACGATTTTTCGGTTCGGCATGCGGTCTTGAATATACTCCTCACTGCTCTGCATTGCCTTATCGATATCAACCTGTGTGATGACGGAGTCTGCACGAGAAGGAGTTGTTTCACCCCGTGAACGAATTTCATCAAGGCCGATACCGCCGATTGAAATGTAGGCACTCTTAATAGAAAGACCACAGGCTTTTTCGGCCTGTGCCACAGCGTTTCGCACACTGCGTACCACATCACCCTCATTGATGATGTATCCGTTTCGAAGGCCACGGCTTTCAGCGTATCCAGTACCAATAATCTGCGGGAGTGCCTTAGGGTCATTCTTACTGGGTTCACGAACAACCACCACCTTCACTTGATAGGTGCCTACGTCAATTCCGGTGATGATGCGTTCAGCCATAGTTAAACAACCCGAAGCGAATATTGAAACACATACGCAAACTGAAACATTATTTCAAAGCGTATTTATAAACAAACTTTTTTTCGGCTTTCTCCATTGTATCGCCATGAGGGTATCCCTTCAAATGGAGTAACCCGTGGATAAATAGGAATCCTATGTATCCAGTGGGTGTCATATCAAATTTGTGCGCCTCTTTTTCAGCAACTTTCGGTGCAATGTATATTTCGCCAGCGGTCGGAAGAAGTGGAAAAGAAAGTACGTTGGGTACGTATGATTTTTTTCGGTGGGTCAGATTGAGCATACGCGCACGACGTTCACCAATGAAAACAAGCGTGAGTTCATATGATTTTCCGAGAATATCATCTTTCATCACTTCATAGGGAAGTTTTGGAAAGGTTTTTGTGGTATGGGTGATGCTCGTGCTCATAACTGTATAGTAGCACAGAGAATAGCACGCAGTCCGTAGCACGTAGCTCTTAGCACTTAGAACAGCCGGAAAGCTCCGCTTTCCGGCTGTCGTCGTCTTTGCGAGCGAAGCCTAGCGCTCAGCAAATCGAGGTAAGTCCTCGGAAATTGCTTTCGAGGTCTTTCCTCGGTTTGCGTAACTCTGGATTGCTTCATTAACATTCGCAATGACGGATGATAACGGCCGACGCGCTTCACGCGCCGGCCGTCTTTGCGAACGAAGTGAAGCAATCCAGAGTAAACGCGGATAGTCGCGGAGAGCACGCGGAAAGACGCAGAAACGTCGTCTGTCATTCCGGCCCACGACCCGATTCGAGACAGTGGGCTTAGCAGACTCTGTCTCAAACAGGGCAGGACCGGAATCTAGTGTTGTGGAATTACTTTAATCCTACGCGGTCGCGGATGATTAAGGTAATCAAATATGGACACTGATTTTATACGGTCCGGTCGGCCGTTATAAATACATGTTGAGTTTTTCATTTATATCATCATGTCCACGTGGACATCATAATATAAATTTAATTTTGAGCGAGATTTTGAGTGAGTGAGATTATAACGGTCGGCCGGACACTATAAATACACGTTCGTCGTCATTGCGAGCGCCTTTAGCCACGAGCGAATGCGTGGTGGGTGGCAATCCAGAAAGTTAATGCAGAATAACGCGGATATACGCGGACAAGACGCAGTTTAACGCAGAAGTTGTGTCATTCTGAACTTGATTCAGAATCCAGTCTATTTTTCAAATTACCTTCATTGTCTGCTATAGCAGACAATGAAGGTAATTTTCAATTTTATATTCCAATATTCTTTATTCAATATTCCATATTTATATTCTGTGCAATATCGTCCATCTCGCTATAGTTAGAGTGGTATACTGACCACATAATGAAGCGGAAACTCGTCATTAGAGTTGTGGTTGTTATGTTGGTGCTTTCAGCGCTCTATCCACTCTATAAAGGCCTCTCGGCGACGATGCAGGCACGCCATGCATCGTCGCCGGGCACCACTCTTGACGATGGTCTTGTTGGTCACTGGACGTTTGATGGGGCAGATATGACGAGCTCAACTGCGCTTGATAAGTCGGGGAACAACAATACGGGGACACTCACCAATATGTCGACGTCATCCCGTGTGGCTGGAGTACTCGGGCAAGGTCTGCAGTTGGATGGAACGGATGATTATGTAGACCTTGGAGTTCATTCGTCTGAACAGACATTGTACAGTGTCTCACTCTGGTATAAATCCGAATCCAACAGTGATGCGCAGACTGTCTTTATGCGAGGAGTCGGAAATGGGTGTTTTTATAACCCACACATCATAGCATCAGCAGATGGTCAATCGTTGATTGTTTCTGAAAGTGGCTGTTCTAGTGGTGGGTTAGTGGGTACATACCCAATTGTTTTGGGTGCATGGAATCACGTTGTAGTAACACGATCAGGTAGTCAGGTTAAAGTGTATTTGAACGGTGTCTTGCTAACAACTGATAACTCTCAGGATTCTCCACTGAGTACTGCTGACGCTCGAGTGCTTTTGGGTTCATTTCTAAATGTGTTTCCGACGACACACCTTCTACCAATGAAAGGTTCTCTCGACGACCTCCGCATCTATAATCGTGTGCTCAGTGCCGACGAAATCCACCAACTCTACAAAATGGGTGAGGGAACAACGATGGATGTTGACCCGACAAGTGACCCGCTCGCCGAAGGGCTCGCGGGCTATTGGAGATTCGATGAGGCGAGTGGCGTGACAGCGATAGATTCTTCAGTGAATGGAAAAAATGGGACGCTCACGAGCGGCCCCACGTGGGGAGTGGGGAAGGTTGGGGGCGCGGTGACCTTCGATGGAGGGGATGATTATATCAACATCCCAACAAATATCAGTGCACTCGATAGTGCAAGTGCTTTCAGTATTTCAGTCTGGTTCAAGAGAACAGGAACGGGTGGAACATCCGGGACTGCGCTTTTTGCCAAAGGGGCGACGAGTGCATTTACAAACGACATTGATTTGATGCTTGATAATGGAAATCTCCTTTTCGCTCAGATTAATAATGGCGCTGATGGTACAGCTTCATTTGACTATTCGAGTCAATACACACTCGGTACGTGGGCACTTGTGACTCTTGTGTATGATGGCACGCAAACTGGTAATAGTAATCGATTGAAGATTTACTTTAATGGTAGTCAACAGACTCTTTCATTTGGCGCATACAGTGTTCCTGCAACTACTGCTAATTTGGCTGGTACTAACCAATATATTGGCAGGTATATCGATCCGTCTAATGATTGGATGATGAAGGGTGATATTGACGAAACACGAATATACAACCGCGCTCTCTCTGCCGACGAAGTCGCAACCCTCTACCGCACGACGAAGCCGACGGAAGTTGATGCGTCGCTTGTTGGACATTGGACATTTGATGGACCGACCATTTCCGGCACGACCGTTCGTGACCTCTCCGGCGCGGGGAATAATGGCACGCTCACGAACGGCCCGACCAAAACTGAGGGAGTGCTGGGGCAAGCAATGACTTTCGCAAGTGGCCAAACCATGTTGATTAGTGGGGATATTGCTTTCTCGACTGGAGCATCAATTTCTTTTTGGATGAAAGCACCACGATTTTCTAATCATCATGGCATTATGGACTGGGGGAATGATAGTTATGGATCCGGAACTGGTACATACATTCATTACAATAACTCAGCAGATGTGAAGATGTATTTTGTTCCAAATGGTTGGGCGAATGGTAGTATATCTGCCGATGTGTCCGATGTCACTGATAATTCCATTTGGTCGTACTGGGTGTTAGTCGCTGATGGTAGTCAATTAAAGTTATTCAAACAAGGATCTCTTGTAACAACATCTTCGTATACTTCTCCTGATAAAGCGCTGACTGCTATTGCCTCCTACGATGGTGGACAAATGGACTTCAACGGCACCCTTGAGGATTTTCGTGTATACAACCGCGCGCTCAGTGCCGATGAAATTTATAAAATGTATAAAGTCGGTGCAGGGTCAACAATGAATGTCGACACAGTGACCCCCGACCTCGAGCGTGGCCTTGCCGGCTACTGGCCACTTGATAACGGAAGTGGTGTGACCGCATCTGATTTATCGGTGAATGGAAATAATGGGACATTAAATAATGGTCCGACTTGGGGAAGTGGCAAGATAGGTGGAGCTGTTGTTTCTGATGGTGTAGACGACTCAATTTCAATTCCAACGGGTGTCAATCTTGCTGGAAACTCTTTTACCGTATCCGCATGGGCAAAACGAAATACCACTGGTGCTGATGATATGTTTTTTACACAGGGAATAGCTGTTGGCAATTATGGATTACTCCTTGGCTTTCGAAGTACCAATACGTTTACCTGTGCATTTTATGCAAATGATCTTGATACCACGGCAACCTATACTGACAGTGAATGGCACTTATGGACTTGCACCTATGACACGATAACCAATCGACGAAGTATTTACCGAGACGGCGCACTTGTCACATATGCTACCGCTCCTTCCGATTACTTAGGTTCAGGAAACATGTATATCGCATATTCCTCGACAGGACACGGGTCCTTTGAAGGTTCTGTTGATGAAGTCCGTGTGTATTCACGTGCGCTGTCAGCAGACGAAGTTGCACAACTCTACCGCACGACGGTGCCAACCAAGGCGAGTGACGGACTTGTTGGCTACTGGCCATTCAATGGTCCTGACGTGACCGACAAAATCTACGACCGCAGTGGCGCAGGAAACAACGGCTACTTCGTCGGTGGCGCAACCACTTCTGCCAAAACCATCGGCCAAGTCGGTCAAGGTCTGCAGTTTGATGGGGTGGATGATTATGTCAGCATTGCCTCATCAGCTTCCATTCGTCCCCCACTTCCCCTCGCATTTTCATTTTGGATTAACCCAGCAACAGTAGCAAGTAACCAGGATATATTTGGTGCTCGTGTACATGAACCCCATGAAGGATATTGGGCAAATATCACATCTGATGGCAGTCTCCAAATAAGTTTTGGTGACAATGTTTACTGTGCTCCTGAAGGTCGCAGATCTAAAACAACGGCAGCATCAGCACTTGTCGCAAATCAATGGCAACATATTGCTGGGGTTATAAGGGGAGCAACCGACATGGATATTTATATCAACGGCGTTGATGTTGGTGGTACGTACTCTGGTTCCGGCGGTAACATAAGCTATGTCTCATCAATTATGAGATTGGGCAGTAGAGGAGGAGCAGATGGATGTCCGGCAGTATATCTGAATGGCGCCCTAGATGAATTTCGCATATACAACCGAGCCCTTTCCGCGCAGGAAGTGAAACAGTTGTACTCGGCTGGAAGGTAGAGATATGTTCGACTTCGTAAGTCGACCATCGTTGTCATCCTGAACTTGATTCAGGATCTAGTTGACGCCAGACTCCGGGTCAAGCCCGGAATGACGGACGTTGGGCCGGAATGACAAAAAACGAGCTGGAATGTCAACAGCGGTCAAGAAATTGTTGTATTCTGTTATAATTTGTTCGTGAAAAACATCGCATACATTGACGGCCAAAATCTTCATATGGCAACCACACTGCGTGACAATCCATGGTCAGTCGATCTTCACCGTCTCCGAGTTTATCTTGAGAAAAAATATAGTGTTGAAAAAGCGTACTACTACCTTGGGTATGTGCAAAACGGTGTTCAGTATGAACAGTTATATGATGAAATACAATCTGCTGGATTCGTTCTTATATTCCGTGAACATAATTCGGCTATGCTCGGGAAAAAGAAAGGGAATGTAGATTCGGACATCATCTTTTCAATAATGAAGAGAATGTACAAGCATGAGGATTTTAAGAAGGTCGTCCTTGTTTCCGGCGATGGTGATTATAAGATGCTTGTCGATTTTCTTATTTCGGAAGACAAGTTTGAAAAAATTCTTTTCCCTGATCAAAAACGGGCGTCTTCTTTATATAAGTCTATTGGAGCGACTTACTATGCCAATTTGTCGGAACCTGACACAAGGAGAAAGGTTGCTAAAAAAGAAAAGGGGTCCTTAGGTAGTTAGCCGTTCGGAACCCTTTTCGTCGTAATGTGTACAGCTTAACATTTTACAGATTGAAAATCAACCTCAGTATTGCGCCTGATTAAAATATTGATTATGGGATAGAAAGTATTTTCTGGATTACTTCGTTTCGCTCGCAATGACAAACATCAAACCGCCGGTGTCACGTTGCTAAATAGAATATTTCACTCCGTTCATATTCTATTAAGCACGTCCTACCCGACCTCGCGGTTTCCGGCATAGGGAAAGCCGGAAACATCGCTCCGGTTCATAAAACGAGAAAACCATCCGCATGATCTGTACCCCAAATCCCGTACAGTTAAAAACCCGCTAAGTTGATAGAAGAA
>CAZQIF010000021.1:8820-14471 GCA_964593375.1 uncultured Candidatus Saccharibacteria bacterium | reverse complement strand
GATTGACATCGAGTCCGCTTGCACCTGCTCCCGCGACGACCCAGTGGTAGTTATCGTCACCGAGTGTTCCTTTCCACGAACCCACGTTCACTCCTTCTGCGTTGTTTCCTGTTGCCGAGGTGATGGTGGTGGATGCACCGGTGACGATGACACCGTGGGTGGGGGTGAATTGATAATGCGCGAGCGCATTCTTGGGAGTCACAAAATTTTGTTCTTTTGTATGATAGAGAAATCCATACAACACAGCTCCGCATGCAAGTATGAGGAAGAGAGAAAATAATTTCTTCATAGCGAAGTGTTTGGGGTTCGTGTAAAGGTAAATGTGTGCGAAATGGTGTCAAAAGTCGCTGTCCAATTTTTGTTTGCTTTTGTAACGGGGACAGTGATGAGTGAATCTTGGGGTGACTGTGGTTGAAAAATTTTAAGTGATTTTTCGTCGATACCAAAGACATAGAGTGCTTGTATCTGCGAGTCAAACCAGAAAACTGTTCTTTCTTTTACACTGATGGGAAGCTCTTGTGAAGCAACACCACTGCTCATAAGTCGAGTCCAAAGCGGGAGGCCTGTTGCTCGCTCAATCGCATACACCCATAACTCAAAGATACCTCCCCGCTCGAGAAGAACTGCTCGTGTTGTCCCGTCCATCACATCTGCATACACCGAGCTCACGAGGAAATTTGGTTCCTGATCTCCAACAATAAGAACGGGTTCTTCAATTACTCCCGGTGTGTACGAGAGTGCAAGCTGTGGTTTTTCAAACAAAATTTCAGGGATTATCGATGAAGCATGGTAGCGCACGCGTATACGTAATGAGGGTATTACCTCAAGAGAAATCTGACTCATATCAAACGATATTTCATTAAGCGTAAGGAGATTCACAGTACCGAGCGGAAACCATTCAATACCATCAAACGAGTATGCGAAGTTTGCAGATTCTGCTGTGTCAGTTTCCATGACATTCTCACCTACCCCAACTTCTTCAGTGTACGAAGAACCGAGTGATACCACTTCTGTGGGATTAGATATTTCAGTGAGGACTTCGTACATGGTATCCTCATCCCCCTCGTTCGTATCGTTCGAGAGTGTATCTTCTTCGAGGACTGGTATAACGATTGCTTCTGGTACGCTCGTCTCAGGTGTTTGGGCGGGCGCTATAAATTCTGATGAGTCTAGCAGAGGAGGTACCGCTTCTTCAGTTTCGAGATTGATGTCTGTTGATACTTCCTCTGTTACCGTAACAGCATCTTCTTGCACATCCTCTTGTGCGAAAAGATACGTCTCAGATTTACGAGCAAGAGGAAAACCTGTCACTGCTCCTCGGTCACTCATATCCGGCTCAATATCTGTACTCTCTGTGGGTACAGGTTGGGGTTCTTCGAGTACTGTCGGTGGAGGTACATCTTCTTCGGGCTCAATCTGAGGAAATTCAACCAGATTATCAATTTCTTCAGTATTCGAGGTAGTAGTTTCCTGAATATCTTCAAGTACAGTGGGTTCTTCTTCTGAATCTACAATATCGACAGGAATAACTTCAGTCGGTTCTCCTGTTTCGGTCGTGGCTTCGACACCCTCACTCATCAGACCTTCTTCACTATTGGTACTCACTTCTGTTGTCGTGCTCTGAATCCACGAAAGTGTAAAGGTAATATGTTCAACACTCGCACCTTCCGGTACTACCCCCGTAAAAGCACTCCATACGTATTCATATTCTTTTTCTTCTTGTTCGGTATCTGCACTGGTAACTTGGTGCTCAATTGAAAGTGCGTTGAAGAGCACAATCTCAGCTTCAGCACGAAACGAGTACAGAAACACGAGCGCAACAGCACTAATAAACACCACGACATACAAAAAGAGTCGCGCATCACGTTTTATGTTGAGTTTGGTACTCATACACGCATACATTGCGCTAATACACTCAGTATATCAAACGAAAACAGTGAAAAATGCTTCTGTACACTCAGTTCCTTCCCTACAAGAAGAAATTGCCAGGTTTTCAAAACAACCTCCGGTGATATAATTAAGGTGAAGTTATAAGCTCATAATAAACACTACTATGGACCAGAAAATGTACTTTCGTGTGACCACGATTGTGTTTTGTGTAATCGCCCTGCTTCATCTCGCTCGAATTGTTTTTGGGTGGGAGGCAGTCATTGGTGGTTGGATGGTTCCTGTTTGGCTTAGCGGAGTCGCCGTCCTCGCAAGTGGTTTCCTTACATACTCAGGTTGGTCAAACAGAATAAAGTGATGTAATTCTGAAGACGAAGTTAAGCCCGCCGGCGCTTCGCGCCGGCGGGCTTTCTGTATTCTTAATAATAAACATAGACGTATCACACTTTTGTTGTCGATCGACAACAAAAGTGTGATACGTCTAAACAACTCTGCCCTGAAGTGCGAAATGATTTAGATTTTCAAAAAAGAAATCCCCCTATCGCTAGGGGGACGAGGTTAGCCTATTGGCTAAAGTTCAGTCAAGTGCAAACTTCCAGTTTGGAGGAGCAACTTCCTTGAACGCTTTGTTGTCTTCACGTAGTGCCCTATCGCACACATCGATGTCGACATTGTTGAGTTGCGTTCCAGTTGCAAGCTTCGCCCAAATGGATGGGCTCGCGAGACGAACCGCATTACTTGCAATCTTGATCTCGGTAAGCATATCGCCGTCGCTCTGCGGTACAAACACGTCGGCAATATTGTCAGTTCCCATCCGAAGCGGCACGCCCACTGTGGCAAGTTCAAGTACGCGCGCAATGGAGTTGTGCGTCGGTGCCATAAGTGGCCGAAGCTGGCGCATCGAAATGCCAGCACTTGCACACGGAATGATTCCTACGCGTTGTTTGAGAAGTCCATCGAGATTCCTCCTGAAACGATCCTCAAGAAATGCACCTGGGGAAATGTAATGCACAATCCATACCGATGGACCCTTCGAGGTGAGCTTCGGCTGGTCGAACCATTCGAGGCCTTCGAGCAATTTCTCAGTACCAGCTTCATGCGGACTGTTTGCCTGGTCGAGGTGAAACTGAACTTCCTTCCCCAGTTCACAGCCGAGTTCGAGCACCATACGTATTGCACGTTTGAAACCGACTTTGCCTTTACGACCAGAGCTCAGGGAGTAGTCGTCCTTTTCCGGAAGACCGGAAAGGTAATCGCAGAGCTTCGCCGCTTCCTTAAAGACCTCCCAGCGACCCTCACCTTCTTTGAAACCAAATATGGGAGTTGGGGCAATACGGATGCGAATACGATCGGCATACCGCTCTTTGAGTTTAAGAGCTATATGAATCGCCAAGAGTCCGTCTTCCGGTAAGTCCGGAGTCGCATCGATGTTGGTATCAAGTCTCGTCGTACCAAATGCAATCTGCCGCTCGATTTCCCACGACATCCTACGCTCAAGGTTTTCTGCCGTTTTATATGCAACACCGAGATGCAAATTACCCACGAGGTCTTGCTTTACCGAAAGCGGAAGCGAACTCGCCGCCAGTGGTGTCGTGTTGATGTGCTTCAGGTATTCAGGCTGAAGTGTTCCTGCACGACAAAGGTGCGAGTGAGCGTTATAGAAACCACCAAACCCGACAACATGCTCAAGCACCTGCATTTCCCACCATGTCAGATATTCCAATTTCCGAGCGGGAAAGAACTTCGACATCGCCGAAACGCTACTCTTCTTCATTTGCTTCTCCTGTCAGTGAACAAACCAAAATGGTAATCCGTGGCAAGAATAACAGACTGAATGTGCAAGTCAATTTTATCCCTTGAAACTAGCTTATGCTAAAATAGCTGTATGTCAAAAGAAACTATTCTTGTCGTCGATGACGACCGCGATTTGCGTGAATCGTTACAAACCGCACTTGTTAATGCTGGCTTCTCAACGCTCACCGCAGATGATGGGGCAGCAGGACTCAAAGTGGCACTCGAACATAAGCCCAATCTCATTCTCCTCGATATCATGATGCCCAACATGAATGGTCACCAGATGCTCAGTGAACTCCGTCGTGATGACTGGGGCAAAAATGTGCAGGTGCTCTTTCTCACAAATGTTGATGACCCGAAAGATATTATCGAAAGTTTTGAACGTGAAGGAAATGATTTCATTATTAAATCGAGCACGTCGCTCAAAGAAATTGTCACAAAAGTAAAACAGTACCTCGCAGGATACGTTGATCATCGGTAGATTGAATTTTAAAAGAACCCAGGAATATAAAAACAAGCGTCCGAAGTGAACGCTTGTTGGAGAAAATGTACTGGCCATTTTCGATTTACTCCTCAATTATATTTTATTGTTTTCTGATAGTCTTGTTCAAAGTACATTTGATGAAACTCACCAATTGTTCTGGCTTTTTCCTCCGCTTCAAGCGCTGAGGGGATATGTAACCCATTCCTGAGCAGTTCTCGTACTGGCTTTGACTGCAAGGGTGGTACCGCAGAACGGAGCACCATGACCGCACGACCAAAGTAATTTGCCATTGGCCTATATGCGATGCTTATACAATCATCCTTTCCCTCTGAAGCACGGGCAAGTTCTTGGTAGAGCGCAACCCCAATATTTGCAACGTACTCCACTGAGCGTGGCGAGTGCCGATAGCGACTCCTCTCAGGAAAGAAGGCAACATACTGCAAGCTCATATCAGCGGCGTCTTGGATGCACGGTGCATCAAGACTTTTTACACCAAAAATGTGTTGGCAGTAATCAAATGCTTCGAGCTCCTCGAGGAGACGTGCTCGAGTCATAAAACGCTCGAGCATGGTGACCAGATATCCCTTCATCACCTCATCCACGGGCAACCTTGATGTTTGCCACGCTTCATTCACGAGCACATGCCACTGACTTTTTGCAGTCGGTGCACGAACGAACCCTTTCTTGTTTAAATTTTCAAGTCGTACTTCTACTTTCACATCGTTTGGTTCTGTGGCAATGACAATTGATTCTGTCGTTTCCATACAACCTCCCTTGTTGAAATCCTTTTTTATACTACCCCAATTCCTTTCCACTGAAAAGGAGATGCGTGTCCATCAATATTATACTCGATAAGACCCGAGCGTTCATGTGCTAGGGCGCTCACGCGCTCTAACTTTTTTTATTTAGCATTATGGTGTATTGTCTCTATTAGTATTGATTGCTCCTTGGTATTTCTCGTAACCCCAAGTTGGGAGCCTGAGATGGAAAAAGGTAAAAGCGTGCAAGTGTTCCTCATGCCCCCTTATGATATCAATGTCGCATTCTTCATGATTGATACTCACAAGACAAAGGCAGACCTCATTGTACGAGACTTTGCGACTGGTTGTATAAAAAGCTACACGGATGGTATTGCTCCTCGGACCGAAGTATTGAGAGACTGCTTTACGGCAATCATGATTGCCCGTAGAGATTCTATTGATCGGGGAGATCCGAGATCGACCATACAATTCATCTCACATGTCGCTGCCGAGATCGCACGACAGTACATCGGTTCAATAGAATCGGACGTGGAAAATTATAAACGACAGGGCCCACCATAGCCCCACCTGAAGCCCGCCTTCACGTGGGGCTTTTGTTTATTAAGGAAATGGGGACAGTCACGATTTTTGACTGTCCCCATTTATTCCACTCATTGAGCATCTGTCCAAAACAAGCGTGACTGTCCCCATTTACGTGTTTATTAACATAGCAAAAACCCCGTGGC
>CAZQIF010000021.1:0-8720 GCA_964593375.1 uncultured Candidatus Saccharibacteria bacterium | reverse complement strand
TCTCGCTCTTTCACATTTCGTTTTGATGCAACCTTCCCTTTTTTCTTGATGTCGAAGTTAAACTCACCCTTTCGCATCGAGACAGAAACCGTCCCCCCCTGAAGCATCCCCTCACCTACCATCATTGAAGCCACCGGTGTGAGAATCTTTGATTGAATAACACGCTTCAGTGGTCGTGCTCCAAACTTTGGATCGTACCCCTCTTTGGCAATATAATCGAGGACTTCGTCCGTGACGGTGAGTTCAATCTCTTTCGTTTTGAGACGTTCTTCAACCATCTTTATCTGAATTTCAACAATACTTCTGATTGTTTCTCTTGTAAGAATATCGAAGATAATAACTTCATCGAGTCGGTTAAGAAACTCTGGTCGGAAGAAGTTCTTGAGGCTCTCAAGCACCTTACCCTTCGCCTGATCGTACTGACTCGCATCATCGTTCATCTTTGTAAAGCCAAATTTCGACATGCGGTCGATATGTTCTGCACCAATGTTCGAGGTCATGATAATGACCGTGTTTTTGAAGTTCACCTTTCGTCCCTTTGCGTCCGTAAGGTGGCCAGAGTCAAGAACCTGAAGCAAAATGTTGAAGACCTCAGGATGCGCCTTTTCAATTTCATCAAGAAGAATCACTGAGTAAGGTCGGTGACGAACCAGTTCGGTAACCGCACCACCTTCTTCATGACCGACATATCCTGGAGGCGAACCGATAATCTTTGAGACCGAGTGCTTTTCCATGTATTCACTCATGTCGATACGCACGAGTGCACTTTCGTCATCAAAGAGAAATTCTGCAAGTGCCTTTGAAAGTTCAGTTTTACCCACGCCGGTAGGGCCGAGGAAAAGGAAAGAACCAATCGGACGATTGGGATCAGCAATACCAGCGCGTGAACGCTTAATGGCATCCCCGATGCGTTTGACTGCATCGGTTTGCCCAACCACACGTTCTGCGAGCACCTCTTCCATACGAGAGAGTTTTTTTGCTTCCTCTTCAAGCATGCGCACGACCGGAATACCCGTCCAGCGAGAAACCACTGAAGCAATGTCTTCTTCGGTAACTTCTTCTTTGAGAAGTCTTCGCGTTCGTTGCAGTTTCTTGAGTTTTGCAGATTTTGCTTCAAGATCTTTTTCGAGCTTTGGAATTGAACCATATCGGATTTCAGCTGCTTTCGTGAGATCGGCAACAGCCTCAGCGGAGTCAGCCTCGAGTCGCAAAATTTCGAGTTCTTTCTTCATCTCTCGAATCTCACCAACCGCATCTTTTTCATTCGTCCATTTTGTTTCAAGTGCTGAAGTGCGCTGTTTCAGTTCGCCAATCTCATGTTCGATTTCTCGAAGTCGAGTTTTAATTTTTGGTTTGTTTTCACTGACCTCCTCTTCCTTCCTGAGAGCCTCGCGTTCTATTTCAAGACGACGCACCGCACGGTCAGCCACCACAAGCTCCTCAGGTTTGTTTTCAAGAGAAATGCGAAGTGCTGACGCAGCTTCGTCAATGAGGTCAACGGCCTTGTCCGGAAGAAATCGGTCGGTGATATAACGACTCGAGAGCGTCACTGCTGAGACAATCGCATCATCAGTGATACGAACGCCATGGAAAATTTCATATTTTTCAGAAACGCCTCGGAGAATAGCTATTGCGTCTTCAACTGTTGGCTCATTCACGTGGACTGGCTGGAATCGCCTTGTGAGTGCGGGGTCACGCTCAATGTGTTTTTGATATTCTTTAAATGTTGTTGCACCAACCACATGAAGCTCTCCGCGCGCGAGTGCGGGTTTGAGCATGTTTGATGCATCCATGGAACCTTCTGCTTGCCCAGCTCCCACAATGGTATGGAGTTCGTCAATAAAGAGAATGACATCACCGTGCGCTTGTTCAACCTCTTTCATGACCGCCTTGAGTCGCTCTTCAAATTCCCCGCGAAACTTTGTGCCCGCTACAAGGAGTCCTAGGTCGAGTGAAAGAATTTCCTTTCCCTTAATAGACTCAGGAACATTGTTTTGTACTATCGCAATCGCGAGTCCTTCGGCAATTGCCGTCTTTCCAACACCCGCTTCACCAATGAGGACGGGGTTATTTTTGGTACGCCTAGAAAGTATTTGAATGACACGCTGAATTTCCATGTCACGCCCAATCACCGGGTCGAGTTTGTTTTCTTGTGCGAGCTTGGTGAGATTGCGCGCATATTTTGTGAGGGCACGAAACTTCTTTGGGGTCTGCACATCTTCGACGTTATTCTCACGTACCTCTTTGAGTACGTTCTGAACTTGCTGTTTATCAATGCCAATGCGTTGAAGCACTTCACCTGCGGGACCAGGGAACTCAAGAAGCGCAAGGAAAAGGTGCTCAACCCCAACATATGAGTCACTGAGTTGCTGTGCGATTTTTCCCGACTGTTCAAGCGCCTGTGCCAAATCTGGCGTTAGGTAAAGTTGGTAGGATTGTGAAATGGTTTGATTCATTCCTGGATTCTCGAGTGTCTCAAGAAGTAAATCAGTAAAGGCAATGACATCAATATCGAGTCGGTCGAGAAGTGAAATGACGGTGTTCTCATCTTGCATCACGAGAGCCGCGAGCAAGTGGGTTGGACTCACATGATTCTGACCTCGCTCAATAGCGAGTTCATGGGCCTTTCGGATGGCCTCTTTTGCACGTGACGTGAAATTGTGAAAATTAGGCATATATGTTGTTGATTATGTGCGAAGGAATAGCGAACCAAAAAGGCGTATTCGTAAGAATTTCGCGTATAAACACAATAATACAATGTTTTTTACCTAAGTCAAACCGCAGCTTCTTCCGCCCTTTTGAAAGCCCGCATTTCATCAATATGTGTTCCGAGCACCTCAATCACGTGATGTAATTCTGATGCCGTCGTTGCCTCTCCAAGAGTAAACCTGAGTGTCGCCTCAGCCCGCTTTTGATCATGAGATATCTCAAAAACAACTTTTGAGCCTCCTCCCTTTGATCCCCCACATGCACTTTTGGTTGATGTCGCAATGCCCCTCGTATCGAGCGTAATGACCGCAAACTCAGTATCAAAACCAGGGATTGAAATGTTTACATTGTTTGCAACACGAGCAGAGAGTGAGCCATTCACAATAATTTCTGGAATCCGTGTCTGCAAAGTACTCAAAAACATATCGCGGAGAGCAGCAACTTTTATACTCCGCCCCTCCCAATTGCTTTGCGCGCGCACTATCGCTTTCACACATCCAACAATGAGCGGAGTATTTTCTGTGCCGGCGCGAATGCTAAACTCTTGCCCTCCGCCACGCTGTTGAGGAGAAAGCGTAATCTGCTTTCGAAACGCAAGCACACCAATTCCTTTTGGGCCGTAACATTTCCCTGCATCAAGTGTGAGTAAATCAACACCGAGCATATCGAGTTCACACGGAAGCCAGAGCGGTGCCTGACTCGCATCAAGATGTACCGTAATGTGTGTGTCGTGTTCAGTTCCAAACTTTCTTATGACACGTGTTAATCGTTTCACATCCTGCACTACACCGATTTCTGAATTTACGTACGCAAACGTAACGAGCACCGTGCGCGGTGAAAGCACTTCACGGAGAGCCAATTCAGAAATGAGCCCTTCTTCGTTCGGCTTCATATACTTCACAAGAACACCCTGCGCCTCAATCACTCGGAGTGTTTCAAGAACAGAGGGATGTTCCATGCGTGTCGACACAATTTCCATATCACTATACGCACGACCTAGAGCGTGGAGATGGTCGATAATACCGTGGAGCGCAAGATGGTTTGACTCTGTTCCTCCTGACGTAAAAATGACATCGCTTCTGCGAACCCTGAAAACCTCCGCGAGTTCCTTTCGTGCGTCTTCAACCACACGCCGTGCGTATACCCCCTCGCCATGGATTGAGCTTGGATTGCCAAAATGCTCCGTAAAATATGGTTGCATCGCTTCAAGAATTTCTGGAAGCACGGGCGTTGTTGCCGCATAGTCGAGATAGATGCGCGACGGCTTCTTTTTAAGATTTAAAAAATTCAATCCCATCTTCGTATAAAAAATATAGAATCGAGAGCGCGTTCGTCGCTTTTTCTTCTGTGTGGAAGAAAAAGCGACGGGCCAGAGATTATATTCATTACATTCATTAATCTCTAGGCCATCATGTCACAAGGTGTAAAAACTGGCAATATCTGCTATACTCCTAGCCATCAGAACACACACTCCGCCTAGAGATGGGCGTTTTTGATTTTCACGCGTATGGCAAAGAAAAATATTATTGAACAGAATATTGTGAGTCGCCCACCCATTGTGGTTATTATGGGCCATATTGACCATGGAAAATCAACACTTCTCGACTACATCCGCAAGACAAATGTCGTTGATACTGAAGCTGGTGGCATCACCCAGCATCTCTCAGCGTATGTCGTGGAACGCACATCGGGCGAAGGCACAAAAAATAAAATAACGTTCCTTGATACTCCTGGACACGAAGCGTTTCAAAAAATGCGTTTCCGCGGTGCTGATGTTGCCGATATCGCAATTCTCATTGTTTCTGCAGAGGATGGTGTAATGCCACAAACACTTGAGACACTCGAATGCATCACGAAGGCAAACATCCCGTACATTGTCGCTATCAATAAAATTGACAAGCCAAATGCAAACCTCATCCGCACCCAGTCGAGCCTTATTGAAAATGGTATCTACATCGAGGGTATGGGCGGCAATATCTCGTGGGTAAGTATTTCGGCAAAGAGCGGACTCGGTGTTGATGAGCTCCTCGACCTTCTTCTCTTAACCGCAGAACTTGCTGATTTGAAAGGCGACACGAGTGCTCCCGCAGAGGGAAAAGTTATTGAGGGCAAGCTCGACATGAAGCGTGGTAATACCGCGACGGTAATCGTGAGCAACGGAACACTGAGGACTGGTGCATTCATTGTCTCGGGACGTGCATTCGCACCCATCCGCATCATGGAAGACTGGAATGGAAAAACAATCAAGGAAGCAACACTTTCAGAACCTGTAGGGATTGTTGGATGGAACGAAACCCCAGAAGTTGGTGCCTCTTTTTATACTGTTTCCACCAAAAAGGAAGCTGAGGAATGTGTTCGTACATCACACGTACACACCGATGCGCCCGCACTCCAGAACAGCGACATCCCAAACATACCGATTCTCATCAAGGCAGATGTACTTGGTACCATTGATGCAATCAAACATGAGCTCGCAAAGTTTTCATCAGACCGTGTTGCCGTGCGCATTATTGGAAGTGGTGTCGGTGATATTTCTGCGGGCGATGTACAAAACGTGAGTGCAACGGAAAAGGCAATCATTGTTGGCTTTAATGTAAAGCCCGACCGACAAGCCGTCGACCTCGCAGAACGTCTCGGTGTTGAAATCAATACGTTTGATATTATCTACAAACTTTCTGAATGGCTTCAGGAGGCGCTCAAAGTACGCACACCAAAACATGAGGAGGAACAAATCACTGGTCGCGCGAAGATTCTCAAGCTTTTCAGTAGGCAGAAAAACTCACACGTGCTCGGCGGTAGGGTTGAGGAAGGTTCCCTTGCGCTGAATCAGCACGTTCGCGTCATGCGCCGTGATATTGAGCTTGGACGAGGTGTGGTAAAAAATTTGCAACAGCAAAAATCGAATGTGCAATCCGTCAGTACTGATGAATTTGGTATGCAAGTTGATTCAAAAGTTGAAATTGCTCCCGGAGACTACATTGAAGCCTTCGATATCGTCGTAACGTAATACTATGCCATTTGATAGACACGACAGAGTGAAGTCACTCCTCATGGAAGTTGTTGCAACGTTTATTCGAAACGAGGCGAATCAGACGCCTCTCATTACGGTCACCAACATCAACACCTCACCTGATTACAAAAATGTAACGGTCTTTTTTACGACAATCCCCGACGGTGGTGAGGGGGACGCGCTCATTTTTTTGAAACGAAAAGGAAGTGATTTGCGCACCTACATCAAAAAACACAGTCGATTAAAATTCATTCCACATGTTGATTTTGAAATCGACTGGGGCGAGCGCCACCGGCAACACATCGATGAGGTAGCGCAAAGAATTGAGAAAGAGGAGAAGAAATAACAGGCTGAGGATTAATAAGACAGCACCGAGTTGGTACAGTCTTATTGTATGACGGTTCTATGGTGGCGAATCCTGACCGCGAAAAGAAACAATAAAGCCTCAAAGCTTGCGCATTAGGGCCTAACTGTTTCTAGTTCCGATTACTAAAGAATGTTCGAACCTATTTTTATAGTGCAAATGAGAAAATTTTTTTATAATTAAAAAAAGACGGGCGCTTTGTGGCACCCGTCACTTCAGAGATCTTCGAAACTTTTACCTCGCATCTTTACGCTGAGGTTCATGGACGTCTCTTCGACTGGAAAGGGATACTTGCCTCCCCATTGAAGTTCACGTACCCAGTCCGAATCGATGAGGTTGGGCTCTTGAGTATGACAAAGAATCGAGCCCTGTCTCTCTCCCCCAAGTATGCTTCGAGGAAGTCTTCGTTGATGAATATCCCTGACTTGTCTAAGCTTTCGGGGAACGCATCGAGGATATGAACTTCCTGCTCAGCACTATCGAGGAAGCGGTATGCGAATCGCTCGTCCCTCGGATAGGTTTTACTGTTGAAGACCTCGAGTGCGATGATTGCAAATTGATCCAATAAGATAATGCGATGTACCTGCACTCTCATGTTCTCCCTTTGCCCCGTGAACGGTTGAGTAGCGACTTGCTCGGCGGACTGGTAGTCATGGATCAGACTGGCGAGTTGTCTCCGCTCTTCCTGCAAAGCAAGTATCAGCTTATACCCCTGCTTATCTTCATCTGTCTCCTTACTCATTGCTCTTGCAAGGGGACTTTTCTCTTTCCAGGTCACCCTGAATTTGTTCAAGTCCTGTTTTGCGAGAACTAGCCGATTGATTTCTCGTCGGATCATGCGCGCAGACACCGAGGCCCTCTTTGTATCCATCCCGACATCAAGGTCGTACTTTTTTACAACATCCTGTGTTATGGGAAGTAGCTGGGCGCCGGTCACAGGGTCGAAACCAGGCAAGGGAAACAGGGCTATAACACCATCCGGCCTAAGTGAATACCAAACGATTGCATCGCCGGCGAGCGGGTCAAAATACTTACCCTCCTCAACGACCGGCATCTTCTCGAGTTTTCCATGCCGTTTCCAAAAGTAGATTTCCCGAGCGATCTCGGGCGTGACCTTCTGGTAGCGGACACCAAGGTTCGGGTCATAATCACAATTTCTAGAAAACCTGAACCCTTCGAGCGTCTTAGCGAAGCACTTAGTCGCATCCCCTGACTTGCGGTCGAAATACACATCTTCCGAAATAAGAGAGGCAGAGAAGACGAGTACCCCACCAACAACTAATGCCGTAAGCACCTGATTTCTCCGAACACCGAACAGCGCAAAAGCGATGATGGAGGGAAGAGCGATGAATGAGACCGCTGTCAGTACGATGGCAATGAACGTCGAAGCTGCTGAATCAAAGCCGAGCGTTGAGATGGTCCAATCCAAGAAATACACATAGCTCAGATACAGGCCAAACACGCGCAAGACTACAAATGCAGCAATCGCGCCGACAAGCATTTTGAGTCCGAGAAAGAGGTCATCCTTTGTCGGAATCCAGCTCCGAGAAATACCCTTTTCTTCCTTCGAAAGACCGAGTTCAGTTTTCATGTTGCGTCTCCTTTTCTTCGAGCAATGTACTTCTGTATATACAAGACCGCCGCGATGGCGAAGACGTGAAAAAAGATTCCTGCTATAAACCAGAGTCCCGGGTACCGGAGCCCTTCTTTCTTTGCGACACCAAAGCAAACAAATCCCGCAGTGATGGCAAGTGCAAGAAACAACAGCTTTGTCATGACGTTCTCCTTTGTGTGAGGCTAATATAGTCTCGATGTTGTCAAGTTACTACTTCTATGACTCATGATACTCAGGTTGTCAATCCTGTCAAGAGTAGGTTCAATGTCACCGTGTGCCAGTTCGAACATCGCCAAGAATACTGAGAAGACCCTGCAGAAAAGCCATTTCCTGGGTTCCGCAACCTGGACTCGATGTCAAGTTTCTAAGCTCGCAAGCTTGCTAAGAATCTCCTACCCAGACTCGGCGACAAGCACTCCCTTCGGTCGTCTTGTATACCTCCTCCGTCGTTCGTCCCTGGACGCGAGCAAAGTGTTTTGCGTGTCGTCAGGAGTTTGTAAGTGTCCGTGACCCACCAGGGATCTTTCCCTACGGGAACTGTTTAGGTTGTATAACAGTTTCTCCCTCTGGTCGAAACTTTCGACAACCTTTTCGATCCCTGGACGCGAGCAAAGTGTTTTGCTCGCTTGGGCGGACACGAAAAAATCCTGCAGGTGCAGGATTTTATTCTTGTCCGCCCACCAGGGATCGAACCTGGGACCTTCTCGTTAAGAGCGAGCTGCTCTACCAGCTGAGCTATGGGCGGGACAGTTGAGAGTGTACTAAAGATGTAATATAAAAACAAGTAATATGTGGGCGCGAGAGGACTTGAACATTACATGTTCAGTACCCATTTAGGATACTTTTTCGCAAGCTCAAAAGATATCTCTAAACAGCTTCAAGTCCTCACGAACGCAAAGTAGTTTGCGTTCTTCGCGTCCGCATTCACTCTGTTCACTGTGGGCGCGAGAGGACTTGAACCTCCATGTCGTGAGACATACGGACCTGAACCGTACGCGTCTGCCAATTTCGCCACGCGCCCA
>CAZQIF010000020.1:0-15516 GCA_964593375.1 uncultured Candidatus Saccharibacteria bacterium | reverse complement strand
AAAAAAGTGATTTCTGTGTTTTTGTTTCTGAGCAATATTGAACATTTGCGCTCGTCTGGAGAAAGAATTCCAGCAATGACTTGATTTTCTTTAAGAAATTCAACAAGGCAACCAAAATCTCCATCCCCCGTAACGAGCATACAAGAAGTGAATGATTTTGTATAAAAATCAGAAACAGATTTTAATACGAGTTCAGCATCACAATTTCCTTTGATTGTTCCACCAACAGATACTGTTTGTTTGAAGATTAAAATAAAACCAGATTCTTGGAGGTATTCGTAAAAACTGGTTCTACTCGGTATAAGTCCAATGAAAAGATATACTTGCTTCGGGTTATATTTTTGCCGAAGCCAGCCCCGAAATCTTTTGTAGTCAATCTTAAATCCAAGTTCAGAAGCTGCTCGGTACAGGTTGTTTCCATCAATGTAGATATGTAAAGTATCCATCACACATAAGTGTAACATGTGAAGATTTAGACGATAAAATTCTTAGAACAAACCCCCGGCACCAAAGGTGCCGGGGGTTTTCAATATCTTCTATTTTCTTTTTCTATTCTCCATTTCTATACCACCTCCTTGAGTGCCTTTCGCACAAATTTCAAAACCTCACCCTGAAGCTTCTTGTCTTCACGAAGTGTGGTGCGCGCAGCATCGTATCCACGCCCAAGCTTTACCTCAGCACTCTCATCACCTCCAGGAGGGAGGAAACTGTATGAAGCTCCCGATTTCTTCACAAATCCAAATTTCTCACCAAGTGCAAGGAGTTCACCCTCACGGCTGATACCCTCGTTGTATATAAGGTCGAATTCTGTTGCTTTAAATGGCGCTGCAACCTTATTCTTCACTACCTTTACGCGGTGACGACCGCCCACAACCTCCTCGCCCTTCTTAATTTGTGCGATACGACGAATATCGAGTCGAATTGAGGTATAGAACTTGAGTGCCTTACCTCCGGGGGTTGTTTCTGGGTTACCAAACATGACACCAATCTGCATACGAATCTGGTTGATGAAAATGATGACGGTCTTTGATTTTGCAGCAATCGCCGTGAGCTTTCTGAGGGCCTGACTCATGAGTCGTGCCTGTTTTCCCACATGGTGAGCACCCATCTCTCCTTCAATTTCATCCTTTGGGGTAAGGGCAGCAACAGAGTCAATAACAATCACATCAATTTTTCCGGAACGAACAAGCGATTCAACAATTTCGAGCGCTTGCTCACCATTGTCTGGTTGAGAAATGAGGAGTTCATCGAGCTTTACGCCAAGATTCTTTGAATACACGGGGTCGAGCGCATGTTCAGCATCGATGAATGCACAGATGCCGCCCATTTTCTGAGCTTCGGCGACTGCATGGAGGGAAAGGGTAGTCTTACCCGAAGATTCGGGTCCAAAAATTTCAATGATGCGTCCACGGGGGAAGCCACCAATACCGAGTGCCTCATCGAGCCCGATAGAGCCAGTTGGTATGACATCAACATTCACTTTTCGTGACTCACCCAAGGTCATGATTGCCTCGTCACCAAATTTTGTTTTGATGCTCCGAAGTGTTTCAGCAATGTCGCTCACACCGTTTCTGACCTCGCCTTCCTCTCGAACATGAGCTTCCTTTGGAGCGACTTTTTTCTTTGGTAATGCCATATCTCGTGTCTAATTTATTATTAATTTTTCCATTCTAGCTTTTGGGTTCTGTATTTTGGTTTTCATTCAAATACACAAACTTCCTCGAAAGGGTACTTGTTCTTCCATACCTATCCTCAGCGCGTAATGTCATTATAGTATAGCCACTTTCAAGTACCAATTCTTCAGAAAAAACGCCAGTTTCATCAGTATGAATTTCTCTTCCGTTTACTGATATTGCAACAATATTTTTAGCGACGCCCTCAAGGATAATCGTCCGACTCGTTTGTACCTGATCTGGCTCATTTGTAAGCACTAAAGAGGGTCCCATGAGGAGGTTTCGTGCCTGAAAGAGTGTGTAACCCAGAATAAGGACTCCAAGCAAGAGCCCAAAACAGAATTTAAGAACGGTCGCGGGAGTGATACGAGAAAAGGTGATTGGTTTCATAGTTACTGTGGAATATCTTCAGGACTACCCATTTCTCCTCCCGCAAGGACCTGACGAGGCTTTGAGCCGTTCCCAGGCCCAATAACACCCCGTTCCTCGAGTATATCAATGAGCTTTGCCGCTCGTGAATACCCAATGCCGAGTTTTCGCTGGAGGAATGAGGTTGAAGCCTTTCCTGTCTCGATGACAATCTGTTTTGCATCCTCGTAGAGATCATCCTCATCCTCGTCATCAACCGAAGAGCTAAAGAAAGCATCGGAAGAACCACTCTCTTTGCCTTCAGTATCAAACTGTATTGAATCGAGCTCTTGTGCAACGCTCTGATTCTTAAGATAATCAACCACTTTCATAATTTCATCTCGAGTTACAAAGGCTGACTGAATACGCATCGGCTTTGGACTTTCTGCAGAAAGGAAGAGCATGTCGCCTTTACCGAGGAGTTTTTCTGCCCCTGATTGGTCGAGAATGGTGCGTGAATCAATGTTTGAGATTACTTGGAGCGCAAGTCGGGTTGGAATGTTTGCCTTGATGAGACCGGTAATAACATTAACTGAAGGACGTTGAGTCGCAAGGACGAGGTGTATACCAATAGCACGACTCTTTTGTGCAAGTCGCACGATACATGCCTCGAGTTCTTTGGGGAATGCACTCATGAGGTCGGCGAGCTCATCGATGATGATGACAATATAGGGAAGTGGCTCAGGAAGCTCCTCACGCTCTTCTTCAGGAGAACCTTTTTCTTCAAACGCGATACGCGCAGGATTATAAATAGTCTCGTGATAGCTTGCGATGTTTTGAATCTTTTTTTCTTGAAGAATATCGAGACGTCGTTCCATTTCCTTGATAGCGTGCTTGAGCGCAAGAATGACGCGCTTTGCATCAGTAATAACGGGTGTAAGGAGGTGCGGGATACCATTATAAAGTGTGAGTTCAACACGCTTCGGGTCAACCATGATAAAGCGGAGCTGATCGGGAGAATTGCGGAAAAGGAGCGAAATAATGAGGTTGTGAAGTGCAACTGACTTTCCTGAACCGGTGGTACCCGCAATGAGTCCGTGTGGCATGCGTGCGATATCCGCAAATTCTGGTTCACCCACAATACTTTTACCGAGTGCAACAAGGAGTGGCTTTGGAGAATCAGTGAATTTTGGTGAAGAAAAGATGGAAGCAAGCCCAATCATTTGTCGGTGTTTATTCGGAACCTCAATACCAACGAGTGATTTTCCGGGGATAGGTGCCTCAATACGAAGTGGGGAAGCAGCGAGTGCATACTCAAGGGTGCTGTGGAGTGCGGTGATACGTTCAAGCTTCACTCCTTCGGCAGGTTTAATGGCATACCGTGTTACTGAAGAAGCAATGGTCACCTCGTCCATTTCGACGTCGATGTTGAATTTCTTGAGTGTTCGCTTGATGGTGTTTGAGTTTTCTTTCACATCACCAACATCCGGCTTTCCCTTATCGCGACTGAGGAGTAGTAGGGGAGGAGGAGCATATTGACCCCTGAAACTCGAAACAAGAAATTCAGACGCCTCCTTCTTCCCGAGCCCGATGCGCTCGGTGAATGATTGTTTTTTAGGTTCTTCCTCATCCTCATCTCCTAATTCCTGTTCTCCGCCAGCGAGCGCAAGTTCCTCTGGAGTGAGTGCGGGGACAGAAATAATAGGGTCGACTTCTTCGAGTTCGTCCGTGTCACTATCACGCCTGAAGAGTGAAATGATATTGGTGTTGAAGGTAAGAAAGAGGCCGATGAGCATAAAGGAGAAGAGGGTAACTCCAGAGACAACGCTCCCAAAAAACTTCATGAGTGGCCAGAGTGCAATGTCGCCCACGAACCCGCCCGCGGTCGCACTAAACGTAAGTGAAATAAATCCGAGTATTGCAATGAAGAAAAGAATAATACCGAGGATTTTTGAAATACTCACACGCTCATCCTCACGTGGTTTGAGTAATACGAACACAAAGAGGAGACATATAACAGGAGGGAGTACCGAGCCAACACCAAAGAGGTACTTGAGTCCTTTGTACGTGTATTCGCCCGCGACACCCGCATAGTCAAAAATAGAAAGCGCAAAGAAGACCGCGAGCACCACAAAAAATACTGCCCCAATAGCTTGCTTTGTATGTGGTGAAAGGTCGTCAAAAAAACTTCGTGGAGCCTGCGGTTCAATTTTCTTAATTCGTCGTTTTGTTGCCATGCTTAGAATTTGTTACGAATGTTATGAGTTAGAAATTCTTAGCCGTCACCACAATGCTTTTCCTAATGCTTTGTGGGGACGCCGTACTCCAAAAATAAATCCAAGCTTATTAAGCACTTGAATATAGCGATATTCTATCATGAGGGAGGACTATAAATATGTGTATAAATGGACCCTCCCAAGACTGACGTCAAGGTCGGGCCCCTTTGTCATCCCGAGCCCTATTCTGTCATTCCGGGCTTGACCCGGAATCCAGGAGTCCGTCGTCCTCATGAGCTTTGCGAAGCGATCCAGTCTCATTCATGATTTTTCATTCTTAATTTTTCCTTTTTCATTTTAAAACCCTCTTTATTAAAAGGACACTTTGTGGTAGTCTTATACGTAATAGACAACTTAGAGACAAATCCACTTACCCGTCATATACGACATTGTTATGGACAATAAAGACATATTCTCAAGGACTCTCAAACAGACAACACTCGGTAGCAATTCAGATTACTACAAGTATGTTTTTAAAAAGACAGAGAAAATCATCTGTGCTGTCTTTTATGTCATCCGAGCCAATAAGGACATTTCACATGAAGATGTGCTCGTGAAAAAGATAGAGGACATTTCTGATAAAGTACACAAGGCGTCCTTTTCTGCACTCCGTGCGACACAGGGTCAGAGTGAGTGGGCAGGTAAGGAACTCGGATACACCCTCATGGAGCTCGAGAGCGCCCTTCGATTTGCACATGCGGGAAGTCTCCTTGAATCCGAGCTGTTACAGGTATTTGCCGTTGAGATTGACTCGGTCCTCCGTTCACTTAAGGAATATACTGAGCCAAAAGCCCAAAATGCATTCTTTGATCTAAACACGATTGGGGTTCCGCAAGCCAAGGCACGGGTACGCACCAAACCATCTATAGCGATGGGTGACGAGAATCTACTCAGTGACGGTGCTCTGGACACCGAAAGTAAAGGAAGTCGGACAGAACGTATCCTCGCAATTATAAAGGACAAAGGACAAGCATCAATAAAAGACATTTCTGAAACTATTACGGACTGTAGCGAAAAGACAATTCAACGAGAATTGGGTACACTCATAAAGGACAATCGTATACTTCGAGAAGGTGAGAGAAGGTGGAGTAAATACATGCTCGTGTAAAGTACATTTCTTTTTGAAATTACTTTTTGGACAATTACTGTCCGTTTAAAAGGTCATATTGTGGCTCTTAACGTGACCTTGACTCTCAGTCAAATGATGTTCAATACTTTTAAATTGTGTTGAGAGCACTTTATCCAATTAGACCATAAAATACGCTCTTTTCTACTGTAAGAACCTTTGAACTCAGTCGTCATCAAACGCAGAGGGAGTGAATGTTTTTTATTGACTTTACGTCATGAGAAACGTATTCTCTTAGTGTTCTGGAGGTAATGTGAGGAGTGCTGTGGAGCACTATCCACAACCAGAATACGCACAGATTACCGAATGCTCGGTATACTGTTGTTTATGCGTTTGGAGAGACGCCTTTTTTGAAAAAGGCACCAAAATGGCATTAGCTCATGTTCATTGATAACTGAATAAAATGCACAGATGTGCACGCATACTCGTCTGCGTAATGACGGTGTATTTTCAGTATGACCTTGTTCCGTTTCTGTCAGTCAACGAAAGCAATTCAGTTACAATCTCGTAGCTAATCCGTATTAGTGTGGGTGTCGACCCAAGAGCGTTGATACGGAATAGTGATATCCGGGAACATTCTTCGACAGGATGTTCGCGAATAAGAATTAATTCTTATTATTAGTATTAGAAGTAATTACTTAAAAGTAATACAGTTTATGAACATAGTTGCAAACAACATTGCTTCAAAGCTCTTCGTAGCTTTTGTCGCAGTTGCGATGCTCTTCATGCTTGTGTCACCTGCAAAGGCGGCTACAACAGATGAGCTCCAAGCACAAATCACCGCTTTGCTCGCACAGATTGCATCACTCCAAGGCCAGGTTGGTCAGGGTGGACAGTCAGTAGCGTCAGGCGTATGCCCATTCACATGGACACGATCACTTAACAGCGGCGCTACAGGTGCTGATGTTATGAAGCTCCAACAGTTCCTCAACGCTGATGTAGACACACGTGTGTCAGCTTCAGGAGTAGGTTCAGTAGGAATGGAAACAGAGTACTACGGTCCAGCAACAGCTGCTGCAGTATCAAAGTTCCAAGTTAAGTACCGATCAGATGTTCTTTCACCAGGTGGACTCGTAAATCCAACAGGAATGTTTGGACCAGCGTCTATGGCGAAGGCAAACATGATCTGTGCGTCAGCACCAGCAGGTGATGACACTTCAGATGACTCAGCTGATGATTCATCAGATGATTCAGATGATGATATGTCATCTTCAGATCTTTCTGGAGAGGCTGATCTCACTACTATGGAGGTTTCAGACGGTGATGACTCAGACGATGTAGAGGAAGGTTCAGAAGATGTTGAAGTTGCAGAATTCGCATATGAATTCTCTGACGGTGATGCTATGATTACTCGTATCGATCTCGCCCTCTATGTAGATGGTGGAAACAACGGAGATGATGATGCTTGGGATGTTTTCCAGGATGTATCACTTTGGATTGATGGAGATGAAGTTGCTCGCAAGGACGTAACTGACGAAGATGATTTCCTCGATGAGGATAATGGTTCAATTCGTTTCTCTGGTCTTGACATTGTAGGAATGGAAGACGAGGAGGTTACTATTGTCGTTGCAGTTTCAGTTAATAATTCAGTTGACGGTGTTGCTTCTGGTGATACTGAAGATTGGAATATTGCTGCAGGACCAATTCGATTCGTTGATGCTGACGATGTTACATCAACTGAGACATTTGGTGATGCACAGGCAATGGATGGTTCATACGCAGGAACTGTTGCTGAGTTCTCTATTGAGGAGGCAGGAGCAGGCGATGATCTAAATCTCGAAGATTCAGATGAGGACCCAGTAGCTACAACATTCGAGCTTGATGAGGACAAGAATGTCGAGGAAATGATCTTCGCGTTCGACCTTTCAGCTGATGACAGTGATGGTGATGTTGATCTCAACACACTTACACTTACAGCTACAGCGACAGGAGTTACAAACATG
Organism: uncultured Candidatus Saccharibacteria bacterium; assembly: GCA_964593375.1. Taxonomy (GTDB): domain Bacteria; phylum Patescibacteriota; class Minisyncoccia; order Phycocordibacterales; family UBA918; genus Damh-18. The sequence continues at coordinate 8,150 of CAZQIF010000020.1, read as the reverse complement.
GATGATCTTGTAAATGATTTCCGTCTTGAAATTGATGGTCAGTCATTTGCTGCTGAATCATATGTTGGTACAGCTCTTACTGCTACTATCGTATTCGATATTGACGGAGACGTTACTATCGATGCTGAGGATACAGTAACAGCGCTTCTTTATGCAGACTTCGAAGATATGGAGGATGCAGACCAGGGAGCAACTCTCGTTGTTGGTATCGAGGCTGAAGATGTTGATGCAGAAGGTGTCGAGGATATTACCGTTGACGGAAGTGCCGTAGAAAGTAATGTTCACACATATCGAACTGGAGGTGTAGCGGTAGAATACAGTAGTGATACTGTTACTGCCGATGAGAACAACGACACAATCACAACTGATAACGCTGCGGACTACACACTTAAGTTCACAGTAGAGTCATTTGGTAGCGATTCTGTGTATCTTCCATTCGGAGCGAATGCAAGTACAACAATCCTTACAGATGGTGTTGGATACTCAATTGTTGACACAAACACAAATGCTATTGTAACAACTGGAACAAGTACTCCAGGACTTACAGCAGCGGGTGGTTCAACAGTTACAAAGACCAACTCATTCAAGGTTGGAAGCACACCAGTAACATTTACACTTACTGTAAATCATGACGCAGCAACTTCTGGGTCATACAAACTTCGACTTGATTCGATTATGTTCGCGGCTTCTGATGTTGCAACAGCAACAACAATCCAGGACGTATCAGATCTTGATATCGAGACTGATCCAATCACAATCTCAAACTAACCTAGGTTAGGACGAGAGAATGTGTTTCAAGCAATGACGTAAGTCAAAGCTAGGTAAGGAAAAACCCCACGCGCAAGCGTGGGGTTTTTCTGTACCCCCCAACCACTCAACCCGACAAAGGGCCACTAACCCCAATTCAAGGCCGGACCTTGTATGGATACCCCAATTCAAGGCCGGACCTTGTATGGATATTATATCCATACAAGGTCCGGCCTTGAATTCTACTTGAATTCTATCGTGTTAGAATTATCTAATGTCAGAGAGGAAAGTCTCATTTGCACACGGTGAATTTTATCACCTGTATAATCGTGGAAACAGCAAGCAAGTTATTTTTAAAGATGGTGGAGATTACCAAAGATTTCAGCAAATGCTTTTTGCAATGAATGCGGTTGAGGGAGTAACATTTCGACTTATTGAGAGGGAGAAAATGTATAAATATGATCGAGGAGATTTACTTGTGGCCATAGGTGCGTATTGTTTGATGCCCAACCATTTCCACATACTGTTGACGCCATTCCCAATTCAAGGCCGGACCTTGTATGGATATTATATCCATACAAGGTCCGGCCTCCGTATAGTGCGCGCTATCACTACGAATGTACACAGCCCTGCTCATGTGTAAGGCAAAACAACTTCAGGAAATCATAAAACCCCCGCGGCCTTCGGCCGCGGGGTGCTTGACAAGTGATACACTTTTGATACACTTTGCATATTATGGCAACAGCAAAACGCAGACTCAATATCACACTTTCACCTGAAGTCGATGCGCTCATTTCGATGATTGCAGACCGTGACCAGGTACCAGAAGCCACGAAGGTGAGTGAACTTCTTAATATCTCACTTGCTCTTGAAGAAGATAAGGCCTTTTCAGTACTCGGCGATGCACGAATGAGTGAGAAGGGAACAAAATGGTTATCACACAATGATGTGTGGGGTAAGTAACGGGTATGTTTGAAATTAAGTATCACGATAAGATACCTGATGATCTGAAACGAATTTCTACACCAATAAAAAAAGACATTCAGAAAGCAATAGAAGAAAAGTTAACAACGGCACCAGATTTTTTTGGGAAGCCACTCCAATTCTCTCTGAAAGGTTTGCGAAGTATGCGAGTAGGGGACTATCGAGTCATCTTTGTGCTCGCGGGCAACGTTGTGTATGTGGCACTCATTGAACACCGCTCGGTCGCATACAAAGTCATTACAAAGCGACTATAAGACAAAGCTCGCAATTAACAGGAACAATTAACCGGAAGGACCTGTTTAAACAGGTCCTTCCGGTTAGGATAGGTGGCAGGCACCTCCGAAGGCACAAAAAGTAGAGACGACAAAGGGCCACCCTTCGCTACAGAGAACTTTCCGGAGGTCCGGCCTCCGTATAATACTAAGGTGCTATTTGCTATACTAATAGCAATGAATTTACAAAAGGTCTGACCTTTGTAGGCCTTGATACCATCAACATATGAAAATTACCTACGATAAAGAAGTTGACGCACTCAGTATGACTTTGCGAAAGGGTAAAGTGGCAAAGACTGTGGAAGTATCTCCAGAGATACTTGTTGATTTTGATGAAGCAGGTAACCCACTCTATTTAGAGATTCTTGATGCGTCACGCAAGGTGGGGAAGAAGGAGATGAGCCATGTTACCGTTGGCTCTACACATATTCCACTTCTCGGACTTGCAATGGTGAAGTAAGTCAAAGCTAGGACCAACAAAAACTCCCCGCAAGGGGAGTTTTTGTTGGTCCGCCCCCCAATTCAAGGCCGGACCTTGTATGGATATAATATCCATACAAGGTCCGGCCTTGAATTCTATCGTGTTAGAATTATCTAATGTCAGAGAGGAAAGTCTCATTTGCACACGGTGAATTTTATCACCTGTATAATCGTGGAAACAGCAAGCAAGTTATTTTTAAAGATGGTGGAGATTACCAAAGATTTCAGCAAATGCTTTTTGCAATGAATGCGGTTGAGGGAGTAACATTTCGACTTATTGAGAGGGAGAAAATGTATAAATATGATCGAGGAGATTTACTTGTGGCCATAGGTGCGTATTGTTTGATGCCCAACCATTTCCACATACTGTTGACGCCATTAAAGGAAGGAGGGATTCAAAGTTTCATGCAAAAACTCACAACGGGTTACTCTATGTATTTTAATAAGCGATATATAAGAACCGGCGGTTTATTTGAGGGTCGTTTCAAATCCCAACACGCAAGGGAAGATGAGTATCTTAAATATCTATTCTCATACATTCATCTCAACCCGATAAAACTTATAGAACCCAGTTGGAGGAAATCCGGTATTCGCAACCTTGAAGGTGCAAAGCGATATCTTGATTCGTACGAGTATTCAAGCTATCTGGACTATGTATCTAAAAGGGAACGATCATCGATTCTTAACCCCGAGAAGTTCCCCGAATACTTTATGGGTAAAAAAAGCATCGATGATGAAATGCTCGAATGGCTTACCTATAATACGAACCTGCGATAATGCCAAAAAATCAAACCGGTCAAGGCCGGACCTCGACATTTTCGAGGTTCGCTCCGTGTGTTGCTTAGATAGTTTGATATACTTATCAGGATGTTCAACAAGACATTTTATACATTCTTTTTTGGGTTTCTTGCCATAGTTGCACTGACACTCATTATCATACTTGTTGCTGGCGCTGCATCGACGTAGTGTTTTATAATAGAGCGTATGCGAATCACCGATCAATATATTTGGAACTTTGTCTTTCTCGTTTTTTTTGGTGTGCTCATCCTCATGGCAACGATTATTCTTGATACGGAAACGGCGCGTCCATTTAATACACTCACACTCGTCGATTTCACACTCATCTCGCTCGCATCGTTTCGAGTCATTCGCTTGGTGGTATACGATAAAATCTTTGCATTCTTCAGGGAGCAGTTTTGGGATGTGAAGGAACTGAAGAGTGGGGTAGTGCTTGTAAAGCCCGAAGGTGGGCCACGGCGTACGATTGCCGACCTCCTCTCATGCCCATGGTGCTTTGGAGTATGGGCAGGAGCAATGGTTTCGTTTTTCTATCTGCTCACCTCATATGCGTTTTACCCAGTTCTACTCCTCGCACTTTCGGGTGTTGCTACATTTATACAGCTTCTCGCGAACATGATTGGCTGGAAGGCAGAGCAGTTGAAGCAGGATGTAGAGGAAAAATAGAATAGAGAATATTGAATATGGAAGAGATGAAACCCCCGTCGCACCCTTTGGGCGCGGCGGGCTTTTCATTTCAATAGGCTGTGGTATAGTGTCCGGCAACAGGCTCATGACAGCTGGTCTCATATCGTAAAGGGTATGAAACAAAGAATCGTTTGATTCGCCGGCCGAGGTCCCAACTATTTTGTGGGGGTCGAAACTCAAGTCTGATTTGGATTCATTCCAATCATGTCTGTGCCCGAAATTCAAGAAGCGCAAGCGACTATGAATTTCGAGGCCGTCGCAAAAAATTCTACATTGAATTTTTTGCGACGTACTATTATCCAAACAAACAAATTTTTTGTGGCAGTTACAAAAGCAAAAAAGCAAGAAACTCTTGCAAAGCTCGAAGGTATCAAGAAGGAAGCTGACTCAATTGTGTTCGTGAACTACAAGGGTCTCAGTGTTGCTGATACAACCGCAATGCGTTCAAAGCTTCGTGCTGAGAACGTTGGGTACTTCGTAGCAAAGAAGACACTCATGAAGCGTGTATTCGGTGAAGGATTCACTGGTACGATGCCAACACTCGACGGCGAAATTGCTGTCGCGTACAGCGCTGACGCTATTGCGCCAGCACAAAACATGAAGGAGTTCGCAGGAAAGTTCAAGGAGAATGTCGCCATTTTGGGCGGGATATTCCAGGGAGTTTTCAAGAGCAGGGAAGAGATGACTGAGATTGCATCAATCCCATCACTTCAGGTACTTCGTGGTATGTTCGTCAATGTTATCAATTCTCCTATTCAAGGCCTCGTAGTAGGTCTTAAGGCGATTGCTGACAAGAAGGGTGCATAGATCATTCAAATCTTACTAAACATTTAAATTAACAATATGCCGACAGAAGAAACAACAGTAGTAGCAGAAACTACAGAAGCAGTAGAAATTCCAAAGGAGTTCAAGGCACTCGTTGATCAGGTAGAGAAGATGAGCGTGCTCGAATTGCATGCACTCGTAAAGGTTCTCGAGAAGCACTTCGGTGTTTCAGCACAGGCTGTAGCAGTTGCTGGTCCAGCAGCCGCAGCTGATGCTGGTGAGGAACAGAGCGAGTTCTCAGTTGAACTTACTGAAGGTGGTGCACAGAAGATTGCCGTCATTAAGGTAATCAAGGAAGTACTTGGTCTTGGTCTCAAGGAGGCTAAGGACATGGTAGACGGCGCGCCAGCTGTCGTTAAGGAAGGTCTCAAGAAGGAGGATGCTGAGGCATTGAAAGCGAAACTCGAAGAGGCAGGAGCAAAAGTTACACTCAAGTAACTCAAACAAGCCTAACAGAAAAAGCGAAGCACAAGTCTTCGCTTTTTCAATGCCTCAGGGCCGGAAATGTGCTGATACGAAACAGTCTGGGAGACTGTTTCGTGAAGACACATTGAGGCGGGCTCGCGAGTGCTTAGTAAAATTTGACTGAATAAGGAGAAATTTTACTTAGCAACTTGTGAGGAGGCTCTCAAGGCAAAGCTTGAGGAAGCGGGTGCAAAAGTTACCTTGAAATAAGTTTCTTATAAAACTAAAAAACCCAGACATCCGTCTGGGTTTTTTAGTTTTATGTAGAACCTTTCAAGGTAACTTTTGAACCGGAAGCGCGCTAACACAAACAGTCTGGGAGACTGCTTGTGTTTGGACACGCTGAGGTGGGGTCGCGAACACTTAGTAAATTTTGCTATAGCAAGAAATTTACATAGTGATTCGTGACAAGGTTACTCTTAGGTAATCACTCAAATAGAACCACTCAAAACCGACGGCGTTCTGCGCCGGCGGTTTTGCTATAGCTCTGACATTTTGGTCTGTTTCTGACTACAATTGATTAAATTCCACTGTGCTATAATCGATACCCTCTGTTCTTTGTGGAGATTCATATCATGGGACATTACGCTTCAGAAATGATAAGTGAAAGTGACGAAGGCAAAAAACTTAAGGATAAGTTCTTCAAACTTCGGTTGCAACTTTCCAACATGGCAGCCTCCCGGCTCAGTGTCGGGGAATTGCGGGAGGTTTTCAAGCTTCTTTCAGACAAAAACATCCCGCGCGATTTTGAGGGGAAGGTCGCACAAAGTCTCGTTCGTGAGGACATCGTGCGAATGAAGAAGATTCTTGCGAAGGTGAAGTAATGAAGTACGGTACACAAAAAGCCCTGCAAAGCGGGGCTTTTTTCATGGTGATTCGACACCGCTTCAGGCTCTTGTCCAGATTTGCGCTTTAAGACACTGTGCTATAATCTGCGCACAATATATATCTGTATGGTTGATCCTCTCTCAATTCTCTTCGGCAGCACGGCGCGCGTAAAACTCCTCCGCTTTTTCCTCTTCAACCCCTCACAGGAATTTACCTTTGATGACATCAGTCGTCGTGCGAAACTTGTGCGTCGAACTGCGCGCACCGAAATGAACGCACTCGAACGTGCGGAAGTCATCAAGAAAAAAATGGTGTACATGAAGCTTCCGGGGTACGATGTGAAGCGAAGGGTACAGGTGTACGCACTCAATAATAAATTCCCACAACTTGCTTCTCTCCAGACCTTCCTTTTTGAGACCGCACCAATAGATGGGAAGACACTCATTAAACATATTCGCAAAGCAGGTCCTGTCGACTTCGTTGCATGCGCGGGAGTGTTCATGCGCGAGTTTGATCGTCGCCTTGATGTCGTCATTGCCATGAAGAAACTGAGTGAAGGGAAGATTGAGGTTGCAATGCGCTCACTCGAGTCTGAACTTGGTATCGAAGTACGCTACGCATCGTTCACTTCAGATGACCTCATTTACCGCGTTGGCATGTACGACAAACTCACCCGTGATATTTTTGATTACCCCCACCAGATTCTCGTCGACAAGATTGGCGTTCGTGACGAAATTCATCGCCCGTAACGAGATTCTCAGGGAAGCAACGTAACACCAGAATTACACGAAAAAAGCCTCAAAAATGAGGCTTTTTCTCAACCCTTGTCATATAAAGAGATGAGGGTTGACGGCAGATTACTTTCGCGTATAATAGCGCCTACGTGTTTATGAATTTTTCTAGAAAAGCTAACTAGCGGGGCGAGATTCATTCGAATGCTTGCGACCGCATCATGCGGTTTTTTTAGTCAAAAATTCAAGGAAAACATGCGATCGTTGTCAGATCCTGGAAGTCTCTACTAACGCCTCGTGCGTGAGTTTAGACAGATGGGAGTTGTATGGCAGTGGCCATATAATCGCATATCCTAAAAACTAGATTAGATAAGGTCTAGTTTTAAAATCCTATGTGTTCGACGCACATAGGTGCATTTGAGATGCAACGTCTCAAATGTCAGGTGATTGTGTTGCGTTTAGATTTTTGTGTCATCGACACAGGGGTCTTTTCGTCCGCGACACAATCAAAAAACACACATCGTTCCTTTCACTTAGTATTTTTGTGGAAGGGACAAAACACAATCACATCATAGATATGATGTGAGTAGAAATTGTACAGCGGTGTACAGAATTCCGTATTGAATGTGAGCACTCGTAAAGCGGTGTATAGCATTCCTTACAGGAATCAAAGGGTATATGGTGGATGCCTAGGTTTCAAGAAGCGATGAAGGACGTGGTATGGCTGCGTTAAGTTCCGGGGAGATGCCAAACAATCGTTATATCCGGAAATGTCCGAATGAGGAAACTCACCTGCTTACGGCAGGTACCCATGTATGTGGGAGCGTACCCAGTGAAGTGAAACATCTCAGTAGCTGGAGGAATAGAAAGCAATAGCGGAATTTTCTTTCTGGACGGATGCTTAGCATCTCGCCCAGGAGTAATCCTGAGTGGTGGTGCGCGACCTATTTTTTAAGGAGCGAAAGCGACTATAAAAATGGAAGTGCCCCTGTGGTGTAAGTACCATTACGTTCAGGAAGAAGATTCTTGCGATTCCCTTAGTAGCGGCGAGCGAAGCGGGAAGAGCCCAAACCATTCGTGTTTACATGAATGGGGTTGTAGGGCGGAAGCATCATTTAGTTGAGAAGAGTTACAAATTGTTGTGATAACAAAACGCGTTGGGAAGCGCGACCCTAGTAGGTAATAGTCCTGTATGTGAAATCACGATGACTCTTTTGTTTCCGTTCCTGAGTAGTTCGAGACATGAATAGCTCGAATGAATCTGGGAGTACTAACTCCTAAGGCTAAATATTCTTGAAGACCGATAGTGAACAAGTACCGTGAGGGAAAGGTG
>CAZQIF010000019.1:0-16547 GCA_964593375.1 uncultured Candidatus Saccharibacteria bacterium | reverse complement strand
TCGTGAGACATACGGACCTGAACCGTACGCGTCTGCCAATTTCGCCACGCGCCCAACATTAAAGCTCTGGAATTGTGTGCGCGGGAGAGGACTTGAACCTCCATGCCTTGCGGCACCTGCTCCTAAGGCAGGCGTGTCTACCATTTCACCACCCGCGCGTACCTCTCATGTAACACCTGACACAAAGTGTCAGGTGTTACATTTTGAGGCCAGGACGAGAATCGAATCATACAGATTCTGTTCAGGTTGTATGACAGTTTCTTCCTTCGGTCGAAACTGTCGACAACCTTTTCGATCTCTCTGGCCAAAAATACTAAAGCCAGGCAAAAGCATGACTTTATATATTTTTGAGGCCAGGACGAGAATCGAACTCGTGTGTATCGGTTTTGCAAACCGCTGCGTTACCACTTCGCCACCTGGCCACTCCGAACACCGCTTACTCTATCATTATTTGCTACCTGAACCAAGTAATTATGATATGATACCGCACATGTCCGGGTGGTGTAATTGGTAGCCACGCAAGACTTAAAATTTTGTGGCCGTAAGGCCGTGCGGGTTCGATTCCCGCCCCGGACACCTGAAATTTAGAGTCTAACTTCATGTTAGGCTTTAAATTTTAGGTAAGGGAATCGAAGAGGTTGTCGAAATTTTGAAGTATGAAAAATTTCATACAACCTGAACAGAATTTGTAAGATTCGATTCCCGCCCCGGACACCTTAAATTTAGAGTCTAACAAATCCCCGCACTGCCAGAATGACAGTGCGGGTTAGTCGTTTAGGACACTCGGTGTTAAAACTTCAAGAAACTTGATGTCCTCAACGAGCACGTTGAACGGTTGGTCATTGAGTACTGGGTCAATCACCGTGACCACTTGAACACCGTAACATTGTTTGTAATACACCTCAGGGACATGGACCAGTCCTACAACCGAACCACCGGCAAGAAAAATCCCTTCATGGGCTTTTCCTTCATGTTTGCGACATTCAAGATGCACCCAATCATGTGGTTTAAGATTCGGAACATCAACAGGTGCTGTATGAATCTCCTCACGCTTTTTCATGAGCCTCTCCTCAGGCTTTGTTTGAAAACAACTTCTGACATCATTAAATCACAAAAGCAATTGTGAATCACAAACGCAGGTTGATAATGCATAAAATTCAATCCTCAAAACTCGCTATTACTAAAATTTTGTATGTATTTATAACGGCCAGGTGGCCGTTATAATACCAGTAGGTGTGAGTTAGAATGCTCCATTCCTGTTTTAATACCTTGTATATGTTGAATATAAAGGGGTTTTTGGATGCTCAAGACCTTGACTTTTTGACTCAAGTATGCTATACTAGAACCAAGATAGAGAGTGTAGAATTCTCTACCCTCTCGACGAATCCCGCACCATTCCGGTGCAGATTTTTGACAACTGAAAGGATAATCATGGCACTCAATCCGAGTACTTTGTTCAAAGCGGTTGGAACATTCATTGGGAAGTCCGCTGAAATCGGAAGCCACATCAATACGGCTTTCGACTTTCTTGGGGTCCTGCGTGGTCACGAGCCGTCGAGCACGAACGCAACGGTTCGTGGGATGAGTGGCATCTTCGGATACGGAGATGAACGTGCCTTTGAAGTCCTTCTCGAAACACTCGAGAAGGACACTCCTGGTTCGCGTGAAGTACTCGCGGGATTCTTCCATTGGCATTTTACGACAAACACCAAGGAGGAGAGGTTGCTCTCTTGGTGGTACGGCAACGCATTTCGGTCATTCGTGACCAAGATGGGTGTCGTCGGAACCGAAGAGGTAATCGTTGAGACAAAGGGTAAGAAACCCGACGAAACTGTCAAAACGGTGACCAAAAAGGAACTCAAGGGTACCGAAAACAACAACGCGCTCAATTTCCTGAATATGATGGTGAAAACCATTCGTGATGAGAGAGATGCTCCAAAGGGTACTCTTACTAAAGGGTACAAAAAGCTAATCGGGAGATTTGAGGCGTTCGGCGTTCCTCACATACCAAGTGGGGCAGTCGGTACAACGAAAACTCTCGAAAAGAAGCTCGGTGATATCCTTGGAACCGAATACTGCCGGACCCAGAGTGCACTTCTCAACTACGCGAGTGAGCTGGAAGAAGATGTGAGCAAGCGAACGAAGCCAGCCAAGAACATTTTTGGTCGAATCTCGACCTGGAATTTCAAGCCTTCTGAAAGGAAATAGTGATGCTTAATGCACTTCGCAGAATTTCCGTCGCCGGTCTTCGTATTACGATGGATGAACTCAACCTGATTCACGCGCAACTGCAAAAGTTCCTCATCGTGACGATGGTAGTTATCATCGCCATGTGGGGAATCAACATCGTGGGATTGAAGGAGGCGAACTTTGTTTTCTTCTTCCTGGGAGGTTTCTTGATTCTCTCACTTGGTTCTGCGCCGTTCTTGATTCTGAGTGGCGCTGGGCTAGGAGTCGTTGTTCACGGACTTCGTGACGATGACTTGAGCAAGGGTGCCGTAGCTGGTGTCCAGGGGCTGTACAAGATTGTTATCGGTTCCCTGTTTGGGTTCTGGGTGGCATCGGGCATCCTCGCCACGTGGTCCTTCAGAGAGTCGCCGTTTTCCTTCTTCCCCATCATCGCAATGATAATGCTGCTCGCGGTGATGAGCTCGGTCTTTGGACTAAAAGGTAAGAAGGTTCCCATCGCGATTATTACGACCTATGCGGTCGCAGTAATCGGCATAGCAGCGTGGAAGACGATATCGATTGAGGACCGGCCATCGATCGGAAGTTACACAATAGAGAAAACAGTAACACCTGCTTCACCTGTGTATCAAAAATTTCTTGCGACCCGCGAATGGTCAAAAGAGATTCGAGTCGAAGGTGACGAATGCTTCAGGTTGTCAACGGAAAACCCCTCGGCAAAGGATTTAGTAGTCGAAGTCCGAGGGGTCGGTCATCCCACCTGGTATGAGTGGGAACAATTCAAGGTTCTAAAACGAGAGGAAAAGCTCCCCTATAAAAACCCTGGATGGATAAGGTTTAAGGCTAATGGTCCTGATGTCGAGGTGACATATCGAATCAGGCCAGGTGCATGTTCTTGAACAAAAGCCGAACAGAAAGGTCGGCAAACAGGCGCGAATTCCCCTAGGGAATTCGCGCCTTTTCTTTTACATATAGCAAAACACCGCCATGTGATATGGCAGTGTTTTAAGCTGTATAAGCATACGTACTAGGGTGTTGGAAGCGTGATTCCGAATGTATTGAGTGCAACTTTGAGAATTGCGTACGCAGAAATCATAACAAGAAGCCCAATAATTCCATACAACATGTGTTGCTTCCCCGCTTCTCTTCCTTGGTCGTTGTCTGCGTTTGTAACAAACTGAAAACCACCCCAGAAAAATACGAGTATTGCAACCGCAAACATGAGCATCATGAGTGGAAACAGAATTGCACTCTGTATTCTCCCCACTAAATTTTGCGCTTGAGCAATATGTTCACCCGCAGCGTATGCGTACATACTTACTTTTAGCGTTGGGCAGGTATGACTGGTGCATCAATTGGTCCAGTGCCTGGAGTCAAACCAAAAAGGTTTGCGACAAGTGCTACGATACCCCAAACCGCAACCATGATGACAAGGCCGATGATTCCATAAACCATGAACTTCTTTCCTTCTGCCTGCTTTTCCTCATCTCCGCCACCGAGTACGAAGTACTTAAATACTCCCCAAAGAAATACGAGCAGTGCAAGCGCGAGTATGAATGGAATAAGTGTATTGATGAGACTTGCGAGTTTTGAAACCCATCCTGTTATGTAGCCAAGATTTGGCCCTGCTGAATTAGCCTGTGCAAGTGCCAACATCGGCAAAAACGATGCAAACGGGAGAAGACGTGTGAGTAATTTCATATGTATAATTAATGTTGAATATTAAATTGAGGTCGAATAACCTTTCCTCTATTCTATCTGTTTTAGCCACAAAATGGGTGAGATTCTGTGGATACTGAGAACCCATCTCACATTGAACCATGAAATATATGCTGTTTAATAAAACATTCATTTCGCCACAGTCACCGCGCAGTTTTCGGCTGCGACACCTAACGGCTCAGTCTCGTCATACGTCTGTATGCCTCACCTTGCGCCGAGGTGTCTCACCCCTAAACTGCGTGGCTTTGTGTAGCGATTCAATGTGAGATGGGTTCTAAGTATACTCCTACGCACCGAAAAGTGTAACTTTGAGAATACTCAGAATCCCCCATATTCCAAACATAACCACAAGCACCAAAACACCGACACCTGCAAGCTTTTTGCCTTTATTTACTGATTCTTCATCGCCACCGTTCAGTATCCACGCTTGTATGATTCCCCAGAACAGTACCAGTACCGTGAGTCCGATAATGAGTGGAATAAGCAAATTAATAAAGCCAATTACAAAGTTGGCTACGTCTTTGAATGTGGCATTTGGTGGGAGTGGCGCTGCGAATGCTATTGTGGGGAGTAGCGCAAGTAGAGCAAAGAGTAATCGTTTCATAAGTTAGAGAACCTCAATAGTGTTCTGAATAATACTAATAATTGTATGCGTTCCAAGCACAATGACTCCACCAACAATGGCCCACATGAGTGTCTTATGCGCTGTTTCAATTTTTTCAATGTTTCCACGTGCAATAACGTAAAGAAAACCTCCGTACATTATGTAAAAGATAATAATAGGGAGCGCAAAGACAAGGATAACATCAACACAACTGAGAAGGCATTCTTGAATTGATTCTGCTTTGAGCGGATTCGTAATGGAGAAGAAAGCGGGCATACTAGAATGCTTTGATGGTGTTTTGAATGACTGCCATAATAAGCTTAGCGCCAAGAACAATGACTCCACCAATAACTGCCCACGTGAGTGCGGAGTGTGCGGTCTGGATTTTCGCCGTTTCACCAGCCGCGGTGACATACATGAATCCTGCGTACATGATGAAGAAGATGATGATAGGAAGCGCGAAGATAAGAATGACATCGATAATCTTTATGAGGAGACCGTCTGGTCCGGTAAATGAAGTTGAATGGAGTGGGTTAGTGAGAGATTTTGATTCGTTGGCACCAGTTACTTGTATATCTCCTGCAAAAACAATTCCTTGGTTACTTTCTATGACACTCAAATTTTCTAGATTAAAATTCCCAAAAAAAAGTGCTAAGACAATAATAAAAAAAATATACCGAGTCATATTCATTACTTTAACAATAATTCTAATCGTCGTACCGCATCATACACTGCATCAGAAAAACGAGACCTTCCCGATGTGACACTTTGTACCATCTCGCGAAACACTTCATCACTTTTCACCGGATTTGGATCGAGCCAACCTCGTGAAATGAGCGCAGACTGATAAATCGTTTGTAGGAATGGGTTTGCAGAACCTTCTGCAATGGTCGCTCGATGAACAGGAGCTAAATCAAGCATCTCATCAATTTGTCTTGCGTTCTCTGCATCCGCAAAAACTCTTGCAACAGCAAAGGCACCTGACTGATTTTGTGTTGCACGAGGGATGGCAAATGCATAAAATTCACCATAATTTCTGAGAATGTTTGCAGTTGAACCCTGAGGAACTGGGGCAACATCGAAATTGAGATTTGGGTTGCTTCGCCGTACATCACCAAGCTCACTTCCGAAGCCAAAATACATGGCCAAATCGCCAGCCAAAAAACTAAGGCGGTCACCTTGGAGCGAGCGATTCCAGGAGTAGTTTTGGTTTGTGGGTGTTGAGAACTGTGTATAAAACGAGAGCACGGCATCTCCTGGTGGCTGACCTGTTCCATTCGAACTATTGAGCGTTACGACATATGCCTTTTCTCGCTCCTCAACAAGTGAACTTCCGACTTGGAGGAGAAGCATAGCAATAATTTCCTTGGGATGCGCGATGTTAATGTATTCACCAAATGCTATCGCACTACGAGCAATGTTAAGTTGTGCATCCTTTCTCGTAATCGCAGGTGTGGTCTCTGAGACCAATTGTTCCCATGTTCGCGGAGGGTTGGGAAGACCGCTACTTGAAAACAAATCACGATTCCAATAGAGCACAAGCGGGTCAACCGCAAACGGAATACCATAGATGCCGTCCGAACGCATGAAAATTCCTGCTCCGTCTACGTATGTGTCCCTAAAATCACGTTCTGGGATTTTGTCGTATGTAATGGGGGAGAGTTTTGTACGATGCATCACAAGCTTACTATGCGGAAGTATAATTAAGTCTGGCGAACGACCCTCTGCAATTGCATTCACAAATTCAGCATCAATGGTATTGGGATCTTTTTGTTCATAGGAAACAACCCTCAGATTTGTATCAACTTGAGCAATAGCGGTAAGAAATTGGCTGATGCTATTTGTATCAAATGTTCCCCAAATCACGACACTTTTGCCGTAAGGGTTGAGTTTCTCTGAACCGCCACCCGTCGAGCCTCCAAAGGCTACGTATAGAAGCCCTGCTATCGCAGCCGCCGCGAATATGCCAATTAGTACTATTTCAAATGGACGAAGGTTCATCACGTTAGAAAATTAGGGGAAACACTGAGTATTTCGCACCATTATTATAATTACTAAAACGACCGAACAGTAGATGTGTGTGAACTTCCCTATTTCTAACGTAACACGTCATACTCGCCTAAATGCTAACCCATAATGATGGTCGCCTGCGGGAAATGAACGTTCAAAGGTAAAACCTGCACTTTGTACAAGCTCTCGCGCACTGTCTTCAGTAACCACGTGCATCGGTGCAGGACCCATACCCCCGAAGGAGTCGGTCCAATCTACCACAAAAAACTTGCCTCCTTTTCGAATCGTGCGCGCAATTTCAGTGAGCGCACCGGCTTTATTATCAAGTTGAAAGAGTGTATTGATAAGCACTCCCGCATCAAGGATACCATCGGCAATTTTCGTTCCTTTCGGTGCTTCAAGGTCTGACCAGAGCACCTCTACATTTGAGAGTCGCTCAGAGTTTTTTAGAAGCCCGAGTTTGTCGACAAGTGGCTTTTGAATTTCACATGCATACACTCGTCCAGTTTTTACAAGCTTCGAGAGTACACGGGTAAAAAAACCGGCGCCCGCACCAAAATCAGCAACCGCATCCCCGTCCCGAAGATGAAAGTGAGTTGCAACAATTTCAGGTTGCATAAACTGCCCTGCTGAAGGAATTTGCATATGCTTTATTATACCGCCCGTTTAGAGAAGTTGCGCGGGTGGTTAGTGGAAAGCCCCGGCGGTCGCTTTGCGACCGCCGGGGCTTTCCTACAGCATAAACTCTCTAGGGGACCCTAGAGAGTTTATGTAAGTAATTATAAAGCTTACCAAATCGTAATTACGGCATTAGATGCGAGGCGCGGAGGAATGAGAACGCGAGGCATATTTGACATATGATGAGTGTTCGAATGACGAACGCAACAAAGCAGATAGTGCTGTAATTACGATTTGGTTAGAAGT
Organism: uncultured Candidatus Saccharibacteria bacterium; assembly: GCA_964593375.1. Lineage (GTDB taxonomy): Bacteria > Patescibacteriota > Minisyncoccia > Phycocordibacterales > UBA918 > Damh-18. The sequence goes on along the minus strand of CAZQIF010000019.1, from coordinate 9,103 downwards.
AGACGATGGAGGCAATAGAATCCCCTGGCCTCATTTTCATCACCTTCACACCTTGTGTCTGACGTCCAAGCGATGGCACATCCTTAAGCGGGAGCTTAATCACCTGCCCCTTCTTACTCATAACCACAAGCTCTCCTTCAATTTTATTTTCAGCAGAGAGAATGGCTCCCCCAACAACCTTACCCGTCTTCGAGGTTACTTTCGCGGTCTTAATTCCTGAACCACCACGATTTTGGACCTTATATTCTTTAGCCGGTGTTGTTTTTCCAAATCCATTTTCCATAACAACAAGAATCTCAGTGTCTTTATCTCCCTTCGTGAGCACATCGGCAGAAACAATTCGGTCGTTTTTACCAAGTCGCATTCCTAGCACGCCAGTCGCGGTACGTCCCATCTCGCGCACATCACTTTCCTTAAAGCGGATTGCCTGACCATTTGCGGTAATGAGTGATACCTCGTCACCTTTTCCAACAAACATTGCCGAAATGAGCGAGTCGTCATCCTTGAGCGTAATTGCAATGAGTCCACTTCGGCGCACATCCTTAAAGCTTCCAGCGTCAGACTTCTTCGCAACACCGTTTTTCGTTACCATCATGAGCGACCAATCACCTTCCCAATCCTCTTTGCGCACCGCCAGTACTGAAGTGACTGTTTCTTCTGAAGTTAAGGAGAGGAAGTTCATAATTGACTTACCCTTTGTTGCGCGTCGCCCCTCAGGAATATCAAACATCTTGGTCTGATACACTTTACCTTTATCGGTAAAGAAGAGAAGATCGCTGTGTGTCGAAGTGGTAATGAGTTTTGTGACCACATCCTCCTCTTTCGTGTTGAGGTCAACCACGCCGACTCCCCCACGCTTTTGCGTGCGGTATTCAGATGGGTTTGTGCGCTTCACATACCCACCCTGTGTGAGTACGAGCACGCTCTCTTCATCAGCAATCAAATCTTCTGGGTTGAGCATCTTCACGCCACCCTTCACAATCTTGGTGCGTCTATCATCACCATACTTCTCCGCAATGGCATTAAGCTCAGTTTTGATGATGGTGAGCATCTTTTTCTTGCTTCCCAAAATTGCGAGCAAATCTTTAATGAGCGCCTGCACTTCTTTGAGTTCATCTTCAATCTTCTTACGCTCGAGCCCAGCAAGCTTCTGGAGGCGCATATCAAGAATGGCCTGTGCTTGAATCTCCGAAAACTTAAACTGCTTCATGAGCCCTGCGTGTGCCGCAGGGACATCTTTTGATGCGCGAATGAGCTTGATGATAGCGTCGATATGATCGAGTGCTTTTTTAAGTCCTAAAAGAATGTGCTCGCGCTCTTCTGCCTTCCTCAAATCATATTCGGTACGACGCTTCACTACCTCCACACGATGGATAATGTACTCTTCAAGAATCGCTTTGAGTGAAAGTGTTTGGGGCACCCCGTGCACAAGTGCAACCATGTTGTAGTGGAAGGCATCTTCGAGTTGTGTGTGCTTGTAGAGTTTGTTGAGTACCGTCTGTGGTTGTGCACCGCTCTTTAGTTCAACAACGACACGAATATCACGTGTTGATTCGTCACGGAGGTCTCGGATGCCTTCAATCTTCTTATCGCGCACGAGGTCTGCCATCTTCACGAGCATGTCTGCCTTGTTTACGCGATATGGAATCGAGGTGATAATGATTGAAAATGTTCCCTTCTTGTCTTCAACAATTTCTGTTTCGCCACGCACCACAACACCTCCACGACCATTCGCATATGCGTGCGCAATATCTTTCTGATTGAATGCAATCGCACCAAGCGGAAAATCAGGACCTTTCACAAATTGGAGTAAGTCGTTTGTTGACGCTTCGGGGTTATCAATGAGATGTTCAACCGCAGCAGCAACTTCGCGTAAGTTATGTGGCGGAATGTTTGTTGCCATACCAACCGCAATACCCAAGGTTCCCGCAAGGAGTAGGTTTGGTACTGATGCAGGAAGAACTTCTGGTTCTTTCTTTGTACCATCATAGTTTGGTCGCCAGTTGACCGTATCTTTTTCCAAATCACGGAGGAGTTCTTCGGCAATGCGTGACATCTTTGCCTCAGTGTAACGATATGCAGCAGCAGAGTCACCGTCGATTGAACCAAAGTTTCCTTGTCCGAGAACGAGTGGGTAGCGCGTCGTAAAATCTTGCGCAAGTTTCACCATAGCGTCATAGACCGAAGCATCGCCGTGTGGATGGAAACTACCGAGCACATCTCCCACGACCGTCGCCGATTTCTTGAATTTTGCGGTTGCAGTGAGTCCGTTGAGACGCATTGAATAGAGGATGCGACGATGCACGGGCTTTAGTCCATCACGCACATCCGGAAGTGCGCGTTGCGTGATGACCGACATTGCATAGTCGAGATACGACGTCCGCATCTCGTCGGAAATGCCTTGGAGCATAATGCCCTTTTCAGCAAAAAGCGTCTCGCCTCCTGCGCTTTCGAAATTGCTGTTGTTCTCTGCTTTTTTTTCGTTGTTTTTTTTCGGCACGAAAGTTTTCTTAAAATTACCGGCGCATTATAGCAGATTATTCGGGATTTTGGACCCCTTTGGGAATGAGTACCGGGGAACTTGGTTCCTCCGTTTTTGGGTTCAAAATGATATTTGAGGGAGCTTCTTTTACCGGTTTTACTTCGTTTTGAGTAGTCTCAATAGCTGGTTCAACGGGGGTCGGTGGCGGGAGTGTTATTTCAGTGCCACCCACCGGAAGCATCTGTTCCTCAGGAATGATAGGTGGCGCCTCACCGTATGCATTTCGATACAATGTTTCATCAAACGTAGGTTCGCCCGCTTCATACGAGGTATCGCTCGGCAAGACATCACCTAATTGTGTTTCCGAGTTTTGTATTACGCTATCAAGTGCGTTCGCTTGGTTGTCTCCCGTAACACTATTAATTCCTTCCCCAATCGTAGCGAATCGCGCAGGAAGAGAAACCGACCACACAAGCGCAATGCCGGCTGTTACTACCGTGGCAACGACAAAGGCAAATTGTCCTTTCACGTGCGATGGCTTCTGTTTAAGTTGCTCAAAAAAATTCATATAAAACTCCTCATGCTACTGAGGCATTATACAACGAGTTGATCAGTTTATGGGAAATCTACGCACTGAGCACAACAACATCACCCTCCATCTCGGCAAGGTCTTTCTTTTTGACCGTAAGCTTATCGACGGGTTTTCCATTGTCGCTTCCGACTTCTTTGAGAAATGCTTTGAGTGCAGCGTCGGTGTAGTGCATCGGGATAATGCAGTGGGCTTCAAGTTTCGTCGCAAGTTTTGAAGCGGCGGGCACATCGAGTACGTCGCCACCACCAATCGGTACAAAGAGGATATCAATATCGCCGAAGTCTCCGAGAATTTGTGTATCGATAGCTTCGTTCCCGAGTGCTCCCAAAAAAATCATGTTAATTTCCTCAAGTTTCACTTGATAGATGGTGTTGAAACGCTCAACATTTTCATAGGTGGTCTTTACGCCGTATCCACGAACAGTCACTGAACCGATTTCATATTCCCCTGGACCATCAACGACAAACGGTTGCTTCGAACCAAATGCAACTTCTTCTACACCATTAAAGTCAGGGTGATGGAGTGAGACGAGTGCAACATCAGCACCAAACTTTACTGCACCGAGTTTTGATTTCTTTGAAATGGGGTCAAATGCAATCGTAGTGTCGCCGAAGCTAACCTTAAAGCACTGCCCGCCGTGATGTGTGATTACCATAGTGACACTATACTACTCTATATAGGGAGGATTTCGCAAACGGGCGCGGAGACAACGAAATGAAGACCCTCTCCGTTCCTCTGTATACAATGACAAACGGCACCGCGAGGGTGCCGTTCTTTGTTGCAGGTAATCTTGATAAACTACCCATTGGAAATTTGACATTCAAGAACTGCGTGGCTGATCTCTTCAGTCGAAAGTTCACCGAGCTGTTTTAAACCGAGTTGATTTACGGTGCTCTCACACATGGCCGAAGCAGCTATAACATCAAGCCCCAGTATCGTGAGCGCATCCTGAAGCGTCGTGCTTGCAGGAAAACTTCTTGCAAACGATCCGTCTCGATTCTTGCCCAAACGAACATTTTCTTCTTCCTGCATCTTCCACGACTTCCTGATTTCCCTTCTTTCTGTGTATGAAACTATCGGGTTCGAAATCCACCTGATGCAGGTGTCAATAAAATATCCAACATTCATGATGACATCAAGTGGCCAGGGGCCTCCGCCGCTCGCAAATCCGCCATCTTCTGCTGGGACAAAAATTACCACTTCCCGTTCGTTCATATGAGCCTCCGTTCACAAGGTACTGCTTGGTCGAGCCTATCATAAGGACATAGACAAGTCTATATATTTATAGTACACTCCGGCCACCTATTTAAGGTAATTATTAGTTCTAACGGCATGAGGGTAATCCTGTAATCACGCACACGGCCACGAGAGACGGATTTTACAGAGACCCATCGCCGATAAAAACAAGAAATATGGCGGAAGAAACTAAGTCGGTCTTAGACCGAATCGCTTCTGTAGTACGTGGTGCAGTAGGAGCAACCGAAACGGTTGATACTGACGACGACACAGAAGAATTACAAGAAGCGCAGAAGTCGAGCGCGATGCAGATAATGCTGAACGACTCCCCCACACCACCAGCAGATGGTGATTTGGTTGAGGGTACCGTTTCGGCAATCGGACGTGCACGTGTCTTTGTTGAGATTAAGCCATTCGGAACTGGTCTCATTTTTGGACGCGAGTACATGAACGCACGCGATATTCTTCGCAAAGTTTCTGTTGGTGACACCATTGCCGCAAAGGTAGTGATGGCATCAAACGAAGACGGCTACATTGAGCTCTCGCTCAAGGAAGCACGTCAAGCCCTCATCTGGAGCGATGCAGAGGCTGCACAAAAGAAGCAGACTGTTATGAGTCTCCCCGTAAAGGAAGCAAACAAGGGTGGACTTATTATCGAATGGCAAGGTATTCAGGGATTCCTTCCTGCTTCACAGCTCGGAGGAGAACACTATCCACGTGTTGAAGACGGCGATAAGGACAAGATCCTCACGGCACTAAACGACCTCGTTGGTAAGCTCCTCAGCGTTATCATCATTACTGCAGACCAAAAAGAAGGAAAGCTTATCTTCTCAGAGAAGGGACCACAGGAAAAAGAAGAGAAAGAAGAGAAAGTCAGCAAGTACACCGTGGGCGATACGCTTAATGGTGCGATTACCGGCGCCGTTGATTTTGGAGTATTCGTGAAGCTCGAGGAAGGACTCGAAGGACTCGTACACATTTCTGAACTCGACTGGGGCCTCGTGGAAGACCCACGCGCGCTCTACAAAGTCGGTGACCGCGTACAGGTAAAGGTGATTGAGGTTAAGGATGACAAGATTTCTCTCTCAATCAAGCAACTCAAGGAAAACCCATGGGTAAGCGCAGCGAAGAAATACAAGAAGGATCAGGAAGTACAAGGTGTCATCATCAAGTACAACAAGCATGGTGCCCTCGCTTCAATTGAAGAAGGTGTTGCCGGACTCGTACACATTTCAGAGTTTGAAAGTGAGGAACAACTCCGCAATACACTTTCACTCGGACAGTCATATGCGTTCAAGATTACGCTCTTTGAGCCTAAGGAACAGCGCATGACGCTTTCGTTCAAAAAGGAGACGAAATAGAAAATATTGAATAGAGAATAGAGAATATTCACCAAAAAACCGGCTTGAAAAAGCCGGTTTTTTGGTGCTTGCGACTTTGCGTCATTCTGGACCAACATCTGTCATTCCGGCCCACGACCCGATTCGAGACAACGGGTTTAGAAAACCGTGTCTCAAACAGGGCAGGACCGGAATCCAGGAGCATGGTAACGAAATTCCTGGATCCTGAATCAAGTTCAGGATGACAAACGTTTTTCTATATTCAATATTCCATATTCAATATTCCATATTTTCCTCTGGATTGCTTCGTCATACTTCCTCGCAAAGACGGACATTTTCTATATTCAATATTCTATATTCTATATTCTATTTTTCTACCCCATCCTGAATAATTGCCATTACTGCTGTATCCGCCTTCTTTTTTATCTCTTCAAGTTTTTCAGAATCTCCTTTCTTAAACATTCCAAGTACAAAATTTGAAAGGGCTTCACCGCGCGGTCGCTTGAGTATGCCAAAAATGTTTTTCTCGCCAATACCAATACGTACGCGCACAAATTCTTTTGAACTAAGCGTATCAATAATTGACTGCACACCATTGTGTCCGCTACTCCCGCGTCCAATACCAATTTTTACCTCACCAAAAGGTAAGTCAATATCATCGTGAACCACCACGAGTGTTTTCAAATCGGTATCTTTAGAAAGTACCTTACGTACCGCACTTCCTGAATTATTCATGAATGTGTGTGGAAAAAGAATGGTGACTTCTGTATTACCTATCATTCCTTCAGAAATTGCCCCACTCACCTTTCCTGAATCAACGAGTGATGGTAAACCGTGTTCATTAATAAAAGATTCAAGCACAATCCACCCGACATTATGTCGCGTGTTTTTGTATTCTTCACCGATATTTCCGAGTCCAACAATCGTAATCATGTGCTTTATTCTACATTACTTCAAAGCTTTTTGAACTCGTTGTTTTGCATACAATTTTGATAATGACCCTTCCTAAATCGCGTTTTGGATACAGATACGAGGCGTCAAGGAATGAGAACATGAGGCGTATTTCTATACGATGATTGTTCGAATGACGAAGACAACAAAGTAGATGTGTCCAAAAAGCGACTTAGGCTTGTGTTGAACGAGTTGGACAGATATAATAGTCACCACTAACGTCTTATGGAGTCATTGCATCAGTCATCAAGTTCTTTTTCGACACCTTCATCGACTGATTCGTCTCATCCGCACATGGAAGAAAACGATACGCACGCAGAGCACCCACAGCAAGAAAGTTTCCTCAGTGAAATCATTCGTTTTTCGCTTGTTGCACTTCTTATTGTGCTCCCGATTCGCATGTTTGTGGCACAGCCATTTATTGTTTCAGGTGCTTCAATGGAGACAACATTTTCTACCGGCGAGTACCTCATCGTCGACCAACTCACGTACCGCTTTGAGGAACCAAAGCGCGGTGATGTCATTATCTTCAGATATCCAAAAGACACCACAAAGTATTTCATTAAGCGCGTCATCGGCCTTCCGGGGGATACGGTAAAAATCGCCGGTAATGTGGTGACTATTTCTAATCCTAAGCATACGGATGGAGTCACGCTCGATGAAAAATCATACGTGGCTGAAATGAGTCCCAATACGACACTTACCGAGATGCTCGGCATCAATGAATATTTCGTCATGGGAGACAACCGCAATGCAAGCTCAGATTCACGTATGTGGGGCGTACTCCAGCGCGACAAGATTATTGGTCGCGCATTCCTAAGACTCTATCCCTTTAATCAAGTAGATATGTTACCCGGATACCACGATATTGAAGCACAAATTATGAGTTCTAATTAGCAGAACGTATGCTCCCAAACCTATCCGCACAAGATTTTTTACGCTCCGCAACACACACCGCTCATCATTTTGGTTTCGCACCACTCGAACAGCTCAGGAAACGCAGTGAATGTAGAAACTGCACACAAAAAATTGCACACAAAGCGACCGCCTCAGATAAAAAGTCAGATGCGCTCCACGGCCTTCTTACCTCGGGCATGTGTTCATATTTTGAAAATCGACTCAACGCCTTTGAAGGTCCTCTTCTCTTCTACTCAACTGAGCAGGTACCTCGTTCCGGAGAGGTTGCGATTACACTGCAGGTCATGAATGTTAAAAAGAGTATTGCGGAAGCGCTCCTCATTCAGACCATTCGCTCACTCCTCAATCAAATTGGCTACACAAATCATGCGGTGCGGGTGAATTCTCTCGGTGACGCAGATTCAGTAGCACGGTATGTGAAAGAGCTCACTGCATACCTTAGAAAGCGCATTGATGACATGCCGGCACCAGCGCGTGAACTCATGAAAGATCATGCCATCACCGCACTCATGCACCTCATCGACAAGGACCATGAGCTCGCAAAGAAAAGCCCAAGCCCACTTGAATTCCTCACCGACACGAGCCGAAAGCATTTCCGTGAGATTGTTGAGTTTCTCGATATCAGTGGTATCCCCTATGAAGTCGATGCACGACTCATTGGAAATCACGAATGTTACTCTGATGCACTCTTTGCCTTTGACATTTTTGATGAAGAAAATATGCCGCTTCAAAATAGTCCACTCTATATTCGTGGAGGAAGATACAACACGTTTGTCTCACGCATGAGCAAAACCAAAACAGGCGCTGCAGGAGCAGTTGTGGTACTTCGAGACAAAAAATCTCCGTCTCGTATTCCGTATCCAAAAGCAAAAGGTATTCCGTCGGTGTTCATCGTACAGCTTGGTTTTGGACCAAAAATTCGTAGTTTACTCCTCATTGATGAACTTAGAAACGCAGGGATTTCTGTTCACCAGAATGTCATGAGTGACTCACTTTCTGAGCAACTCAGTGAAGCCGATAGACGACAGTCTCGCTACGCGATTATCGTGGGGCAAAAGGAATACGTTGAAAACACGGTGATTGTGCGGGATTTGGTTGCTCAAAGCCAAGAATACGTCTCCACACACGCACTTGCGGCCCACTTACAGCAAAATATTGGGGTATAGCGTTATTATTATTAAAAAAGCTTGCAAAGCCACGGACTGCGTGGTATTCTCTCCCGACATATGGCAACAAACGTAGAAGTTGATAAAAATAATCAAGAAAGCACCGCGAATCTTATTCGTCGTTTTACAAAGCGCGTTCAGGGTTCCGGCATCGTTAATCGTGTACGAAAGAATCGCTACCGAAAGCGCATCAAGTCAGATATGGTAAATCGTGTCGCAAAACTTAAGAAGCTTGCTAAAAAGAAAATCTACGAAACAGACCTCAAGCTCGGAAAGATTCAGGAGCGACAACCACGACGATAATTAAACATCAAACCGCCGGCACATAGCACATAGCATAAAGCGAAAAGAAAACCATCCTTGTGATCTAACCCCCGAAAACCGTACAGGTAAAAACCCTGTACGGTTTTCTTCATAT
>CAZQIF010000018.1:0-16715 GCA_964593375.1 uncultured Candidatus Saccharibacteria bacterium | reverse complement strand
TTGCATGCCTCATCCACGCCGCCAGCGTTCACCCTGAGCTAGGATCAAACTCTAAGTTAAGACAAGTTGCTTCAGTGTAAACACTGAGTGCATCTTGTTTTCAAATGTATATTTGCGCAATGTACTTTCTGCACAACATTTGAATCCCAAGGATAAGACAAAAGAGAATGTACGATTGCATCACGTGTGATGCAATCGAGTATTAGTATTTAGTATCAGTATTAGTATACGGACGCGTCGCGTCTCACATACTCATACTTTATACTTATACTTCATACTCGATTGTTCACTCTGTGAACAATCGCTCGCTTTTGCCTATCATTATTTCGAATGTATATCGATACATTCTAGCTGATGCGTACCGTCAAATAAATTAAATGCGCTGGAATTTTCTGATTTAGTTCGTCCAGCAATTTGCATTATGAAAAGCAAATTGGGACATAAATTCAGAATAGTCGCTTGCGCTCTTTTCTTCATTTAACTTTGTACGTTTTGCTCAACCAATCGTAAAGGTACGATTGATCGAACGATATGATGCTTGCACCGTGCAAGCTTTCTTTATCAAAAGACAACTATCCTCCTAGGTTTAAGAGTAAAATAAAACGTCTCTGCGACGCTAGACTCACCCCAAACCGGACAGTGGGGCTATTATACAGGGCGGGATAAAAAGGTCAACCCCTACCTCTGACTTACCTTTTTCGACGTGATATTTTTGAAAAAACGAAGAAATAAGCCGTATTAGCCTGCATCACAGAGACGGTACACAACGTTGTCGGCATCATAGTCACAGGAGCCACTTTCTATGGTGCCGTTTGGCCCGCACGAAACAATCACACTTGAGTCATTTCCCACATCATCAACATTCGGACATCCTTTTGTTGCTGCCAAGCACTGGTAATCTTCATCAAGATAATAGGGATTTCCCCACGGGTCTGTAACATCTGAAATATATGGGCCTTCCCAATTTGCCCAACTGGAGCCATTCGTAAGGAGTCCTGCGTCGTCTGAAGATAAATCAACTTCGTTGGCTGGAACTAAACTTACATCACGACAATAACTATTAGCCCCATTTGGATAGAGGAGTGTGTCATCATAGAGTCTTTGAAAAACCGTTTTGAGTGCATCAAGTTCAATTTGAGCAGAAGCAACGAGCGCCTTATCTCGCGCTTCGTTTACTGCCGGCATAATCACCGAAGCGAGCACACCAATGATTCCTATAACAATCATTATTTCCATAAGCGTAAAACCGCTTGTATTGCCAAGATTTCTTTGCATACATAAATATTATCACGACAAAACCCACAATGATTGGAGTTTCTCACCCTTCCCCATTTACAGGGTCCCCCCAGTCGAGACCAGCCCTGTTAGAGAGTACATTCAGAAACATAGCTAAATCTGTCTTATCACAACAATCAGTTCTCAATGACTCTCTAATGGGGTAAACTGACTCGTAATGCAAACACACGAAACAGTCGTTATGTCGGTTGGAGGTTCACTCATTGTTCCTGACCACATCGACACTAAATTTCTCAGTGAATTAAAAGCCCTCGTTGAACATCAAATCGCCGCATTCGGGCGACATTTTATTATTATTGCGGGAGGTGGAAAGACTGCACGACGGTACCAAGAAGCAGCTGGTGCAGTGTCAGAACTCAATCCTGAAGATATTGACTGGATGGGGATTCATGCAACCCGCCTCAATGGGCATCTCCTCCGCACTATTTTTCGCGACATCGCACACCCCGTCATGATTACAAATCCTGATGAAATTATTGATATACCCAAAAACTCAAAGCTCGTTATTGCTGCAGGATATCGCCCCGGTGCATCGACAGATTTACGTGCAGTACAAATCGCGATGCATCGTGGTGCAACAAAACTTTTGAACCTCTCAAATATTGATTACGTGCACACAGCAGATCCACGCACCGATCTCTCTGCACAAAAAATTGAGGATATTTCGTGGAATGATTTCTTGCCACTCATACCGACCGAATGGAGTCCGGGACTCTCTTCCCCATTTGACCCAGTTGCTGCCCGCAAAGCTGAAAAACTCGGCCTTGAAGTCGCGGTCATCAACGGAAAAAAGCTCAGTGAGATTGAAAAGTATCTGAGTGGTGAACCGTTTGTTGGAACACGCATTCATGAGTAAAAAACAAAAATCCAAAGACCAAAAACCAGAATGAAATACAAAATCAAGAATTTTGGATTGATTATTCCATTCAGTATTCTAGTCTCAGGATTTTGGATTAGAATCAAAGTGCTTGGTTATTTTTTGTAGTATCGCCTCGATTTGCTCGTAAAGTTCAGCTATTCCCCCATTATTTAAAATCGTATAGTCGGCCATTTCCATTACTGCTTTAACATTCATATCTGCAGGACCCTCAGCACCGTACCACTCACGTTCTTCCTGTAGTGCAAATGTTTCAAAATCGAGCAAATCTTTTCCCGAAGCGCGTCTCTGAATTCTTTCATATCGAAGTTTTCTGTCCGCATCGATAATAAGAAGTAAGCCCCCGGCGTCTTTAAGTTTTATGACCTCACCCGTACTTCGCACTGATTCAATAACAACATTCTGTACATTCAGAGACTTTGCCTCAGCTAAGAAAAGTTCCATTAGGTATCCTGCACCAAATTTTTCTCGAAACTCATTTCCTGCCCTACGAAGGTTGGTGCGATCGACAACGACATCACGTTCAACAAGCACTGACGAAAGATACCCACTCACTGAATAATGTGTAAATCCTTTTTGCTTAACTAAGTATTGAACAACGACTCCTTTGCCGGCACCGTTTGTCCCCGTAATACCGATAATCATTTCGGTTGATTATTTAGCTGATCGCTTCTGCCACTTTTCAATATAGACAAGGAGTGGACTTGCGAGGAAAATTGAAGAGTAGGTTCCTGCAATCATACCGACGATGAGCGTAAGAGAGAAATCTTTCGTTGATACGGGACCCAAGTAGTAGAGTGCAGCAAGCATGATAATAACCGTAACTGAAGTGTTAACGGAACGAGTCATAGTTTGAGTGATACTGTGCCACACCACATCAACAAACGCTTCATGGCGGTTCTTCTTTTCGTTGATACTCAAGTTTTCACGGATTCGGTCAAATACCACAATGGTGTCGTTAATAGAAATACCGAGAATGGTGAGAATCGCCACAATAAAGAGCGACCCAACTTCTGCACCACGAGCGTATCCTAAGTATGCAAAGAGTCCGGTTGGAATAAGGATGTCGTGAAGAAGTGTAACAATAGCGACCACGCCGTACTTCCATGAAGAAACTGGCTTTGATACATGGCGGAATGCAAACGCAATGAAGAGAATGAGTGCAACCACGATGAGTCCAATTGCCCACCATGCTTTACTAATGAGCTCCGCGCCAATTGAAGGTCCTACCGAGTTATACTGTACTTCCTGAATATTTCCAAATGTCTTAAGTGTTTCATCAAGTTTTATCTTTTCCTCACTCTTGAGTGCTCGCTGACGGAGCATGAGGTCGTTCTCACCTGAAGGCTGAATGCGAATTTCACCATACCCGAGCGCGTTCACACTTTCCTGAACCTTCGCCACCTCTGGTCGGCCATCGGGGTACGCAACTTCAAGGAGTGAACCTCCCATGAGATCAATGCCCGGTTTGAGCCCCCATGCGAAAATTGCAATGAGTGCAATAACTGAGAGTACCGCAGGGAGAACGACGAGATAATTTTGGTATCGTTGTAATTTCATAATGTTATCGTGAAAATCCTGAGCTCATAAGAAACTTTCCAAGCTTCGTCATCGCATGAATTGGAATGGCGATAAGAAGTGTTCGTGAAATCGTAATTGCAGAAAGCATTGAGACCACAACTCCAATCACGAGCACGAGTGCGAACCCCTTAATGAGCGAGGTACCAAACCAAAAGAGAATTGCTCCTGCGATAATGTGTGAAATGTTTGAGTCACGAATAGCGAGCCATGCGCGGTCAAATCCTTCCTTAATAGCATCCTCAACTGACTTCCCTGCCTTGAGCTCTTCCTTGATACGCTCAGCAATAAGGACATTTGCATCCACGGCGAGACCGATTGAAAGAATGAGTCCCGCAATACCCGCAGCAGTGAGTACAACCGGAATAAGCTTGAAGAGTGCGAGCATCATAATGACGTAGAGACAGAGCGCAAGGACGGCGATAACGCCAGGGAGGCGGTACCACAAAATCATGAATATCGAGAGAAGAATGAAGCCGATGAGCCCTGCATATACACCCGCTCCGAGAGCCTCGTCGCCAAGTGCTCCGCCAATCGTCTGGGTACTATCGAGCACAATGGGTACGGGAAGCGCACCAAAGTTAAGATTGCGAACGAGCTCGCGTGCTTCTTCAGGAGTGAAGTTACCCGAGATAACTGCTTTTCCTCCTGCAATTGCCTCATTGATGCGCGGAGCGGACATAAGATTTCCATCAAGGAAAATCGCAAGACTTTCACCCACATTATCTTTGGTAATTTGCTCAAAGAGTGCCGCCCCCTCATCATTAAATGCAATCGACACGATTGGTTCATTTGAGAGTGAACCTTGACTTCCATTTCCAAAAACAAGCTCAGCGCGCTTCAAATATCTTCCGGTGAGACCAGTCTCGATGTATGGCTCCCCTACTTCTTCACCGTTCACTTTCACGTTACCTACTTGTGCATTGGTGTTTGACGCGGTGAGTTCGTCGGTGGCTTCCTGTGCGGCAAGTGCCTCTTCATCAACGAGTTTAAATTCGAGACTTGGTGTCTGACCAATTTGCTTGATTGCTTCATCTATATCAGTGACTCCGGGAAGTTCCACGATGAGGCGTTGTGTGGTGGTTGCTGTCACAAAACTACTGGTCTCAACTTGTACGTTCGGCTCTGAAACACCAAATACATTGATGCGTCGCTCAATGACTTCGCGAAGTACGTTCATGAGTTCAGGAATTTCATTCTTATTTTCAACACTCGAAACATCTGCGACGTACACGAGCTGACTTCCGCCCGCAAGGTCGAGTCCGAACTTGAATGGATAGCGTGCATCGGGGCTCATGGTCGAGGTGTAGACAAAATAGGCAACTACCGCTCCAAGTACGAGCACGATGACTGCACGAAATATACGAATCACACCTTCCGAACTTTCTCCCCCTTCCTTACTTTCATGATTTTGAGACATAGAAACACACGTTGACACCAATAAATATGGGCATCACTATACCATATAAACGAGGAAGTACGCAGACGAGACGCGGAAGGATGCGGAGATCACCACAAATGATGTCAAACTCTAATATACCTTGTTTGCTGGTACCATTCGGCAAGATTCCACTCCTGTCTGTGGGAAGATAGGTCTCACCCGCACCTATTCGCGAGCTTTTGCAAGGACAACAAGATTCTGGAGTAGTACAGCAACGGTTATGGGGCCAATGCCGCCAGGGACAGGAGTAAATATTGACGCCTTTTGTGCACATTTGGGATCTGCATCACCCATGAGTACCCCTCCCGCTTCGGAGGTTCCCGCATCAAGAATAATCACCTGTTCTTTCACCATATCTGGAATAAGGAGACCGGGGACTCCCGCACCGCACACAATAATATCTGCGTTTTTGGTGTAGTGTGTAATATCTTCGGTATCCTTTGTTACCACACTCACGTACGCTCCTTGAGTTGTAAACCATGCCATTGCAGGAAGGCCGACAAGTTTGCCACTACCTATGATAGTGACATATTTTTCGCATGTACCAACTTCATACATTTTCAAAATTTCGCGGAATGCCCCAATAACTGGTGAAACAACCCCGGTGGTTTTTGGATTAAGCGCATCAACATCATGTGAAGTTGGTACACTAGAGAGCACCATTTCAGTATCAACATGTGCAGGTAATGGAAGCTGCACAATGATGCCATCTGATTTTGAAACGAGGTCAGAAATGGTTGTAAGAAAATTCTGCGTAGTGCTCGCGCTCGGCATTTCTATGACTTCAGTTTCGATACCCACCTCGGCTGCCTTTCGCTCTTTAAGCGCGAGATATTTTTTCGTCTCAAAATTTGGATTACAAGTAACAATCGCAAGTCGAGGAGCATGTTCACCGATTAACACCGCTTCTCGTATTGAAGCGTATATTTTTTCTGCAATTGCTTTTCCATCAACTATCATCACACTCTGTATACCGCACGATGTGCGTTCATGCAACGGTTACTCGAGACCGAACTGTATTTTAAGTTCATGAATACCATCTTCAAGCGACACAGTTGGTTGCCAACCGAGCGCTTCTTTAATCTTCGTCGAATCTGCAAGCGTGTGCTTTGGTTCAAGACGAGCTGGAAGGTACTCAACCGGGCCACCGATAATTTTTGCAATCTCATTGATTGATGCGTTTCTCCCTGCACCAACATTAAATACTTCCCCGTTCCCCACATTGGGGCTCTGGCTTGCACGAATAACCGCATCAATCGTATCGCGCACATGGGTAAAATCACGACTCTGTTCACCGTCTCCTGTAATGGTCATCTTGAGCCCTTCACTGCGTTGCTTGAGGAATTTTCCAATGACGAGCGCATAGGCACCATTTGGATCAAAGTGTGGACCGTACACATTAAAGAAGCGGAGTGAGACCGTCTCAATACCATGAATGTCGTGCCACACCTTCATCATGAGCTCTCCCACGTACTTATGAAGACCGTATGGACTCTTCGGCTGTGCAGGCATTGTTTCCACAAGTGGCATCGTGGCTTGATCCCCGTATGCGGAACTCGATGCTGCATACACAATACGCTTCACTCCTGCGACGCGTGCGGATTCCAAGACCGAAAGTGTGCCATCAACATTCACATGCTGTGTTTCAAATGGATGTTCAATAGAAAACTGCACGCGCGGAAGTGCGGCAAGATGCACAACTGCATCAACGCCTTTCATCACCTTGGTAAGTTCTTCTGTATTGCAAATGTCGAGTTTATGAAATACGACTTCTTTCGGAAGACGTGCTGGATCAGTACCACCGGCAAGGTTGTCGACAACAATAACCGTATGCCCCTCGCTTACAAGGCGCAAGGAAAGATTTGTTCCAATAAACCCCGCCCCACCGGTTATCAGATAAGTCTGTACTGTTTTTTGTTCACTCATATGATACGGAAGTTAATAAGTTCGATAATGGGGCGGTCCGGTGAAATACGAAAGCGGGGCTTTCGTTAGCGCAAGCGCATTTCACTGGGCAGGCCCCGCCAGTGATTAGATATGTTGACATAATGAGTATGATTATACAGAAGTGTAACCGGGGCGTGAAGCGTTAAGTTCCGAATCCAAAATCCAGAGACCGAAATCCAGAATTGAATAATGAATGTAAAATTTTTTGATTCTTCATTACATTTTAGCTTTTAGATTTTAGCTTTAAGATTTTTTCTACGTTCCACTCCGTAAAAGCAACGTATTCACCGTCTTGAGTGCAATTTCGATATCGAGGAGTAGTGAGCGGTGCTTGAGATAGTAGAGGTCGAAAGAAAGTTTATCAATCGTACGCGGAATATCGACTCCTCCGCGCGGTACATCAAAGTTATTAATCTGTGCCCATCCTGAAAGCCCCGGCTTTGTGAGGTGGCGCAAGTTGTAGTATGGAATGTTTTCAGCATAGACATTCGCCAACGTTGGAATCTCGGGTCGGGGGCCAATGAATGAGAGATCGCCCATTAAAATATTGAGGAGTTGTGGTAGTTCATCAATACGGGTCTTTCTGAGAAATTTACCAACTCTTGTAATGTGAAGCGTGCTCTTTAATGCATCACTCGGATTATCTGTCCCCGTCATCGTACGGAACTTGAGAATGTGAATTATTTTGTTGAACTGCCCCACGCGTTCAGCTTTATAGAAAAGTGGTCCCCTATCTTCGAGTTGTATGGCAAGCATTACAATCGGGAATACAATAATTGCCGGGATGAGGAGCATAAGCGCACCCGTGATATCGATTGCGCGCTTGAGTACATCATACGCATAGTGTGGTGCGCTCGCGGTCACATTTTCAAGAAGCCAACTCTCTTCAATTAATGATGGCGGTACACGATGGTGGAGCTGTTCATACACAGAAGGAAGATTGAAAAAGCGAACGTTCTCATCACCGAACGCGAGCATGTAAAAATCCTTAATGAGTCGTGTTGCATACTCATCGCGCATATCGGCAATAACCATGTCGGCTGGTGACTGATGGAGAAAATCGAGCATCGATTTTCGAAACTCTTCAAAATCCGGAATGTCTTTTTTGCTGAGGAGAAACGGTTTGATGTTTTTGAAAAAAGGATTCCGTGCAAACACGCGTGCAATTGCGAGTGCTTCTTCGCTGTCTCCAATTACCAAGGCGCGCATTGGCTTGCCGGTGGTGATAAGCGGAAACACATAGAGTCGCCAAACAACAATGAAAATCGTTGAGATGACGAGGTAAATTGCGAGGTTTGTTTTTGGCTCAATGCCAAATGGAAGCGCAAAAAAGAATAGTGCTGCAAGCAAAATGTTAATCACCTGCACTCGAAGAACGAGGACGGGGATACTTTTGCGCACGATTGAAATATGTCGGTCGTAGAGACCAGCGATAAGGAAGACGAGAATCCAGAAACAAAAAAGGAAGAGAAACGGTTGTAGATGCTGGTGCACGACATCCTCGCTCGGAATTTTCTGATATCGCACAAGGAGTGTAAGCACCAAAGAACCGGCGAATGTGACAAAATCGCCGAGGAGGAGGAGGACGGTACTACCACGAGCAAACATGTGCATGATACAAGGTATAATACGGTAGCGGATTTTTTCCGCAAGCCCAACACGAGAAAAATGATGAATGAGATAACGAGTGAGAAAATATGAGATATTTTCGCAAGAGGTTGTCGATATTTTGGAAAAAATATCATACAACCTGAACAGCTTCTGTATGAAGTAGCGACTATATCGAATTTACGTCTCAATTTCCTCCCACAAAGAGGAAATTGCTAGACGCCCTAGGTAAAAATTTCACAAAACTGATATGTTACAAACCAAGAAACGAATACTCTTTGTAATAACAAAATCAAACTTTGGCGGAGCACAGCGCTATGTCTTTGAGCTTGCGACTGGACTCCCGAAAGACCGATTTGAGGTCAGTGTGGCATTTGGTGGCAGTGGGCTCCTTAAAGAAAAGCTCGAGCAGGCAGGAATTAAAACCTACCAGATACAAAGCTTTGAGCGCGACATCAGTTTTAAAAAAGAGTTTCAGTCGATGTCTGAACTTTGGCATATTATTAAGGAGGTCCATCCTGATGTCGTACACCTTAATAGTTCGAAGGCAGGTGGTACCGGTGCACTTATTGCACGACTACTCGGAGTTCCTCGCATTATTTTTACCGCGCACGGGTGGGCATTCCTTGAGAAGCGCAATTTCATATGGCGAAGCATTGTGTGGTTCCTTTCGTATGTTACCGCGATTCTTGTGCATGAAATCATCCTTGTTTCAGAGAATGACCACAAACACACACGTATGCCCTTTGTCATGTACAAGTGTTCAGTCATTCACACTGCAGTTCCTCAGATTCCTTTTCTACCCCGTACCGAGGCGCGGTATATGCTCTTTTCGCATGATGAACAGAGTCTCCATGCACACAATCTTTGGCTCGTGACGATTGCTGAACTTACACAAAATAAAAATATCAAAACAGCAATTGAGGCGGTGAAATCACATAATGCTCTGAACAATATTAAAATCTTTTACACCGTCATTGGAGAAGGTGAGCTGAGAAGTGAACTTGAGGCGTTTATCAAAGATAAACACTTAGAAACATATGTGAAGCTTGCCGGATACGTTCAAGATGCAAGAAATCTTCTTAACGCCTTTGATGTGTTTCTGCTCCCCTCTCATAAAGAAGGTATGCCGTACGTAATCCTTGAGGCGGGCGCGTGCGGAATTCCGGTCATTGCAAGTAACGTTGGTGGTATTCCTGAAATCATCGCCGACCATGTGTCGGGCATACTCATTAACTCCAAGAGTGCGAGTTCGATTACTCGAGCTCTTGGAGAACTCCATAACAATGAGATGTTACGTCATTCATGCACCTATATGCTCCACGAGCACATACTGAAAAACTTTACGCTCACCGAAATGCTTGAAAAAACACAAGCGTTATACGAAAACAGGTAGTATTGACATTAGTCGCTGACGTGCTATAATATAATCTCATTTACTCATAGTGAAATGTAGGCTGGAATCCTCTAGTCATTTCCTGTGAGTAATTTTACAGGAGGTGTCTATGAGTGGTTCTTTCAACCAACGTCGCGTCGCGGAGATTATCCGCGCCTCGCAATCCGACTGGAGGGAGGGATATGAGCTAGGAAAAAAACGGCAAGGAGCGGGCAGAAGGAACCTTGAGCAGTGTTCCCTCGCATTCCGCGATGGGTACTACCGCGGATACAACGAGTCCTTGGGCAAGAAGTTGCCTGAGATGAAGCCGGCACCACAACGCATGTCGCCGGAAGAAGAGACTCAAGCGCAACGTGAGCGCGCGCGATACCTCGCAAAGCACGACCCGGACATCCCGGAAAGCGTGCTCGCGAAATGCCATCCGGCGTTTCGTGACGAGTACAGTAAGCGGCTCCGCTTGGAAGAGGAAGCTCTAGAGTTCCATATGTACAAGGAGGACCAGTGGAATGATGATGGTCCCACTGAGTCATACACTTCTGATGACTTAGAGTACTGGAACAAGGAGTACTAACATGCAACGGGAACCTTCGGGTTCCCGTCTTTTTATATTACGAATCTAGAAGTTCCTTTGCTGTGTAATGCCGTTTAGTATACCTCCCCATCGCAATCACCATGCCGACTGCAACAAATTCGGTGAGTAGGTGGGAACCTCCATAACTCAGGAATGGTACCGTTGTTCCCGTGACCGGCAGGAGTCCAATATTCATGCCAATGTGGACGAAGAAGTGACTGATGAAGAGTGTTGCTACACCCGCCGCAAAGAGCCGTTCGAAATTAGTTGCCCCACGAAGTGAATGGCGTAAGAGTCGCCAAATAACAATCCCAAAAAGACTGAAGAGAAGCCCCACACCAATAAATCCCCACTCTTCAGCAAACGCAGCAAAGATGAAGTCAGTTTCATATTCCGGGAGAAATTGGAGTTTTGATTGTGTGCCATACCCTACCCCCTTCCCCCAGAGTTGGCCGGAACCAACCGCAATCGTTGACTGGTACGCGTTGTACCCACTTCCTTGAATATCCGCGAGCGGGTCAAGGAATGTCATGATGCGTTGTTTCTGATAGTCTTGAAAACCAAAATTCCAGAGCAGTAAAAACGCCATGACCCCCGAAAAAAGTACGACACCGAGATGTTTGAATGAAATACCTGAAATGAGCACCATGCCAAACCAAATAGAAAAAATAATGATGCCCGAACCAAAGTCTGGTTGAATGAACACGAGACCAAAGATAAGAAACGCGTACATTCCAGAAACTAAAATGTGTCTGAAGTCTCCAATGAGCTCGTGTCGCTTGGAGAAATATTTTGCGAGAATGGCAATGAGAATTAATTTCGCTGGGTCGGACGGTTGGAGTGAGAAAAAAATGAGGTCAAAACGGCTCTGTGCACCTTTGACTGTTTCTCCAATGAAGAGCACGAGAACAAGAAGAAAAATGGTAATGAGATACAGAAAGAACGTGGTATTTCCGGAACGCAGAAAACGATAGTCAGGAATGAGTGCTATACAAAATGCAATACACGCAACAATAATCCAAACAATCTGACGATCAAAGTACTCGTTGTCTCCACCGAAGGTGTACATCGTCACGAGCCCGAGGAGCGATAAAAAAACTATGGCTAAAGTAAGCCATATATCAATGCTTGCAAAAAGGGTGCGTAATAATCGCATCCGCCTATTATGCGTCAGTTACTCAAGTGGTGCAAAGACTGCTTCCGACTTTGGTACTATGTCTATCACCGCTGCCCCATCCTCACAAATCGCGCTCGTCACACTGCGATAAATCGAATCAACTGTTCCCGCGGATGCCGCTTTGAAGTAATGTGAACTGCCGGAGGCAATGCTACGGAGGAATGGTTCATTCACTTTCTCACCGAGGCCAATCGTGTAGATTTCAACGCCCGCAGACTTCAGTGCCGTAGCCGCATCTTGTGCGTAGAGCTCTGGGGTTTCCCCCGGATCATTCGCGAGCCCATCAGTGAGGAGCACGAGAACCTTGCGGGCGTCTTTATTGTGACGTGCCGAGTTGAGTTCATCTTTAGCGCGAAGAATTGCATCGCCGGTGTTAGTGCTTCCGGTCTCATCTGCCTTCTGAATCGTGAGTGCCTTCACGACACCTCCCACGCGCTCTCGTTCAAGCGTGAGTGCTTCACGAAGTGTAGCATCTGTCGCATAGGTGACGACACCAACCTGGTCATTCTTCTTGAGCCGAGTGACGAACGCACTCGCAGCTTTAAGTACTGAAGTAACTGGTTCAGGTGGGGTTCCACCATCGTCGTTCATGCTTCCTGAGAGATCAATCGCGAGCATCACATCAGTTGGCACCTCACAACTGCGGAGTGTTTTTGCAATCGGTTCTGGCCACGTAAAGACAACACTTTGAGTAGTTCTTCCTTCAAAGTACGGCACGATGGTCATTGATGCGGTGAGTGCATTCTTTTTTGCATCGAAAATAGTTGCCACGACTTCAACGTTACGCATGGGGGTAAGTGCCTCGTTTCTGATACGTGCATCAAGGCGTGGCTCATTATCAGCATTTTTCAATGTGCGTTCTTCAATCACAAACTGCTCTCGTCCTACTGAAGCCGGAAGCCATAGAGAATTCTGATCATCAAGTTCAAAAACCGTTTGTGTCGGAACACGACCCTCTGTGTTGATGCGCCCTTCAAAAATTGGGTAGGTGCTATCGGGTGGAAGGACCGTCGATCCCTTTTTCGTAACAATAAGACCCTGTGCATCATAGAGACTGAGTGTGTATTGCATTTTTGGTGAACCCACATCAAGGTTCCTATTTTCAACATACGCAACCGCATTGTATTGTCCAGGCACGATTTCAAATGCACGTGACCACAGAACAAAAGGTGGTGTAACATCGATACTACATACGCGTACACACGAACCACCACAATCAACACCCCGCTCAATTCCATTTTGAGTAGTATCAAAACACGTCGGTGCCTCATAACCATACTGGTAATAGAACCCGAATGTAATGAGAGTCAGGATAACACCAAGACCGAAGAGGTACTGCGCCCTTCTCCATAATGCCCACATGCGAATCATGTGTATATTCTATCAAACATTTAGCACCTTTCTTACCCTGTCTCTCGAATACCGTGTTTTCTATGATGCAATATATGTCCGTATATCATCCGCAAGTCGTTTCATCGTAGCGGTAAATGTATCGATGTTTTGCTCAAGTAACGTACCACGAAAACCATAGTATGAGGAATTGAATCCTGTAGTGAGTGGCACGACGCAGATACCGGTCGCCCCAAGAAGGTAATATACAAGCCGTTTATCGAGCGATGCTTCATTTTTTGTAAGCTCCTCAACTAACGTTCGTACCGAATGATTTTCAATCGTAAGGGTCTGCTTTTTGGTGAGAACTCCTTCATCAAATACTACCGTGAAATAAAATGCCCCCTCTGGCTTATGCATCGTGACGCCCGGCACCTCTCCAAAGATGTCGTGCGCAATGTCTGCTTTCTCTTTATATGTCTGAATGCGACTCTCGAGCTGTGGGTAATATCGCGCATCACTCATCACCTCAGGCAACACACGCTGTGGAAGCGTCGTTGAGCATACCTCGAGCATCTTCGCATCAATAATCGACTGCGCATACGTATTGAAGCTCGCGTCCTTGTCGCGATTATAAAATTCAATCCACCCACACCGACTCCCTGGCCATGGGAACTCTTTTGAAATACCGCGCATCGCAACCCCAGGAACATCTCCAATCACACCGGCAAGTTTTTTGTAATCGTCGTGATACACAAGGTTCGAGTAAATTTCATCTGAGATAATAAATAGCTCGTATCGCTTTGCAATATCGACAATCTTCTTGAGTATTTCTGGAGTAAATACAAACCCTGTTGGGTTATCGGGATTCACGAGAAGAATTCCAGCAATCCATGGATTTGCTTTAATCTTTTGTTCCATTTCTTCAAGGTCTGGTTGCCATCCGTTTTTTGGGTCAAGCGAATAGGTAATGTGTGCACTCCCCGCATGAGCTGCTTCTGCAGATGAGTGAGTCGGATACGCAGGATTTGGACCAATGACGCGCACATCGGGATGCAGGTTTTTATATATTTTTGAAATCGCGTCTCCAAGACCATTAAAGAAGAGAATGTCTTCGGGAGTAATCTGAATACCCCCTTCGAGATTACGTTCATTCGCAATGTATTCACGCGTCTTAAGGAGACCTTTGGTTGGTGAGTATGCATACGTACTGTCTTCGGTAACCGCCTTACCGACATACTCCTTAATCCACGGCGCAATCGGCTCCCCCTTCGCCACCGGGTCACCAATGTTTTCCCACACAATGGGCACGCCACATGACTGAATTTTTTGTGCAACCTCAACAATCTTACGAATTTCGTATTTGAGGCTCCCTGCACCGGGGTCAGTTATATTTGTTCTCATTGTAGGACTTACTTGAATGGCGTATTTCTTTGTTGGCCTACGTAAAATAATGTTCATCGTATGCCATATACGCCTCACATTATTTTACTTGTCCGTCTCGAAATCCATCCATTACGTAAGTCCTAACTATATCGTAATCAGCAAAAATTGCACGAAAAAACCAGCACTTTCGTGCTGGTTTTTGTTTAGAAAGAAATTTTAAAATTAAAAACTGTGAGTTGGCGCCGATCTACTCTCCCCCCGAAGGAGTACCATCGATGCAGAGAAGCTTAACTTCCGTGTTCGGAATGGGAACGGGTGTACCCTTCTCGCGGAAGCACCAACTCACAGTTTTCAATTATTTAATTTTAAATTTCTTTCGGGAACGGGTTCGACTTACAGTCGCTGTTCAGGTTGTATGATAATTTTTCGTAAACTTAAAATTATCGACAACCTTGTAAAGAAATACCCCGTATTTCTTTACCCCTTCTCGCGGAAGCACCAACTTAAAATATTCGATTTTCAAATGTGTTTGATCGTTGTTTCTATATTGAACACTGTAACGTAGTACCATTTAAAAAATGGTGGGTCGGGGTGAGTGGATTCGAACCACCGACCTTCTTATCTCAAAACCCTGCCTTCCTCCGACTTTCATCGGCAGTCTCATGTTAAACCTAAAACGTTCTAGGTCAACGTGACAAGGGTCCGCTATGACTTTCAGCGTATAAGACGCGCTACCAGGCTGCGCTACACCCCGAATGAAGAACAAACCACGTTACAGTATTCAATATTACGTTCTCAAAAGATTTCTCTTTTAGAGAATCGCATATCCTAAGACTTCACACACCTATTTAACACTGTAAAAATTGTATGACATCTAGAAATTTTCTAGAGTCGTGTACAGTATTCTATAAGAATTGCTTCCATGATATTCCTTGAGCTACATAAATTGGCAGAATTCGAGGCGCGCAAGGAAAATAATTAGAGTGGGACACGAGGTCCAGCGATAATTATTTTCCGATGTGCAACAAAGAATTATGGCAATTTTGTTACTCAAGGGCCATGTACAGCATTCCCTACAGGAATTACGTCCAATTAGTACACCTCGGCTGCATGCATTACTGCACGTACACCTAGTGCCTATCAACCAGATCATCTCTCTGGGGACTTAATGATTCCTCATCTTTGAGTTGACTTCCCGCTTAGATGCTTTCAGCGGTTATCCATTCCGAACATAGCTACTCGGCAGTGCCACTGGCGTGACAGCCGATAGACCAGAGGTTCGTTCATCCCGGTCCTCTCGTACTAGGGACAAATCTCTTCAAGAATCGACGCCTGCAGTAGATAGAGACCAACCTGTCTCACGCATTTCGTTATCTCCAATTACTTGGAGGATCGGACTATACCTTCATCCCTATTCATTCAAGGGAGGTTGACGTTTAGTCTCTACGGGGTCAACGTACGCACTTTGCGTTTCTTCGAGTAATTTAATTCTCGAAAAGAATCAATGAGTGCAAGCAACTTTGTAAAGTCATCTTCATTTTGTATTTTTGCCTTTGCTTCAAGAATTTTGAGCATGAGTTTTGCTTGTTCTTGCTTTAACACAAGATGGGGCAACACGCGCTCAAGGAAAATTTTGATTTCTTCTTGCTTTGATATGGTGTATTCAAAGATATTATCTTTTCGTACACGCATTGTTCCAAATCCTATGCGTTTACATAGTGCTGGAAACATATCGCATTTTCTCGATTGAAAGAAAGCAACTGTTGGAGCCACCTGATAGCCATACTTATATGAACTATTTGGTTTTGCTCTCACATAGATACTTCCATCTCCATCTAGAAAGCCAGCGAGATACATGCTGAATGATGATGAATTTGTTTGTTGCGGCATACGTGACTTCCCTCGGTATTATCCTAACACATGTTGGTTAGGTTTCCACCGATATGAGTCAACTTGTTTCGTAAAAATTGCTTTTTACGACCGCCGTGATGGTTGGTCTTGATTCCTTCCTTAACGGAAGCCATGATGGATTTAGACTGTGGAGACACCGATTAATTCAGAATCTCTACGGTCTAAACCCAGCTCACGTAACTTTTTAATTGGCGAACA
>CAZQIF010000017.1:0-17089 GCA_964593375.1 uncultured Candidatus Saccharibacteria bacterium | reverse complement strand
TTCATGCACTCTCAAATTATGAGAGTCTCATATGTTTCTGAACTTATGCACAAAAAGTATGAGTATTAAGTATGAGTATTAAGTATTGGAATGACCTCCTCCCCGGCCTCCGCTATCGCTGCGACCGGGGTTTCCTTTTTCGGCATGGGATTCTAAGTAAACAGCCTCGGCGTACGTGGGGTGTCTTGTTTCCCTTGCCATTCGATATACTGTCGAACTTGTTTTTCATTTAGACCTATCGTTGAGGAGAAATACCCAACGCTCCAGATGCCGTCTTTTTCGAGGTAAATCTCGCGAATGAATTTGAATTTTGAACGCAGGTATCGACTTGATGCTGACTTGAGTTTGCCGACGGCATCTGCCACTGCAACATTGGGGGACACTTCAAGTTGCAGGTGTACATGATCCTCGTCGACATTGACCATCTCGATCCAGAGCGTCGGGTATTTCTTCACCGTACCGTAGAGTATTTTCTTGAGTTCTATGAGTACATACGGTTTGAGTATCTTCCTGCGATACTTGGTACCCCAGACGATATGGTACTGGTGCTGATAGGTTGAGTGGTTAAGCTTCCGAATCCTCATGGAACATAGACTACCACGTACCGTGACAGGGTAACATATAGAGAGCCCCCGCCCTCTGACGTAAAACGAGTGTCCTTGTTGGGGAATGTTTCGGGCGGGGTTGTGAGTGGGTCGGTGACAATTAATTGAAAACCGCCGGAAGCTTCGCTTCCGGCGGTCCGTCGTCATCGCGAGCGAAACGAAGCGATCCAGATAGTACGCGGATGAACGCAGAAATGTTTGACTTACGAAGTCGAACATACTTGCGCTGGTTTCTTTTTCGTCATCGCGAGTGAAGCGTGGCGATCCAGAAATTTTGAAGCAAGGTGAAACCTTGCTTATTTTTGTGATGACAACCTTCCATTCGAATGGAAGGTTTGCGATGTATATCTTCGACTTCGAAAATCACACACTATACATAGAATTCTTCATTTATATTATGATGTACACGTGTACATCATAATATAAAAGCAAACTCTCTAGGGGAACCCTAGAGAGTTTCTAGAGAGTTTGCTTTGCGAAGGGTGGCCCTTTGTAACTTTGTAAAACCTCAAATATATCTCATCTTTGTTGTCGAACGACATCAAAACGGTGATAACAAATTACCTTTATCATCTGCTATAGCAGATGATAAAGGTAATTAAAGAAATGGAATGGATTGCTTCACTATCGTTCGCAAAGACGGACGGCGCCACTATTCCATTTAAATGGAATAGTGGCGTGTCATTCTGAGCTTGATTCAGAATCCAGAAATTTTAAAGCAAGGGTTACCCTCGCTTATTTTTGTGATGAGGACCCTCCATTTGAATACGGGTTTTGCCATTATTTCGATTAACCGGAATAGTGACAGGATGAATTTTGTTCATAATGTAACAAATCTAAAAAATGTTTGTTAAGATATACTTCATGAAAGATTTTCCAGCATGGATGAATTTAAAAAAGAAGCTTGATGAACTAACCCATCAGGCTCCACATGTGACCGAGAGTGACATGTGGTGGGCGAGCATTGGAGAGAACGTCGGTTCTGAAATAGGAGGAAAGAATCACCAATTTTCTCGACCTGTTATTATTTTGAAAAAACTTGCTCACGGATTCTATTTTGTGATTCCCACCACAACCAAAGAGAGGGCTGGCACATGGTATGTTCCGTTCACGCACCAAGGGAAAGACATGGTTGCATGTTTACATCAAGCAAGAGCTATAGACCATCGCAGGTTGTCTTCAAAGCTCGGAACACTTAACTCAGCAGATTTCCTCACTGTGAAGCAAGGCTTCCATGAGCTCTATAAATAATATTCCCCGCCTTTTAAGGGGCGGGGCCGCGGGAAAATCCCGAATGTACATATAGTATACACTCAGAAATGAGTCGGTCAATGTCCGAATTTATTGTATGAGGAGTATGTGTACCTAGTCCCCTTTGTTGAAGACGATGAAAAGCTTTTTCTTAAAACCATATTTCTGAGCAGAGACGCAACCAAAAAGTATTTGCAGTAATCAAACAACATATATATGAAAAACAACATTAAGTTAACAAAAGAAGAGCAAGCAATTCAGGACGCCATTCGACGTGGGGAATATACTTCTGTTTCTAATTTGAAAGAGGAGAAAAAACGATATGCAGAAATTGCCAAGTACACGCTCGAAAAAACAAAGACCATCAATGTGCGGGTAACAGAGAAAAATCTCATCAAGCTAAAAGCGGCCGCAGCTCGTGAAGGTATTCCCTACCAAACATTCCTCACCTCGCTCATACATAAGAATGTGTAGGATTTTTAGCAGTTAGCGATTAGCTGTTAGCCCTTAGCCCCGCCGGAAAGCTTCGCTTCCGGCGGGGTTCGTCGTCGTCGCGAGCGAAACGAAGCGATCCAGATAGCACGCGGATGAACGCAGAAATGTTTGACTTACGAAGTCGAACATACTTGCGCCGGCTTCTTTTTCGTCTTCGCGAGCGAAACGAAGCGATCCAGAGATTTTAAGCGAGGTGAAACCTCGCTTATTATTGTGGTAACACCCTTCCATTCGAATGAGAGGTTTGCGATGTATATCTTCGACTTCGAAAATCACACACTATACATAGAATTCTTCATTTATATTATGATGTACACGTGTACATCATAATATAAAAGCAAACTCTCTAGGGGAACCCTAGAGAGTTTGCTTTGCGAAGGGTGGCCCTTTGTAACTTTGTTCATAATTACTTTAATCAAGCGCGGTCGCGGATAAACAAGGTAATTAAAGAAATGGACTGGATTGCTTCACTTCGTTCGCAAAGACGACCACCCGCCGGCCTCTGGGCCGGCGGGGTTGGTTGTTTGTCATCCTGTTAACTCCCTAGGGTTCCCCTAGGGAGTTGTGAAAGCAAAGTGCTAAAAGCTAATTGATTCAGTCCTTGATACAGCGAACTGAGACAGCTGTGTTGATTTTTCCAGAACTTCCTCTTCCAACTTTTGCTTGACTAGAAGTAAGTCTACGATCTTGACCAAAAGAAGTATCTTCTGATGATGTCCAGAAAAAACTAACTGTGTCGCGACTACCAAAACCACCATTCGATTCTATACCAGAAAGATTACCCTCAAAACCGGTTGAGCCACCAAATTTTAGTTTGGTGCCGGCATCTACACAAGCATATATCGTTCGGGTCGCATCACAAGATGCTGTTGATGAAGCTTTAAGAAAATTCTCCAAGGTATACCACTCAGCATCAGTGGGAATATGCCATCCTGCTGGGCAAATACCGCGTGCACCTTCGGTCGTTACATACTGCATGGCCTCGTCCCACTCGTAAAAACCTCCGTCAGGACGCTTCGGATGGTTGTTGATGCAGTTTGAGACAGTGTCTGAATAACAGTATTTTTCGATAGTTGCATTGTTGGTTTGATTTCCAATTCCGGCATTAATCCGCGTCCCAACATTCATATTCCTATCGAGCCAACATTGGGTGCCGATTTCAACGATGCCGTATTTGTTGCCGTCTGCGTCGAGAATTGGCCCGTCGCCACACTTCCCCACGCGCGAGCCTTTTGTCCCGCTGTACAAATTCGCAATTTCATCTGCCGAAAGTATACGGTTGTATATGCGCACGTCGTCGATTTGACTCCTCGAATAACTATTTCCGTCACCAATCCACGCACCTAGTGACAACACAACATCGTAGTCAGTTATACCGCCACCAGTATTCCCCGTACCATCTAAAATACCGTCCACATACAGTGAGTGACTGCCTGAGGTATAGGTAATTGCAATATGTCGCCACTTTCCATCTCCCACTGCTGTACTGCCCGTAATGGCATACGTATTCCAAACATATGGTGCCCAGAGAACTACTGCAGTTGCTGGATTCGAACCGTTCAAACTAATCATTTGGTTTGTAAAGAATGTATCTCTTTGTCGAGCAACCACTGCTCCACAGCTGTTTCCACAACTTTGAGTCCCAATCCATTTGACCCACAGGGCAATAGTTCCGGTTTGAAGGCTACCTAGCCCCCCACCGTTCACTACACTCACATAATCATCCACGCCATCAAACTGAAGCCCTTGTCCAAGCTTGCCTTGGACGCGCGCGGGACCGTTCGTGAGTGTGCCCGTTGCATGGGTTGGTGAGCTGTCGTATGCAGTTGTTGAACTCGTCATTTGCCCGTCAAACGTCCAGTGGCCGATGAGGCCATCTGAAAATTCCGACGTTGTTGGAGTCACATTTACTTTCACCCCTTCACCGAGTTTGTATAGGCGCGTGATTTCTTTTTGAGAGAGTACGCGGTTGTAGATGCGCACGTCGTCGAGGGTGCCGTCAAAAATCGCACCTGCACTTGATCCGCCAATAGTGAGATTGTCAGATGCTTCAGATGTCCTTGTGCCTGATGGGTTAATAGTCTCAGTCACAAGAAGCGACTCGCCATTTAAATACATAAGTGGCTCATTTGATGTTGAAGAACTATCATACGTGATGGAAATGAACTGCCATTCATCCATTCGCAATGGTGTAGGAGAACTCCAAAAACCAGGTACCGAGCTAAATAATTGGTACCACTGCAAAGTACTGTCACTGGCAAGTTTGAGCCACATCTTACTTGTGTGTTTTGACACAAGTAAGCCATCTCCATTGCTTGTCCCTGGCATAATCCACGCAGTGATTGTTATACGATTTATATCATCAAGCGAGTTCGGTGAGCCAGCATTAACATGACGATTCACAAAATCTTCGTCATGAAACCAAAGCCCCTGCCCAAGTTTGCCCACGACGCGTTTGGGGCGGTTTGTGAGCGTGCCCGTGGCGTGAGTTGGTGAGCTGTCGTACGCAGTTGTTGAACTCGTCATTTGTCCGTCAAACGTCCAGTGACCAACGAGACCCGAGGTGACTTGGTGGTCGAGGTATTTGTTGATGACCGTGTCGGCAAGGGCGGAGTCGCGGAAGTACCAGCCGGCGCCCGCTATGGCGCCGGAAACGAGTGCAATAATTAAAAACGTAAACGTAAAATGTGAAAGTAGAGAAATACGTTTTGGTTCGTTATTTAGGGGTCCGACCCCTGTTTTTTCTTCCGCGTGTATCTGCGTGCTATCTGCGTCTTTCTGCGCTTGCCCTGAGGCAAGACTCTGGATTGCTTCACTGTCGTTCGCAATGACAGCATGGTTTCCGCGAGTATCCGCGGCTGCCTGTCCGGTAAGCAGGTCTTGTCCGCGTTTATCTGCGTCTTTCTCCAATAGCGAGAACTTCATGGAAGAAATTATAGCACGCAGAATTTAGTCCGAAGACCGTAGTCCGTAGCAACGAGTTCGAAGACCGTAACCCGAAACACTTAGGGGTTTAACCCCTAAGTAAGTGAGGGAAAACCGTGTAAATTTTATTCATAACCTACCACCAACTATTCCATTTAAATGGAATAGTTGGTGGTAGGTTTGTATATTAAATAAAATGACAACAAAAGTTTCTGGTTCGTCGCGCTCTGCTCGCGATGACGAAATCCCCCCGAAAGGCAGGGCCTTTCGGGGGGATTTCTATTTTTGTTCTAAAAACTACTTTACTTTTGTCTTCTGGAACGGAAGTCCTATATGTCGCAAAAGTGCCTCTGCTTCTTCCTTACTCTTTGCAGTTGTCACAATTGTGATTGCAAAACCAAATACATCCTTAATTTCTTCATCGGCGGTCTCAGGAAAAATGGTGTGTTCCTTGATACCAAATGTGTAGTTCCCCATTTCGTCGATTGATGAAACTGGGAGACCGCGGAAGTCACGTGTTTGTGGAAGTGCAAGATGAATCACCTTATCGAGGAAACTGCGCATACGATCCCCACGAAGCGTTACCTGATATCCGAGAATATCACCCGTTCGTGTCTTGAAGGTCGCAATAGACTTCTTCGCACCGCGTGGCAACACCTTCTGTCCAGTGATTTTTGCAAGACGATCCTGAATGAGCTCACGCTTATGCTTGTCAGAAATCTTTCCAACACCCGTTGAAATGACCACTTTCTCGATGCGAGGCGCCTGCATGACATTTGTGTATGCAAAAGAACCCTTGAGCGCTTCAAACGCTGAGTCAACTCTCTCCTTCGTCCCCTTGAATGTTGTTGCCATACGATTGGTAATAACGTTAAATAATGTTTTTCAAATACTAAATCTTTTCTCCACTTGGACGCGCAACACGAACCTTCTTTGCGCTCTTCCCCTCGCCCTCGGTTGTGTATCCCACACGGACACCCATAGTTCCCTTGCCATGCTTTACGGACACGTTTGAAACGTGTATTGGCTCAGGACGCACTACAATTTGCCCTTGCTGACCACGTCGCTTTGACTTCTCATGGTGCGTAATCATGTTGATTCCCTCAACGAGTACGAGATTCTTCTTTGGGAATGCACGGAGCACGGTTCCACTCTTTCCGCGATCTTTTCCGGATGTAATGATTACTGTGTCTTTCTTTTGAATTTTCATGCTTAGAATTTGTTAGTGAGCGTAGCGAAACTTAGAAATTCTTAGCCGTCGATTCATTGCTTTTCCTAATGCTTTGAATCGACGCCGAGGTCTCTAATTCCGTGAACAGTGTATTGCAATGAGGGAATCTCAAGTACTAATAATAAATTAAACGACTTCGGGAGCAAGTGAAACAATCTTCTGGTATCCGTGGTCTGCAAGCTCTCGTGGAATTGGGCCGAATACGCGGTTTGCGCGTGGCTCCTTCTTCTCCTTGTCGACAAGCACAACGGCGTTATCGTCAAAGCTCACGTATGAACCATCCTTTCGGCGGAATGCTTTTCGCTGTCGCACAACGACTCCATACACCACATCCTTCTTCTTTACTGCCTTTCGTGGTTCTGCAGTCTGAATTGAGAGTACAACCATTTCACCGATTTCTGCATAATGCTTCTTTGATCCGCCAAGCACCTTAAAGACTCGGCCGATCTTGCCTCCTGAATTGTCAGTTATGTTGACGATTGATCTATCCTGAATCATATAATTTACTTTACGAGCTCAAAATGCTTGTGACGTGAAAGTGGACGAGTCTCTCGAATGGTCACCTTGTCACCCTCCTTTGCAGTATTTCCCTTGTCGTGTACCAAGAACTTCTTGGTTCGGCGCTGGTACTTCTTGTACTTTGGATGCATCACATAACGCTCAACGGCGACCGTTATGGTGTCTTGCATCTTGGTGGATACCACAACACCCTGAAGCTCTCGCTTCTTTGTGGTGGTTGTGTTTTCTGTTGTTATATCTGTTGCCATATGTAGATGTATAGACTATGCGTTAGTGACTACTTGATTTGCTCGACGATTGAGCTCGGTGAGTGCGCGGGCAATCTCCTTGCGAACATTGCGGCGTGCGTGTGTGTCACGCATTCCGCTTCCTGAAGAACTGAATTTGAGCGTACGCAACGCTTCTCGTTTTTCGTTGATGTGCGTTTTCAAATCTACATCATTCATTTTTTGAAGTTCATTCATATGCATAGAGATTACACGTGACTATCTTCGCGACTAACGACCTTTGCCTTGAGTGGAAGTTTTGCGGTTGCCTTTCTGAGTGCCTCGCGCGCTACTACCTCAGTCACACCATCGATTTCAAAAAGGATCCTGCCTGGGCGTACGTCAAAGATGAAGTGATCGGGATCTCCCTTACCCTTTCCCATACCTACTTCAGCTGGTTTCTTGGTGACTGGCTTGTCGGGGAAAATACGAATCCATACCTTACCAGTCTTACCGAGTGTTCGTGAAATAACACGACGTGCAGCTTCAATCTGATTACTCTTTACGCGTGACTGTGTCGTAGCCTTAAGTCCAAATGCACCAAACGATACGGTAATACCGCGTGTCTCGGGCGCATTAAGGCGATCTGGATGCTTACGATCCGTCTGCCACTTTCGATGCTTTACTTTCTTAGGAAATAACATATGCGTTTACTTATGCTGCTCGCGCGTTGCGATTACGACGTTCAGTGCGAACGGTTTCTTCCTGTGCATTTGCCTTTCGGTCTGCAAAAATATCACCGCGGTAAATCCATACCTTTACACCAATTGCTCCATAAGGGAGAACTGCTGTTTCTCGTGCAAAATCAATATCTGCGCGGAGTGTCTGAAGTGGAATTCGTCCTCGCTTGATTTCTTCTCGGCGTGCCATTTCAGCGCCACCAAGGCGACCTGATGCAATGATACGAACACCCTTTACATCGCGGTTTGCCATTACTTTCTCAGCAGTCTGCTTCATAACGCGACGGAATGACATGCGCTTTTCAAGACCTTCAACAACCATCTGACCGATGATTGAAGCGCTTGATTCAGGTGAACGAATTTCTTCAATATCAATCTTAATCTCAGGCATCACCGTGAGCTTGAGGGTACGAAGCAACATATCAATCTCCTTCTTGAGCTTTGTTGCACCTTCGCCAGAGCGACCGATGATGAGACCTGGGCGTGACGTACCGATGAGTACGCGGAAGACCTTTTCGTTTCGCTCGATTTCAATGCCGGCAATGTGCATGCCCTTAAGCTTCTTCGTGAGGAACTTACGAACCGCAAGGTCAGTACGAACATACTCTCGATAAAGCTTTGGGGTAGTAGCAAACCAGCGTGACTTCCAGTCACGAATGATGCCGAGGCGTTGTACGTATGGATGTGCGACGTGTGTCATAAAAATTAAAAGTTAAAAATTAAAAAGTAAAATTTATTGAACGGCTGACTTTTCCTTTTTACCTTTTACTTTTTCGTTTGTAGAACCTTGTGACGCAAGTTCTACGGCGAGGTGACTATTGCGCTTATTGATTTTCGATGCTGAACCGCGAGCGCGGGGCATGAAACGCTTAAGCACCGTACCTTTGTTGACCGTAACTGATTTGATGATGAGCTTTTCAGTACTGACTCCCGCAGACTTTGCGTTTGCAAGTGCTGAGAGAATAAGCTTAGAAAATGGCTCTGAAGCTCGCTTGTTAACGAACTTCAAGGTCTCGAGCGCCTTCGTAACCTCCTTTCCACGTACGAGGTCAGCAATAAGGCGAACCTTGCGAGGAGACTGGCGATAATTCTTTAAGATAGCTTTCATGTTAGTTTATTTCGCTGGAGCAGCGGTCTTTGCTGCCTTTGCTGCTGCTACTTCTGCTTCCTTCTTCTTGGTCTCGAGTTCCTTTTGCATCTTTCCTCCGTGACGAATGAATTTCTTGGTTTGTGAGAATTCTCCGAGTCGGTGACCAACCATTTCTTCAGAGACGAACACTGAGATATGTGTCTTTCCGTTGTGCACACCAAAAGTAAATCCGACCATTTCTGGCGAAATCACCGAAGCGCGTGCCCACGTCTTAATAACGTCGGTTCCTTCCGGCTTTTTTCCTGAAACTTTTTTGAGAAGTTTCGCATTAATATAGGGGCCTTTATATAGTGATCGTGACATACTAAAAAACGCTTATGCGCGTACTCTGAGTAACTCAGGGTAACAACGGGTGAATGACTTTCGTCATTCGCTCTTTCTGCTTTTGCCCAGTTATACCAGCATTTCTGCCGATAATTCTTGTGCTCCCTCGAAAGTAACGGTCCCGAGTTACGCTGTGTTCTCACTAACCTTAGTGCTGTTTGGCACAAAATGCACCAAACCTAAGAGGTTCTGGAACGGGGCCATAGTACGCGAAACTCGGAGGGATGTCAAATACAACTTAGCTCTTAGCTTTTAGCTTTTAGCACTTAGCTACAAACGGGTATTTTCCAAAGAAAAACCCCCGCTAAACAAGCCGGGGGCAGATTTTCATTAACCCATTTCAGGGCGGGTTACCATCGTTTGCAGAAGTTGCACGCTCGTTCAGAACAAACGAAGTGACCTCAAAGAGCACATTGTTCAGGGCGAGAAGCGCGTATATGGACTCGAATCCTTCGGGTGGTTCCCAACGGTTACTTGGTTTTTCCTCAGACTCAGCATGCACCAGTTCCACCGACCAATCAGCATTTACTTGCAAGCAAACGTCCTTTTCAGGATGCTGCTTCATTACATCCGAAAAGCGATTCATGAGGTACACCCTGAGAGCTTCATCACATACGTTTGCAAGTACGAAATAGTTTAGCGCCATTCCAGTCAGACAGTAAACCATTTCACCCTCTTTCTTGCCCTCTACGTCATCTATCAGATTCCAGTACTCATTTCTGAAAAAACGAGCGAGTGCAGAAAGCATGCGAAGATCTTTGTTGAGGTACCCAATCTTTTGACCACCACCATTTTCTGTTGGTGCATTCTCTAGGACAAACTCGGTACTTCGTCTGGAAATTTGCTCCCTATAGAGGTCTGGGGACGAACATTTCATGGCGTGCAGAAACTGATTCACAAAGTCGCGTGCGTTCAAGCTCGATTTCATGACATTCTCCCTTGTCAAAAAGGCGCCACCGCGCCGAACTATTTCGGCTTGGACAATATCATATGAAAACATTTTTGCATAGAAAAAGCCGTCCAGGGGACGGCTTTTGGAATGTGGGCGTCGCTCTTGCCCAAAAGTTCGTGCTACAGATCGAACTTCTTACGACAACGCTTCGTCTCGGTATCTGGCTTGAATTTCTTATACCCACGCGTTGCGATTTCAGATTCATGTATCACAAACCTAAAATCATTGCCACTCGGAAAATGTTCGCGAATGTACTGGACCAATTCACGGCCCATGAGGGTATACACCCGAAGCATATTCTCATGGTGATACATACCACGCTCCACACTCATTACTTGAAATTCTGCTCTGAACTTGCGAAGAAACCCAATGAGGCGTGCACGTGTGAGTTCTTCATACCCAATACTGATGTCGACCGAGTGGCTCTGCTGGGTCATTTCCTCTTCCTTTTTATCGGTCGAGTACTTCCCCAACTCAGCAATGCGGTCAAGATGTGACTGGAGAATATTTTCAGTGTCCTGAAGTTCTCTGCTTAACTCCAAAGGACTTGCCTGACGAATCGGATGTACGCCTTTTACGAAATCTGCCATGATTTTCTCCCTCATGAGCTTGGTGAAACTGCAAAAAGACAAAGAACTATCGCTTAGGATAATACGACAAAATATACGAATAGTCAACCTCAATAAAATTTTTTGACATCTGCTTGACGCACTAACATAAAGTGGTGTAAAGTTCCGTGGGTTTTTTGCTCTTTTCGGTCAAGCCTGGGAGAAATCATGCGAAAAAGCGGAGTGGAGCATGTACTTTTTATCAACCGTCAAACTGGTGAGGAGACTCTTTTTGAGTTCTGTCGAATGAATGGAATCGGCACCTTGAGAAATGTTGACTCCGACACCGAATTCACAGCAGAAGATGGGGTGTGGGAAACCATCCTCAACTATCTTCGCGTCGGAGAAGCCAGATCTAGACAATCACCCGGAAGAAAGGAATTCAACCCCGACTATCAGTGGACTGTCGAGGGTGGGGACGTGCTCATCGAATACATACCAGTACCAAAACGGCAATTCGGGGTTCCCCTTGAGGTTCTGAGGGGGCTACATAACCTGTTTTACAAGAAAATTGTAGCCTAAACCCTTTCGGAGTAGCCCGCGACCATCTCTGCCGACAGGCAGGATTTGGTCGCGGGCTTTTCATATCAAAACAAAGTCGGCCCGAAGACCGACTGAAGCGAGTACAGTGTGGCTCGCGAATCTGTTGAATCATTTTTTCATCCCTACCACATATTTTGCGCCGTCCCAGAAAAGATGCAGGATACCGAGCGCAATTGCGCCAATAAAAACTATCGGCACGAGTGACCACCTGAGAGCATGATCTGAACTCGTTATTAACTTTTTCATGAGTTCCTCCACGTAAACGTTGTTCATTTCCAGAGAAACTATACGCGCACCAAAACAAAATGTCGATACAGATAACAAACCCCGGCGCCTACGGCGCCGGGGTTTGTTGTCTTTTTTTCTCTGTTTATCGTCCCGAGTTCGCCATCAACTTTCCTGGCTTTCGACGTGTGACGATGAATGTATTTGAGTGCTTTCGTGGACTTCGAGTCTTCTGACCCTTTCCCGTTGGGCGACCCTGCTTCGTGCGAGCTCGCCTATGTCCTCGCGGAGCGCGTCCTTCTCCTCCTCCGTGTGGGTGGTCGACAGCGTTTCGTGCGCTACCACGGTTCTTTGGTCGAAGACCAAGATACCTCGCGCGTCCTGCCTTACCCAAGGTGATGAGTTGGTGTTCATCATTTGATACCTTACCAATTGATGCCCATGCAGTACTAATGATGCGTCGCACTTCAGATGATGGAAGCTTCACGAGTGTGAATCCTGCATCGTGCGCAACTACTTCTGCGTGATTTCCTGCTGAGCGCGCAATACGTGCGCCAGCACCCGGCTTCATTTCAATCGCATACACGAATGTACCGACCGGAATGTTTCCAAGTGGAAGACGGTTTCCAGCCTTTGGCTTTGCAGTTTCAGAAACGATAAACTCGTCTCCTTGCTTCATACCATGGGGTGCAAGAATGTATCGTCGTTCTCCGTCTGCATAGCACACGAGTGCGATGAATCCGGTTCGGTATGGGTCATATTCTACTGACTCCACACGCGCGATGACATCCTTTTTATCGAATTTGAAGTCAATGACACGATAGGTGCGCTTGTTTCCGCCTCCTCGATAGAGGTTGGTCGTGCGACCTTGGCTGTTACGTCCACCGGTGCTTCGCATGCCCTTCGTAAGTGCCTTATGCGGAGCGTTCTTGGTAGAGGTAAGCTTCTCGCGGTAAGACACCACGGTCATACCGCGACGTCCTTCTGATGTTGGTTTGTAGTGTTTCATGTTAGATGTTTCTTGTGAATGAATATGAACTAGAAACTCTTACACCCGGTGCAATACGCCCTCACGGGCGTTGGCGGCAAAGCCGCATTGCACTGGGTTAAGTATCGCTAATTCGCTTCACTCATAAGCTAAACTAAATCTATACGATCCCCCTTCTTGAGGTAGACGTATGCCTTTCGTAATCCTTGCTCCATCGCGCTTCGACCTCGCATCGATGCCATATAATGTCGTGGTTCTTTGTTCACAATACGAACTGATACTGGAGTTACTTTGTAGAGGGCTTTGATTGCATCGCGTACCTCAAACTTTGAAGCTCCTTTTTTGATTTCAAACGTATACACGTTTTGATCGAGAAGTATTGCTGCTTTTTCCGTAATGCGTGGGCGGACAATCACTGCGGTGACATCATGGTCACTCGCGAGCTTTGGCGCCTGCTTTGGGGTTGTGGCAACTACCTCTTTTGTTTCTACTGTATCGCTCGCAGTTTTCTTTCCAAAAAGTCCCATATTACTTGCTTGCGGTCATAGCCTTACGTGCCGTTTTGGTGACTACACGCTGTGTGAGCGTTTCAAGTGCCACCGCAGGTTTTGCGACTACAACATACTTATAGGTGAGTAATTCAACCGGATTCACATCCTTGATGTGTGAAACCAAGACCTGTCCAAAGTTTCTGAAGCTCTTCTCGGTATTTTCGTCACGACCGGTGAGCACAATGAGTGCTGCATTCGTTCGCTTTGTTTTGATTCCTTCTTTCCCTGAAATACCTCCAAGTGCGTTTAGAATTTGCTTTGCATCTTTTGCTTTAGGTTCACTGAATGAGAACCCATCAACGAAGAGCATCTCTCCGTCAGCAAACTTTCGAGAGAGTACCGTCGCGAGCGCCTTTGCGCGTACGTTTCGGTTAATCTTCTTTCCGTAGTCTTTTTCGGTTCGTGGACCGTGTGTAACTCCACCACCAGTCCAGATTGGAGAACGGCTCGAGCCGTGACGTGCACGACCAGTACCTTTCTGTGCCCATGGCTTCTTTCCTCCTCCGCGAACTTCTCCACGGAATTTGGTGTGTGCAGTTCCCGTTCGTGCATTTGATTGCATCGAAACGACAACCTCGTGAACGAGGTCAGCATTCCATGCGACACCAAAAACACTTTCTGGAAGCGTAACCTTTCCGACCTCCTTTCCTTCTGTTGAGTACACGCTCGCTTCGAGCTTTCCTTCAATTTTCTTAGCCATACGAGTTATACGCTACGCACCTCCACTAATGTACCTTTTCGACCAGGAACTGCACCGGATACGAGAAGAATATTTTCCTTCGTATTCACTTGGAGTACCTTGAGATTTTTAACCGTCACGCGGTCGCTTCCCATGCGTCCTGCCATGCGCATGCCTTTGAAGACTCGCTGTGGACCGGTCGCACCGATTGAACCTGGTGTACGAAGCGTGTGCTTCATACCGTGACTCGCTGGACCTCCGAGGAAGTTGTATCGCTTTACAACTCCTTGGAAACCTTTTCCTTTTGATACCGCAGAAACGGTAATCACGTCGCCTGGAGTAAATACTCCTGCGTCGAGTTTTGCTCCCTTGTCGAGGCCAGAGGTAGTCTCCTTGTGAGTCTTGCGAGGACGGAACTCCATGACGTGCTTCCACGCACCTCCGAGGTGTCCCTTCTCTGCCTTGTTCACACGGTGATCTTTCTGATCCCGACTTGCAACCTGAACAGCATCATAGCCATCCTTTTCTCCTGTCTTCACCTGCGTAATCGTTGCGGGTGTAACGCGGAGAATGGTTGCAGGATGAGCGACTCCGTGTTCGTCGAACACTTGGGTCATTCGCTCCTTGGTTCCTAAAATAAAACGCATTTATTTTGAAACTAATCTGATAAATATTGCTTTTTGACCCAAATAGACAAACCGCGCATTACGCGCGGACACAAGTCCGCACGCATAAATGCGCGGTTTGTGCCCATTGGTCCCCGCGAAATGCTAAAAGCATTTCGCGAGTATAAGTATTGAGTATGAGTATTCAGTATATGAACGGTTTTCCGTCAACATACTTATACTTATACTTTCTACTTATACTTCCGCTCGTCAGAGTGGATTGGTACGTAGGTCTTTAAAAAGCTGGGAGTGAGTATACCCTAGATTCCTGATTTTGCAAGATTATTTACTTGTCTTAATGAATGTTCCCTCTCGAAGTTCTTGAGTGCAGTTTGAATCTCCTCTTTAGTATTCATCACAATTGGCCCCCTCCTTACGGGAGCTGTACACCTTTGGGATATTTTTCATTCTTCAAAATATCTCTAAAGGTCCTGCGAAAGTGCACTGCACTTTCTCACCAGTCAATAGGTTCTATTTTTTATGAAAGTATCCTCTTTTAGTTCTCTGAAGGCTGTTTCGATTTCAGCGTCAGTATTCATAACTATTGGTCCTGCCCAACTTATACTTTCATTAAGTGGTTTTCCGCCAATGAGGAGAAATCGCGCACCCTCCTTTCCTCCCGTACAAGCGAAAGCTGAATCATGCGTGAGAAGCGCAATTTCACCCTCCTTCACCCAAAATTCACTGCGGTCATCGCGGAGCATAATTCGTCCTTCATACACGTACGCGAAAAAGTTTTCTGCTTCGGGTGTAGGAACGGAAAATGGAACCTCTGCATCAAGGCGAACATCAAGATATGTGGGTATAACGATTAAATCCTCTACGGGGCCTTTCACACCATTATATTCACCCGCAATGATGCGAACTTTTGTTCCGTTTAGGTGCACTGTTTTAATTTCTCCACTTTTAATTTCTTGGTAGCGGGGGGACATCATTTTATGTTCCTTTGGGAGATTGACCCAGAGTTGAAATCCTTGAATGCCTCCTTCGGTGACGACGGGCATTTCTTCATGCACGATTCCATTTCCGGCAGTCATCCACTGCACTTCGCCATCTCTAATACTCCCCTCATTTCCAAGACTATCTCGGTGAGCGACTTCACCCCTACGAATATACGTGACCGTTTCCATACCGCGATGTGGGTGCATGGGAAAACCAGCTTTGTATGCAGAAGCTTCGGTGTTACTAAAATCATCAAACATGAGAAAGGGGTCAAAGAGTGGCACTTCGTGAAACCCAAATCCTCGTTTGAGCTCTACGCCTGCGCCTTCTGTTGTCGGTTTCGCCACAAATATTTTTTCGGGTTTTCGCATATACCTCAATATACCAGATGCGCTTGTCTCTGCATAAAAAGTATTTCCATGCTATAAACGTAGACGGATTTCTTACATCGAGGAGACGAGCATGGACCCTGGGCTACTCATGCTCCTTATCATGCTGAAGTTACAGCAGGTTGAGGAGAAGAAACACGACCAGACCCCGTACCACCAGAAGGTTCGGGAGCAGAAACCCATCGCCAAGAAGAAAGGAAAAGCAAAACGAATCATGCATTGAAGCAATTGGAATCACAGGCTCGCCGTAGGTGGGCCTTTCTTTTTGGAACGCAAAACCCCGCGACTGAAAGTCGCGGGGTTTTGGTTGATATGACAACTTTTGTTCACGTTGGTTAAGTCACTTTGAAAATCGATGAGCTACGCGAAGCGCGATGAAAATAATGCGAAACGTATTGGACATACGGTGAGCATTATTTTCTGAAGCGCGACAAAGTAGATCGCGATTTTCAGATGACTTTATATCATCTTTACATCAATGTTCACTCCCGAAGGAAGAGAGAGATTAGTCAAGGCTTCAATCACTTTCGCGCCAGGATTCATAATATCGATGACACGCTTATGCATGCGCATCTCGAATTGTTCTCGCGCATCCTTGTGCACGAATGCAGCGCGATTCACCGTATACTTTTTGATTTCAGTTGGAAGTGGAATTGGTCCCACTACCTTTGCATCAAAGCGCATCGCAGTGTCGATGATCTGCTTTACCGAAGCATCGAGAATCTTGTGCTCGTAGGCGCGGACGCGGATGCGGAGTTTTTGAATCTCCTCAGCGCCTCCCGCCTTCGCTCTCTTTTTCGGTTCAGGTTTAGCGTTCGTTGTCATGTAAGTTTTTATTAATGAGCTTGTGAATGTAGAAAATCTTTACCCCATGAAATCTGGCTTGACCAGTATGAAAGCGTAGCTTTCATATTTCAAGGAGTAAGCGCCCTCTAACTCGCTTCACTCGCAAGATATTGCTTAGGCAACAATCTTAGTTACTACTCCCGCTCCAACTGTTCGGCCTCCTTCACGAATCGCAAAACTTTGCTGTGCCTCAAGTGCAACTGGTGCAACGAGCTTCACTTTGAACTTTGCATTGTCTCCTGGCATAACCATTTC
>CAZQIF010000016.1:0-17114 GCA_964593375.1 uncultured Candidatus Saccharibacteria bacterium | reverse complement strand
GCTTTCTCATCTCCACAAAATGCAAAACCACCCTTGCGGGTGGTGCATTTTGTGGAGATGGGGAGAATTGAACTCCCGTCCGAGAATGGCCGACAACATGACTCTACAGTGCGTAGAATACCTTTTGATTTAAACACTCATCGTAAAAAGTAAACCAAATCGATGCGTGTCGAGTTTCGAAGAATTCGAAGTATTACGGAAACGCGGCAGTACTCCAGAGCCTGATGTTTATTTTACCCAAACCACCGTATCAGACATGAGGTGGGTGAGCATCGACGAGGCGAGCTTACGCTACAGCAACTCGTGCGAATCCAAACGCGTTAGCGTAAGGACTTGGTACGCTATTCTTAGCACGTACATTTAGATGCATTTTAACGAAGTTACATCCAACTTCGACACTGCACATATTGAACGGGGCAAACCGTCTAAGCCTGTCATCCCCCCAGCGCACTTTTTTGAAGGATTTCAAAAAAGTGCGCTGGGTGAAGGGCAGGGAAGATACTAGCCTTTCATCTCCCTCGCAATATCTCGTTTTGTATCACGTTCCTTAATACTCTGACGTTTATCTTGCTTTTTCTTACCACGCGCAATCGCAATCTGGAGCTTGAGTTTTGATGATTTATTATACCACTTTAATGGCACTATTGTCAATCCTTGCTTTTCACTCTTTACGTTGAGCTCTGCAATTTCTTTCTTGATGAGCAGGAGCTTTCGAGGGCGCTCAGGGTCATATTCTTTGCTTGCATTTGCTTTCTGAAATGCGGGAATGGATGCCCCAACAAGAAAAGCCTCACCTCCGCGAATAATCACGTGAGAACCTTCAAGTTTACCCTGACCATCGCGGATTGATTTCACCTCAGTACC
Source organism: uncultured Candidatus Saccharibacteria bacterium (assembly GCA_964593375.1). Lineage (GTDB taxonomy): Bacteria > Patescibacteriota > Minisyncoccia > Phycocordibacterales > UBA918 > Damh-18. The sequence goes on along the minus strand of CAZQIF010000016.1, from coordinate 16,250 downwards.
GAGCAGAGAAACACCCGCATCGAATGTTTCAAGAAGTTCGAAGTCAAAGGAGGCACGCCTGTTTGAAACGAGTGCTTTCATGCATACTACTATACCTGTTTGTGTTCTGAATACAAAACTAAAGATTTCTCGCAAAATGGCCTATTTTATGTATAATGACGCAACTATGCATACACAACCTGAAGACGAAAAAAAGCCATTAGATGCAACAAAAGAAACTATGAAAGACGAAGAAACAAAGCCAAAGAAAGAAAAAACCCCACGGATGAAGCTTCCGGATAAAATGCCGGTTGGCCCAGGGAATTTTTGGAACAACGTACTCTCGACCGTACTCCTCCTTATTGCACTCACGTTTCTCTATTCGTACGCAACCGATACGGCCACAAAGCCTGAGGAACTTTCTATTTCACAGATTGCTGAACAGGTGAAAACCGGTGAAGTTTCAAAGCTTCTCGTGAAGGGAAGTATGATTGAAGTCTTTTACACCGATGAGACAAAGACACATGGCGAAGCAAAAAAAGAGAACGATTCAGCGGTCACGGAGACCCTCGCAAATCTTGGGGTTACGACCGAGCAAATTTCACAAATCGTCATTGAAGTTCAGAATGAATCCGGTTTCAAGTATTGGCTCGGAAATCTTGCGCCATTCTTGTTCCCGCTTATTCTCCTCGGATTCATCATTTGGTTTTTCACGCGCTCAGTGAAAGGTGCAGGTATGCAAGCTTTAAACTTTGGTTCTTCAAAGGCGCGCGTTATTGATCCAAACGACCAGACACAGAAAGTAACTTTTAAAGATGTTGCAGGTGCGAAAGAAGCGAAGCAAGAACTCGAAGAAATTGTCGACTTCCTCAAAAACCCAAAGAAGTTTCTCGACATCGGTGCGCAGATTCCGAAAGGCGTCATGATGATGGGTGCTCCGGGTACCGGAAAGACACTGCTTGCACGCGCCGTTGCGGGAGAAGCGGGTGTGCCATTTTTCTCAATCTCAGGTTCTGAATTCGTCGAAATGTTTGTCGGTGTTGGTGCAAGTCGTGTGCGCGACCTTTTCCAGATGGCGAAGAAGGCAGCACCTTCTATTATTTTCGTCGATGAAATTGACGCGGTTGGACGTGTGCGCGGTACGGGTGTTGGTGGAGGAAACGATGAACGTGAACAGACACTCAACCAGATTCTTGTGGAGATGGACGGATTTGAACCAAATGAAAAGGTAGTCGTTATGGCGGCAACAAACCGTCCTGATGTGCTCGACCCTGCACTTCTTCGACCTGGACGTTTTGATAGACGTGTCACGATTGACCTTCCTGACAGAGACGACCGCAAAGCGATTCTTGAAGTCCATTCACGAAAGAAGCCATTCCAAGATGATGTTAACCTCGGCATTATTGCACAGAGAACCCCTGGGTTCTCAGGCGCTGACCTTTATTCACTCATGAATGAAGGTGCGATTCTTGCGGCACGAGAAAACCGAAAGACGATTGGACAGTTCGACCTCATTCGCTCAATTGAAAAAGTAATGCTCGGGCCTGAGCGCAAGAGTCACGTGCTCTCACGCCGTGAACGCGAGATTACCGCGTACCACGAAGCAGGCCATGCACTCGTTGCATCGGTTCTTCCGTACGCAGACCCTGTCCATAAAATTTCAATCATCTCGCGTGGACGTGCTGCGGGGTACACACTCAAACTTCCTGATGAAGATAGACGTATGCAGTCAAAGAAAGAATTCCTCGATGACATTGCGATGACACTCGGTGGGTACGTCACGGAACTTATGGTATTTGAAGATCTTACGACTGGCCCATCAAACGACTTGCAGGTGGTCGCGAACCTTGCGCGCGACATGGTCACGAAGTACGGTATGAGCGACAAGCTCGGGCCAGTGGCGCTCGAGGGAACCGGTGGCCGTATGATTGGAGGGGGAATAAGCGAAGACCGTGGTTTCTCACTTGAAATTGCCCGTCAAATTGACGAAGAGGTTGCAGAAATTATTGAAACAGGGAAGAAGCGCGCAAAGGAAATTCTCGTTGCAAATCGTAAAGCACTCGACTCGGTTGCGAAGAAACTCCTTGAAGTTGAAACACTTGAACGAGAGGAATATGAAGAAATTCTTAAAGTTGAAGGTGTTCCCATTAACGATGTATATCGCGACATGCGCGAGAAGGAGGAGCGACTCGGTGACCCTACAAAGGCACTTGAGCCGGATACTGATGTGCTTCTTGGGAAGGTATAAATAGTTTTGAAAAATAAATCCCCGTGGCATTCAACCGCGGGGATTTATTATTCGTATTTAAATAAACTGCTTTGGTACGTTTTGTCCTTGATAGGGCGAAGTCATTTTTTCTTTTTCGCCGACAACGAGACCATCCTCCATAAAAATGATTCGGTTGCATTCGGTCGCATACTCTTCTTCGTGAGTTACCATGACAATGGTTTGCCCATCCTTATGTAACTTTGTGAGAAGGTCAATGACGGCGCGACCCGAAATGCTATCAAGGTTCGCGGTCGGTTCATCGGCAAAAAGGATTTTTGGTTTTCCACCAATTGCGCGAGCAATCGAGACACGCTGTTGCTCACCGCCAGAGAGTTGTGCAGGGAGGTTTGTGTACTTTCCCGTAAGTCCAACAGCGTCGAGGGTTGCGTCAGCAGTATTTTGCGCGGTCATCCAATCGGTGCCCCGCATGAGAATCGGGAGCATGACGTTTTCTCGTGCGGTTAAATCAGGAATGAGCGCATAGTCTTGAAAGACAAACCCGAGTGTTTGGAGGCGAAATCGACCGAGCTCTTTTTCAGTCAGTTGTGTAATAGGGGAGCCACCAATGATTATTTCTCCCTCGCTCGGACGATCAAGTCCTGAGAGTTGATAGAGGAGCGTTGATTTTCCGGCACCTGACTTTCCCATGATACCGAGAAACTCTCCTTCACGAATGGCGATGTTGATACCTTTGAGTACGTGCGTCACCACCTCACCAGCCTTAAATACTCGATGGATGTTTTTTCCTTCGATTATGGTTGTGTATGAGGTTGTTGGTGAGTTCGAAAACATATTATTTACGACCAAGAATTGAATTAAGCGTATTTTGTCTCGTGATAAGCCATGCGGGGAAGTATCCTGCAACAATCATGATACCGAAGAGAAGGAGACAGCGGAGCGCAACGCCCAGAGCACTAATGCTGAGTGATGTATCACCATACGGGAAGTCGATTGGGTTTTCACGAAAATATGGAACGAGGAGAAAGACCGTAATAAGTACTCCCAGTGTCGCACCAATTACTGCATAAAAGGCTGCCTGCGAAAGATACGCGTACTCAATCGCACGTTCGCTGATACCAATTGCTTTAAGGATTCCAATCTGTCGCTTTCGTGAGAGTGCGTTGATGAAAATAACAATGAAGACGGTGATGGATGCAACGGTGATACCAATGAGACCCACAAACGCACCAAGAATATCAAACGTGGTGATTACATCCTGAATAAATGAGGGCATACCTTCAGTGAAGGTGCTTATCTTTCCGTACTTCAGATACCCATGCTCTACAAGAACATCTTTAAGTGCCTTGTCGGTGTATCCCTCTTTTGCACGTACGAGTACGCTGTTTGCATCGTAGTCCGGTCGATCAAAGAGTCGTCTAAACTCTCGCTCGGGTAGGAATATTTTAAGTGAGACAATATCAATTTTTGAATCGATGATACCTTTCACAATAAATTCCTCAGTGCGAGAGTGAGCGGTAACACGCACCGTGTCTCCGGGCTCTATGCCGTCAAGATACTGAAATGCATCACCAAACTTATCAGCATAGCGGTCGATGGTGTATTTACCGAGTATGATGTATCCACTTTCTTTTGGATCAAAGTATTCACCCTCGCCAATAATAGACCCAAGGTGGGTGACGGAATTCTCGTCCGCAATATCTATTCCTGTGATGGTCGTGGTGATGACATCGGGTTCGGCGTTTAAGTCGCGGCGTTCCTTGTAGTTGGCCTCGAGTGTCGCAATGCCGGTGTACCGCGCGGAGACACCCTCAACTTCGTTGTAGTCTTTCAGTTCTTTGATCAACTGGTCGGTGTGGAGGATACGCTTTTCACCCCCGTGTGGTTCAAATGCAACATCGCTCACCGCTTCGTCTCGTGTCGATTTAAGTGCTCCATCAACAATGCCGGTGAGAATACCACTCACCGCCACAAGGTTGAGAAAGGTAAACACCACAACGGTAATAATAAGTATCGTTGTCCATAAGCTCGCGTGCCGTATTTGGCGCAGTCCAAGCAATAGTCCTATTCGTAAATCGAGCATACGTTACGGAAGAGACACCTCGGTACCTTCGGGAAGGTTTGTTACCTCAACGAATCCATCACTCCCCTGAAGGCCTGTTTCGACTTTTGTTGATACTGGTTGACCTCCCCGAAGCACAAGTACGGAAGCGCCAACCGAGTCATTTGTGATAAAACGTTTTGGTAGACGAAGGACATTCTGCTTTTCCTCGATGACGATATCAATGTCGGCGTTGAGTCCTGCGCGGAGCCATGAAGGCTCGTGGTCAAGCACGAGGCGCGCTTCATAGTAGGCGACACCATCAACCTCTGAAGCGAGTGGGGAAATGAAGTCGATTGTTGCCGTGATAATTTCGTCAGGCGCTGCATCAAACGCTACACGCGCCTTATTACCAATCTTAATTTTTGCAATATCAACTTCAGGAATGCGTGCCTTGAGTTCGAAGTACCCCGCCTCAATGAGTGTCATTGCAAATGAAAGCGTTGCGGTTTCTCCCACTTTTATTTCTGAGTCAGTGATGATTGCATCAAAGGGAGCCTTAATGGTGTAGTTAGCAATTTGCGCTTCTTTTGCCTTAAGAAAGGCTTCCGCCTCTGCTACTTGAGCATTCATCTTACTTAATGCTTCAGCACTCGCAGGCGCATTTGCATCTTTCTCGGTGTTTCGTGCAAGTTCGAGTGCTTGTTCAGCAGCACGAATAGCATTCGCTTCTTGTTGCAGTGCAAGTGTATAGACATTCCTGTTTGTAATATATTCTGCACTCTGCGTATTTGGAATTGCAATCGTCCAATCTTCAGTGCGATAGTTTTCATCGGTGTCAAACTGAATCTGAAGGCCACAGGTACCAAGGGGGGCAGGGGTCTGAGTAAATGCAGAAAAGGTTCCTTCTTCAAGTCCTGAAAGTTTGTATGAGCGTCCGGTAAACGAGCGTGATGCAAAGACTGAAAGCATGTAGCTCCCCTCGGTATCACAGAGATAACTCCCGGTGATTACCGGAGGAGCGTCGTCGTTAATTTTATTTACCGGTATCGCTGCAATACCTGTTGAGAGGAGTATGGTGCGGGCATTTTTGACCAGCTGTGCCTGCTCATCTTTTGTTCGGGTAAGGTTTTCTTCTGCGATTTCGACGCTCGACTTGGTGACTGCGCGGGATTCGCTTTCTGGACCACGGAGGAGTTCCTCCTTTGCGTGTTTCTGGTATGAGAGATTCTCGAGTGCGGCGTTATATTCTGCAACCGCAGAGTCTTGGGTCAGTGATGCGAGAATTTCGCCCTTAAGGACTTTCTCACCTTCAAATTTGTATACGTTCTGCACGGTTCCAATAGTAGGGAAGCCGACGCGTGCGGTATTTTTTGCCTCAATTTTTCCTGAAATGGTGGCGATGTTTGAAACAGTACCTGAGGTAACGGTTGCTGTTTCGGGGTCTACCTCTTCCGGTGCAAAAAGCAAAAATCCCCCATAGGCGAGTCCGCCACATACCACGAGGGTGAGGAGTAGGTACCACAAAAAATTCTGAGCGAAGAGCAATCGCATACGGTTACTCTTATTGTAACATTTCGCGTGTATTTCAGTGTTTGTTATACACGCAACTGTGGAAGTGTTAGTCGCCCTGTGTTTTATTTTGAAAATGATTTTTTTGTGATTTTCACTACGAGTGCCGAGATAAGACGAATGAGGAGGTTGCCACCGATGCCAACAATACAGAGCATAGTGATAACGGTGGTGATTGTATGCTCGGTGGTGAGTACCTGTTCAGCACCTTTGTAAAAAGAAAACGCAAGGAGGTATACCGCACTGGTAAAAAGGATATTCGCGAGTATGTTGCAGAGGAGGTAAGCACTCAGACGAATATGCTTTTTAGTGAGAATGTAAATCGTGAGAAAGAGACGGATGCCCACAAGAAACTTAATAATGACAAGAACTCCATATGGATGTTTTTCTGCAAGAGAAAGAAATGGTCCAGCAGCTTCCTTCGCTGTTTTCGAAGTACCGAATCTCCGCTCATACCACGGTCGAATGGCGCTTGTGGTCATCACATACCAAAACATATCAGCGCTGAGTGAGCCAAGAAATACAAAACAGAGCGCAATCGAGGGATCGATAAATCCTTGAAGGGAAAGCGTGAACGCAATGAGTGCACCGTTTTCACCGAGTGAAAACGTACTGAGCCACACCGCAAAAGCACTGATGATTGTAGTGTCAGACTGAAGCAGAGAATTGAGAAATGTGAGAAAAGTATCAAGCATAATTCACCTGAAAGCATAACATAGCGGAGTAGACAAAAACCCACCTACGTCTAGCGACAGCGGTCATCGGTAATAACACCATCTTCCATACTCACAATACGATTGCAGTATTCAGTGTACTCTTCTTCGTGAGTTACCATGACAATGGTCTGACCTTTTTTATTGAGTTCACTGAGAAGTGTGATGATTGCTTCGCCCGAAACACTGTCGAGATTTGCGGTTGGTTCGTCGGCAAAGAGAATCTTAGGGTCGCCCGCAACTGCTCGCGCTATGGCAACACGCTGTTGTTCACCGCCTGAAAGCTCCGCGGGGAGGTTCTTGTATTTATCCGGCAGACCAACTGCATCGAGTGCACCATCGGCAATCTTTTTTGCCTCTCCCCATGCCGTACCACCCATAACAAGTGGCACCATGACATTTTCACGGGCACTCAGGTCGGGGACGAGCGCATAGTCTTGAAACACATACCCGAGTGTCTTGAGACGAAAGTTTGTTTGTTCATTTTCTGAAAGGGAGTGTACGTCGACCCCATCAACGATGACGGTCCCCTCTGTTGGATGGTCGAGAACGGAGAGCTGATAGAGAAGGGTAGATTTTCCAGCACCCGACTTTCCCATAATGGCGATAAACTCACCCTGCGAAACGGTAATATCGATGCCACGGAGCACGTGTGAGGCAAGTGCGCCTTTGCCAAATGTCCGATGAATGTTTTTTCCAATAATGATATCCATATATTTTGAGAGTCTATCTTTTATCTTGTTTTTCTGAGTTTATTTATTTTATTTTACTATGGCGTCCAGCAATTTGCTCTTTGTGGGAGCAAATTGGGACGGAAGTTCGCAATAGTCGCTTCCGCTCGTTTGCTCACTTCATTTTCTTCCAAGGATTGAATTAAGGGTATTTTGGCGAGTAATGAGCCACGCGGGAAGGAAGCCAGCAATGAGAGTAATAATAAAGAGTGTCAGGAATTTATAAAAGGTGCTGAGCGGGTCTGCAACGAGGACGCCATCGCTGAAAGGGAATTGAATGGGGTTGCTGTCAAAATAGGGAACGAGGAAGCCATAGGTGACGAGTGCGCCAATAAAGGAACCGACGAGTGCATAAAACGCAGCCTGGAGCACGTACGCAAACTCAATCGCACGGCGATCAATACCAATTCCTTTGAGGATACCAATATACCTGCGGCGCGAAAGTGCATTGATAAAGATGATAATGAAAATAGTGATAGAGGCAACGACAATGCCGATGGAGCCAGTGAATGTGCCAAGGATATTAAAGGTGTCCTTCATATCAATAAGGAATTTCGGAAGGCTTTCTTCAAAGGTCTGAATCTTTGCATACTGTTCGATACCGCCCGCGACCAGTGCGTTTTTTACCGCCACATTCTGAGAAGGGGAGTCGAGGCGTATCACAATCTGGTCGGCGTTCTGGTCGAGGTTGCCAAAAAGGCGCCTGAACTCGCGCTCGGGAATGTATGTGTTGAGACTGATTTCATCCACCTTGGAATTCACAATACCTTTCACTTTCATTTCTTTTGAAATGCCATTTACGGAAATACGCACAGTGTCCCCAGGAGACACATCAGACACACTATCAAACACATCACCAAATTTTTGCGCATATTCCTTGAGGTAGTACACACCCACGAGGATGTATCCCTCTTCATTGGGGTCGAGGTATTCGCCCTCCACCACGTATGTGCTGAGGCCCGTCATCGCGTCTTCATTTTCAGGGTTGATACCGGTAAGGATTACCTGTGCAGTATCGCGCTCGTTACTCAAGTCGCGCCGTTCTTTAAAATTAGCCTCAAGAAGGACGCTTCCTTTGAGGCGGGTCGAGTATGACTGGAGTTCTGGGTAGGTGGTGAGTTCACGAATGATGTTGGGGGTGTTGAGAATAGCCGCCTCGCCCACGAGTGGCGTGATGACAATGTCTCCAATAGAACCCTCGCGTACCGCACGCTCTGCACCCACAATGATTCCCACCAACACTCCCGAGAGCGCAATGAGATTGAGGAAGGTAAACATCATCACAAAGATGATGAGGAGCGTAGTCCACGTGCTTGCACGCTGAATTTGCCGAAAGCCAAGAAGTAATCCGATACGAAGACTGCGCATAGAAATTATGGTGCGATGATGGTGTCGCCAGGATTGATGCCACGCACTTCCACATAGCCATCATTGCCTTCAAAAACGAGTGTGATGGGGACCGACCTAGTTACGGTGCCATTGGGGAAGAGTACTGTGTGTGTGTCGCCCTCCCGTACTAAAAATCGTGAGGGGATGCGCGTCACATTTTCGTGGGTATCGATGATGATATCAATATCGGCATTGAGCCCACTTTGGAGCCATGAGGAGGGATTGTCGAGTACCAGTTTTGTTTCAAAATAGGAAACTCCGTCAATCTCACGCGCGAGTGGGGAAATGAAGGTGATAGTTGCCACGAGCGTTTCATCGACACGTGCATCAAAAACAACGCGCGCCTTTTGTCCTGCAGTAATTTTCGTTACATCAATTTCGGGGACGAGTGCAGTGAGTTCAAAAACATCTCTGGAAATCATGGTGATGACTGGCGCTGTAGCAACAGTCTCTCCGGGAACAGGTTCAATGTGCGTAATAATGCCATCAAAGGGGGCCGTGAGGACGCGGTCACTCAGACCGGCTTGGATTTTTTGGACACGAGCTTCTGCCTGGAGAACGCGCGCGTTTGCGCGAGTAAGTGCTTCCTCTCGCGGTGTTGCAGTATCGAGAGTGGCATTTTGCTCGGCGAGTTTTAGATTTTGAGTAGCACTTTCTATAGCGTTGTCGCGCTCAGTCTGTGCAAGGATGTACGCGTTGTTGTTAGTAACATACGAACTATTTTCACTATTAGGTATGGTGATGATCCAATCCTCATTTCCATATGAGACATCGGTCACAAATTGAATGGAGAGTCCACAAGCACCAAGACTCCCGGGAGTTTCGGTGTATGCAGTGTATGTGCCACTCTCGAGCCCACTGAGGCGATACGAGTAGCCCGACTGTGATCCTGAACGAAAAATCGAAAGCGTATAGGTGCCCGCACCACAGGTGTAGGTGCCAGTGATGGTGGGCGCGGTGTCGTCATTATCTTTGTCCAGAGGACGCGCAACAAGATTTGAAGAAAGAAGTGTGCGATATGCATTTGCAACTTTGTCGTTTGAGGACTTCGTCACGCGAGCCAATTCCTCCTTTGCTATGGCAACTTGTGTTGCATTTACTTCACGCTCTTCAGGGCGGATGCCAGTGACGAGTTCGTCTCTATCTGCCTGTGCAATAAGGAGCGCACCATACGCATCTTGATATTCAGCGAGGAGTGCATCACGCTCGAGGGTGACGAGTTCGGTACCTTGCGTTACGACGTCACCTTCATTCACCGCAATGGTCTCTACAATGCCACCTGAAGGGAAGGAGAGGTCTGCGCTCTTTATGGCGTTCATCGTGCCCGAGACAGAAATAATTTTGCTCACCGTGCCGGTTTCTACCAATGTGGTAATCCACGCAGGCACCTCGGTACGCTTGCCGTGCACATATATCCCCACTGTAGTTGTAAGGATAAGGAGAAAAAGGATACGAATCCAATGTGCACGAAAGAACGAAACGATTTTTTGCATACCGTAATTATAGCGTATTGCGCTCGCAATGGATGGGGTGGAGGAGGGGGTAAACAATTTTCTGTCACTGGTTGCTAAGTAGAAAACGAATCTTGATTTCAGTGCGCGTCTTTAATTCTTTAGTGTAAAAAAATTAAAGACGGGCTCAGAAAATATAGTCACTACCGTTCATTATTTTCTGGCCACCCCGCCTCGCGGTTTTTCTTTCTTGGTCAAAAGAAAAACATCGCTCCGGCTCGGACAACTCGTGTGTCACTGGTTGCTAAGTACAATTTTTCGTTTCACTCAAATTCTACTAAGCACCATCGACCCCGCCTCGCGGTTTTTCTTTCTGGGTCGAAAGAAAAACATCGCTCCGGCTCGGACAAGCTAAAATCCTGACGCAGGTCAGGATTTTTTAACGCTTGTCCGCCCGCTTGGACTTGAACCAAGGACCACCTAGGTATAAGCTAGGCGCTCTACCAACTGAGCTACAGGCGGAAGTGAGAAAGATAATGAAAAAGAAGAGTTCACTATTCTTTTTTCATTAGCCTTTCGAACGGGCCGCCTGTATGCATTGCTCATACAGGCGGAAGTAACCGCCCAAAAACTATACCTCAAAGAACGCATCGAAACAATCATAAAAAGAGGCCCCGCTTCTCGCGTGGGCCTCAACGGGGCTTGTGGCTGGGATTCCTCCTTTCAATGTTCCGCTTGCGCGGGACAATCCAAGAAGCGGGCTAACCCGTGTGGCGCGCTCCTCGGCTTCAATACTTTCTGTAGCATAGCCCTGGTCGTTTCTTGTGTCAAATTGCTCTTGTTTATTTCGTGAAAAAGTTAAAGGGCCGGCGACAGAAGGTTTCTGTCGCCGGCCCATGTGGCAATAGCCTGATAGCTATCGAGGATGCCTGCACATAACATCGGGCATGATGTCTATGCAACCCCGTGCTGGGTTGTCTATCCCAGCCAAGAATTCAATACCATGTCATCCAACTTTTCCTCTATTCCATTTTCCATATTCTATATTTTCTTTCTGGATTGCTTCGCTCCGCTCGCAATGACGACCACCGGCCACGAAGTGGCCGGTGGTCGTTTCCGCGTAAATCTGCGTCTCGTCCGCGTTCTTCCGCGCTTGCGTCAGCAAGACTTTCCGCGTGCTATCTGCGTCTATCTGCGGTTACTCCATGTGGAGCTCTTTTCCGAGCGTTGCAATGCGATGCTTGATGAGTGGGTGGTTCACGAGTTCTGGGTCAGTTTCAATGAGTAATTGTGCTTCTTTACGCGCCGCTTCTACCATTTTGAGGTTTTTGATAGCTTCCATACCAAGGTCGGTGAGTCCCCATTGTTTCATTCCGTAGAGTTCGCCACTGCCACGAATGGTGAGATCAAACTCAGCGAGTTCAAATCCATTTTTTGCGGTCGTGAGTGCCTTGAGGCGTTCCATTGTCTTACCACTTTTGCCCTGCCCGTCTTTTGTGGTGACTGCGAAGCAGTATGCCTGATGATTGCTACGAATGACACGTCCACGAAGTTGGTGGAGCTGTGCGAGACCGAAACGTTCTGCACCCTCGATGATGATGTTCGTAGCGTTTGCGACGCTTACACCAACTTCCACAACCGAAGTCGCCACGAGAATATCGATATCGTGAGCGAGAAAGCGGAGCATTACCTTATCTTTTTCTGCCGGAGTCATCTTGCTGTGGAGAATATCAATGCGCGCGGTTTTGAAGACATCCTTTTTAAGTCGCTCGGCTTCTTGCTTCACTGATTTGAGTTGGAGTGCATTTTCCATGTTTGGGTCAGGTTCATCAATACGAGGGCAGATGACATATGCCTGTCGTCCATCTTTGAGTTCGCTCTTGATGTGCTCATACACCGCATCAATCGCGCTCGGTGCGACAACCTTGGTGATGATTGGTTTGCGCCCTTTCGGCATTTGGTCGAGGAGCGTGATATCGAGGTCACCATACACCGTTAAAGCGAGTGTTCGAGGAATTGGCGTCGCCGTCATCGATAGTAAATGCGGAATAGGCGCGGATAAACGCGGACGAGACGTGGAAGTATCATCTCGTGCGGTATCATAGACCACTCTCTCTATAACTAACTTTCCACCTCCAAAATTAACCAGAAGACCAAGTCGATATGATGAACCTTTAATATATTGCCACAGTTGTTTTTTAGGTTGGTCCCCAAGGAAGGGAAGTGATTTGAGTTCAACAATAATTTTTTTCTCTATGACAAAGTCAGGAATGTACGTACCCACTTCCTTCTTTTTATACAGGATAGGAATTTGTACTTGTTTCTCAAATGAAAGATTCCTCTTTTCAAACTCTGTCTCGAGCGCATGTTGATATACGGATTCTTTATGACCAAGTCCGAGCTCTTTTGTGACCGTGAATAATGCCTCACGAATTCGATATGTGAGATCTCGATAAAGAAGTGGGTCATAGACGTCCATTTTTTCCGCGCTCTTCCGCGTGCTATCCGCGTCTTTTCCGCGTGCCAGCGCTCTGCGCTGCGCTGTACCGAAACGGTGCTGTTCATCGATAATAACGTGCGCAAGGTGTTTGAATTCGACTGACTTATATATGAGTGCGTGTGTGCCGATGAGAATAGGGATTTCCCCATTCTTCACCCACTTGAGAAGTTGGGCTTTTGAAATCTTTGTCGGCTTTCGCGGGTCGCTCTTTGAGGGGAATTTCATGCATCCGCTTCCGGTGATGAGGCCAATTTGAATGGGGAGGTGGTGGAAATATTCGATGAACGACTCAAAGTGTTGTTTTGCTAAAATTTCAGTTGGTGCCATATATGCTACCTGGAGCGCGCCAAACTCAATTTTTTTACCGAGCCCCTCTGGTGGACGGGACGTGGCAACTGCATACGCGGTCGTCGCAGCAACGGCGGTCTTTCCGCTTCCCACATCACCTTCGAGGAGTCGCGACATCGGATGCTTGCCACTGAAGTCTTTGAGGATGTCGGTGATTGCTTTGTGTTGTGCGCTCGTGAGTTCAAAAGGGAATCGCTCGGTAAAGGCTTCGATGTGTTTCGGGTCAGTTTTAAATTGGTAGCTCGTCGCAACATTAATCTGTGCACGCTCGTGCGCTTTGGTAACCTGAATTGAGAATACTTCTTCGAATGCAAAACGTTTGCGGGCACTCAGGGCATGCTCAGCTTTCTTCGGTGTGTGTATCCAAATGAGTGCAGTGTTAAGCGAAGGAAGATTGTATCGTTTTAAAATCTCTTCGGGGATTGGGTCGTGGAGTTTTTCGAGTATGCCGGTGCTAAAGCATTTTTGCACAGTGTGATAAAACCACTTTGAGGTCACTCCTTTTGTCTCGCGATACACCGGATAAATGGTCTCGTCGAGGTTCTCGGTATTTTTAAAAATTGAGTCGTGACGGTCGACGGGGAGGCTTTCGAGTTTTTCAATTTCGGGGTTAGCGAGATAGAGTTTTCCTTCACTCCCAGTGACCTTTCCCGCGAGCTTCACGTACATGCCGTCTTGGAGCATCTTCGCAATGTACGGTTGATGAAACCACATGATTTTCATGCGTGCGGTTCCATCTTCAACCCATCCTTCGGAAATAGGTACGCGACTCTTCCATGACTTGCGCGTTTTGAGTCCGCCAATTTGTCCATACACGACTGCGTCTTGTCCTTTTTCGAGTGAGCCTACCGACTGAATAGCCGAAATATCCTCGTAGCGTTGGGGAAGATGGAGGAGTAAATCTTCTATGGTGAGAATATTGAGTCGCTTGAGCGCCTTTTGGTGGGGGAGGTCAACACGAAAGTGAGAAGTGATAAGGTCAGAAGGTGACATGCATACAATAGTAGCAGAAAAGAAGCACAGTATAGAGAAAAGATTGGTGGTATTGACACATTTATTTCTTATGACACAATCAAAAACGTTCTTGTTCTTTATACATTTCAAGCCAAAGGAGGTTGTTGTGAATACTGAGCATTCTGCCTATGATGAGGTTCAGAAGTTGATTGATGCAGAAAAGGATTTATCCCCGAACTGCTTCACTCTCAGACGGAATGGAATACCAGAGGAGGGGATACTCGCATCGCTCGATAGCGGTCCAGATCCTTCAAATCCCTGGTCCCCCCATATTCCGGTGGGTAAGTATCGTATGAGTCGCGAGAAAAAGCGTGCGTGTGTGTACCATCTTGAAGAGGGTATGCATCCGGTAATTTTCAGAGCAGAACCGTTCACGGTCGTTCGGAGTAGTAGACGAACGTTTCATACTTTGCGACACCCAGGGTTTTCGGAACTCCACTACTCACTTGTTAAGGCGATACTTGGACGACCGCAGTACGGTAAAGCTTTAACGGGAGCGGGCGGGACAGGAACCGTCATTGCTGATAATGGAGATGAATGTCTCGTGAGTCTCCTCGATGGACAGATCATACATTTCTTTTTTCCTGATGGTGCTGTTCGTTCATTTCGCCAAACGGTGGCTCGTCTTCACGAAGAGTCTCTGCCACCTTTGGAGATGATTAACCTTCGTATCGCTGATGCCAAAACACGACTTGCATTAGCGAGGCAAATTACTGAAGAGGGGAGGAAAAGAAAGATTGTTCGATATCTGCTCTCCGGAATGATTGGAACTTTGCGTCAAACTGCGGAATACCCACGACATGGACATGAACTGAGGGAAGTCCTGCTCCGTGAGTTTTTCTTCACACTGTCAAAGAATAAAGCAACATTCGTTTTGCCCAAGCTCGTTGAAGAACTGAGTCGCACCGATAAGTCTCTCCTCCCCATGCTCAAGCGATTCAAGTATGTTGATGAGCATATTGGGGAAGTGATTGAGAAGGAACGAAGTAGTCGAATGGTTTCGTACTGAAGAGTTTAAAGGCGTCAGAAAATCGCGAAGCGATTTTCTGAGGCCTTTTCTTTTTCATCCTGCGCAGGTTGGCGTATACTAATACCCGTCTCACATTTATAAGTGTTCATTTTTTATACCCCACCATGCACGCAAAAAAAGCATCGCCAAAGAAAGTAGTTTCTAAAAAAGTTGTTAAGAAAGATTATGGCAAGCTCGCACTCGCGCTCCATAAGAAACTCCACGGCAAGCTTGAAGTCATTTCAAAACGTAAACTCCTGACGCGCGATGATTGGAGCATGATGTACACGCCGGGCGTTGGTGCAGTGTCGAGTCATCTCGCAAAATATCCAAAAGATGCGCGCGAGTACACGATGAAACGCAATACTGTTGCAGTGATTAGTGATGGTACGGCAGTGTTGGGTCTAGGAAACATTGGTCCCATTGCAGCGCTTCCCGTTATGGAGGGGAAGTGCGCGATTCTTAAGGAAATGGCAGGCATTAACGGATTCCCAATTGTGCTCGACGTCCACAGTATTGAGGATATTGTGAAGGTGGTAAAAGCAGTTGCTCCTGGTTTTGGTGCAATCAATCTTGAAGACATCGCAGCTCCACAATGTTTTGAAATTGAAGAGCGACTTAAAGCAGAACTTTCTATTCCCGTCATGCACGATGACCAGCATGGTACAGCGATTGTGGTACTTGCGGGTCTACTGAATGCATCGAAGGTTGTACAGAAGAAATTTGAATCACTGAAAGTGGTAGTGGTTGGTGCTGGCGCTGCAGGACGCGCGATTACACTCCTTCTTATTAAGGCAGGAATCTCTGATGTGACCGTTGTCGATAGTAAGGGAATAATATACAAAGGACGGGGTGGTATGGTTGCGTATAAAGAAGCACTTGCAAAGGTAACGAACCCACGAGGAATAAAAGGAGAGCTTATCGATGCCATGAAGGGGGCGGATGCGATAGTGGGAGTTTCTGGTCCGGGGTCAATTGCAAAAATACATGTTGAGCAGATGGCAGAAAAAGCGATTGTGTTTGCGCTCGCTAACCCGATTCCGGAAATCATGCCGGAAGATGCAAAACAAGCGGGTGCAATGGTAGTTGCGACAGGGCGCTCAGACATGCCCAATCAGGTCAATAACTCACTTGCGTTCCCAGGGATTTTCCGTGGAGCACTTGATCGCAATGTGACTGCTATTACCGACGAGATGAAACTCGCTGCGGCAAAAAAAATTGCAGGGCTCGTGAAAAAGCCAACAGCAAATGAAATTATCCCGCACGTGACGACTCC
>CAZQIF010000015.1:0-23492 GCA_964593375.1 uncultured Candidatus Saccharibacteria bacterium | reverse complement strand
TTCTTCTATCAACTTAGCGGGTTTTTAACTGTACGGGATTTGGGGTACAGATCATTTTGCCGGCTTTTTCTGTGCGCAGACTGAAGGAACAAGGATTCGAAGGGCGGAAGAAAACAGTCTGGGAGACTGTTTTACCCGCCGGGGTCGACAGTACTTAGCATTTACGACCGAACGGAGTAAAATGCTTAGTAACTGGTGACCGAATCCCTGTTCCCCAGCCCCCACTTTCCACACCCACTCCTACCCCGAGTGCGGTATACTACACCCATATGAAGAAACACATAAGCATACATACGTATGCACACATTTTTAGTGTGTGTAGCATACTGGGGCTTTTATTCGTAATGCCGTTTATAGCAAGTGCATCAACCTGTACGTTTACTCGTGACCTTGAAAAAGGTTCGGTTGGCGAAGATGTACGCTGTTTGCAACAGTATCTTAATATCGAGGGGTTCACCATAACAACAGAAGGTGGAGGTGCTCCTGGTAATGAAACCAATGAATTCAAGGCGCTCACTAAAGCGGCACTTGCATCGTGGCAGGCGTCACACAACATCTCACCTGCAAGTGGATATTTTGGTCCGCGGTCACGACAGATGTATGAATCACTCGTGAGTGGTGGAGCAACAACAGAAACGGTATCGACTAATACGAGTGATACTGCAAATGCAAACTTGGTTACGCAAATCAATGAACTCAAAGCGCGCCTCACAACAGCGCTCAGTAGTTCAAATAACAACTCTCCAAGTAAAGATAAGGCTGTCACGGCCCTCCATAAACGCATCGGCGAAGTCATTGACGTAATACACGATGCCGAAGATGAAATTGATGACAATAGTGATTCTGATGAAATTGAGGATGCAGAAGACAGCCTCAAAGACGCACACGAGAATTTCCTTGATGCAATTCGTGCGTACATTGATGGTGAATATGAAGATGCGGAAGACCTACTCGATGAAGCACAAGATGATACCGATGATGCGATTGAATACGCTGGCGGTTCGTCAGATGAAGGTGACGCAGAAGACATGATTGACGAGGTGAACGACCGCATTAACGATACAGAAGATGAAATTGATGCGGCAGACGAAGCAGGAGAAGCAACGAGTCGAGCCGAAGATTACCTCAATGAAGCTGAGGATGTGCTCGATGAAGCACAAGTTGCATTTGATGAAGAAGACTATGAGGAAGCGCTCGATCTTGCGGAAGAAGCCGATGACCTGGTAGATGAGGCACTTGACGCAATTGGTGAATCTGGAAATGATGTTGAGGACTATCTTGATGAAGTCAAGAGCGACCTCGATGAAGCGTGGGACGATGTGAACACCGCAATCGATGACGGTGATGATGTCGGGGATGCAGAAGACTATCTCGATGAAGCAGACGACCTCCTTGATGATGCAGAAGACGCACTCGATGATGGAGATAATAATGAGGCGGAAGACCTTATTGACGATGCTGCTGACCTCATCGAGGATGCACTGAATGAACTCTAAACGATAGTTGCAGACAACGAAAAACCGCCCTTCCTTGGCGGTTTTTCTATGCAAAGCTGTGTACTAAACGGCCTTAAATTTGGTGATATACTAGCAGTATATGCGAATCCTCTTTTCAGTCGTTTCACTCCTTATCGTCATTGGCATTGCCATTTGGTGGAGCGTGCAAAGCTTTTCGCGTGATGTGGGACTTATTACACCTGCCGAACAACAAAACGGTATACAAGTTGAAACACCTATAGACCAAGCCAAAAATGCAAAGCAACTCATAGAGTCGCGTAATATTCAGCAACGTGAACAATAACTGTATGGATGAAATCAAATTAGTCTGCTTTGACCTTGATCAAACCCTCATAAATAAAAATAGTTGGAGAGAACTAAGTCTGGCGCTTGGTATTTCCGCTTTGGAAGATGCGCGATTGTTTGCCGAATTTAAAGCGGGAAAGATTACGTATGAAATTTGGAATGACATTGTGCTTGAGGAATATCTCAAACATCAGGATGCATCCCGTGAAGGAATCACAAAGATTCTTTCAAACTACACACTGAATCCCGGTGCACGCGAGGCAGTAAATTATATCCGTGAAAAAGATTATGAACTTGTGCTTATATCTGGTGGTATTGATATTATTGTAAATATGGTCGCAAAAGATTTAGGTATCAGTTTCGCAAAAGCAAATAACACATTCCGCTTCGATGAAAATGACCGACTTATGGCAATACACACTACTGGTGATAATACGCATGAAAAGGCTAATCACCTTGAAAGTTTTTGCGAACTTCTCAATATAAAAATGACGGAATGCGCTTGTGTGGCAGACGGTGACAATGACCTAGAAATGTTTAAGCGAACAAAGCATGGAATTACGTTTGTCGGCTCACCTATAGAAGCAGATGCATGGAAAATTATTGATTCACTAGAAGATATCCCTTTAGTTCTTTAATATTGTTACCTTATCAATACTTCTTTCGTACTAATAAGTGAAACTATTCATAACACCATACACATGACAAAGAAATTTATTCTTATCGCCCTTATTCCCATAGCCCTCGCACTCGTAGTAGTCTTTGCCGGAATCTATCGTTTTAATTTCACGAATGATGATATCTATGTAGATGACGGAAACGGCAACATCGTGAAGTACGACGATTTAAAAAATGTTGACACCAATCCACCTGTTTCCGAGGAAACAACAGTCAATACAGAAACGGGTCGTATTGCAAAACCAGAAACTCCTCTGACCCCCACTTCAGGAAAAATTAAAGCAGATGTCTTCACAGGGATACTTGAAAAAGTCGATACGGGATGTTTTGCAGATGGTGAGTGTTATTTGGTTGTGGATGGTAAGCACGTCACTGCACTCATGGGCTGGAGTAGAGACACGGTTGGAAGTGTCATCGGTGTAGAAGGCTTTGGCGACCTTGAAAGCCACATTGGCGAAAAAGTGGAAGTGTATGCACAAGTAAATCCTGATGGCACGTACACGCTCTATGGCAGTGAGGGGTTTTACATTAAGCTTCTTCTCGACAATAAACCAACTCCCCTACCAATGCCCGTTGTTAAAAGTGAGTGTAAAGTGGGTGGCTGTAGTAGTCAACTCTGTTTCGACGCGAGAGAAGGCGACATGATGTCGACCTGTGAATACCGCGATGAATATGCCTGCTATCAAAGCGCAACATGCGAGCGTCAATCAACCGGACAATGCGGTTGGACCGAAACATCTGAACTCAAGCAATGTCTTTCTTCAGCAGGCGAAATGTCTGGACTCCAAGTGCAATAAAATCTATGAGTGAGAATAATCGCGCTTATCAATCCATGTGAAATAGAGCGTTAGAACGGTACCGACTAAAATCAAAGTGAGTCCCAACCAATACAAAGTTCCTGCCACAATATCGGTATGTGAAAGTATGCCAAGTGAACTGAGGAGATAATTCCAATCGTGCATCACAAAATCACCACCGAGAAGAGGGAGCACTTGTGCAACTGCGTCTCCTGCATACACTGATACATTGAGAAAATTTTGTCCGAGCCAGAGGAGACAAAGTGTACTTGAAATTTTTTGATTGGTGAATAGAAAATACAAAGAAATAGAGAGCGGGATTAAAATCTGAAAAACGCTTCCCATAAGTACGCTTCCGAAAGTCGGGAGGAGGAAGAAAATGGTATGTCCTGCTTCGTGAAAAATGAGATTAACGTAATCAAGAAAATGCCATTCAGTGTATGTTTTTGCATAGTACCAAAAATAGGCACACGCAAGTCCAACAAATATAAGGCGCATATACCGTACCATATGATAAGTATAGAGCACGTTCCCGTCTCGCCCAATTCCAAAGCGAGTACTTATACACACAGAGACGCCCGCGGAGAAGAAAAGGGGTAAACTTCATATGATACAGTGATTTACGTATGACTAAAAAACACAAAACTGTAAAATATTTTATTAAAACTATTGCTATCGTAGTTGGGCTCGTGTTTGTTTGGCGAGGAATATGGCACGTGCTTGATTTCATTGAAAAGACATATTTTGGCAGTGAACTTCTCTATACCGGAATCATCGGTATCGTCATTGGTCTCCTACTCCTCTATATCCCCGACCACGACCTAAAGGAAATTGAAAAGCTCTAAATCAGGTTCCGAAAACAACCAAAAAGCACCCATTGGGTGCTTTTTGCTTTTTATGTGCTACTTAGCTTCAGTATTTCTTGGGAGCCAGTCAATAATCTTCTTACGATGCAAATCGAGTGACCAGAGATCGCCGTGTTTAAAGAAAGCAATATGCTCTTTTTTGAATCGTAACAGTTGTTCCTCAGTCACCTTTGGAAAAGTTTCCGGCATGTTCTGATTAAAAGAATCCTTAAACTCGGAAAGAGATATTGAGTTCTCGTGAAGCTTTGGCTCTTTTTCTTTCTTTTTCACGCGACGATAATAACACAAAAATTGTAAAAAATCAATATTCGCTTTTAACCGCTTATCTCCTTACGCACACTATGCCACCCCTTCTCGCCAGGTCACGAGAAGTTTTGCGATGGTTTTTCCAATTTCCTTTTTCTCCGAACTCTCTGTTACTGTAAAAAGTTTTTTGAGCTGTGTAACAATCTCTTGATTTGTTTCTGGTAGGCGTTCATGTGCAAGAGAAAAATCTTCCTCCACCACATTGCTGTTAAAGGTAAACACGTAATAATCAACCTCACCACGCTCCTCAGGTGTAAGTTTTGCGAGTACTTGCTCGAGTGTTGGTTCTGTAGCTTTTTCAAAATTCATCATATTATGTAAGGTTACTAATACACTAGATTGCTAAGCACCCTCTTCCCATGCGCTCTCGTCTATTCTGGCACTGTGCTTTATATGCGTAATCGCCACGTTTTGCATACGCATGATACGACTGAGGTATGGAATGAGTTTGGAAAGAGAAATTGAACGTTCGTGATGCATATACGCAAGCATGAGGTTAATGAAAATAGTGTGAGACACGACCACAACTGACTGATGCTCTCCTTCGCACGATTCGAGAAAATTAAGCGCAGCATCAATACGCTTTTGGATATCAGCAAAATTCTCAGCATCACTCATGCGCCATTTTGGGCGATTGCGATTAAAAATGGAGAGTCCGACATATCGGAGTGTCCTTGGGTGATAGTGCGACAAACCATAGAGTTCGGTCGGTCGACGAATTTCATGAAAAAGATTGTTCACCACTGGTGTAAGACCGAGCATTCTGCCCATAATACTTGCCGTCTCACGCGTACGCTGATACTCACTCGTTATAAGAAGTGTGGGGTTCATCGGGCGAAGCTCCTCAGCAATCGTAATCGCCTGTTCCCTTCCTCTATTTGAAAGTGAGATGCTTGGAGACTGGTGCATATGTGAACGGTTGTATGCAGTCTCACCATGACGAACAAAATATACATCCATAGCCGTTATATTTCCTTTGGCGCACAGAGTTCCACAATCGCGAGTTCAAGCGGAAGCGCTGGCAAATAGGTGCGGCCAACGAGTTCAGTAGCATCAAGGAGTCGAAGCAAGAGATGCGAGTTAATCGGGGATTTCTGCTCTTTCGCGAGTTCTTCGAGTTCCTGTCTGTCTTCTTCTGTATATTGTGCGAGGAGTGATTCCTTTCCGCTTGAAGCATAGCGAATGAGAATAATGGTGCGAATACGTTCGAGGAGGAGACGCATAAAAAGTTTCATATCAGCATGTGACTCAGTGGCACTCCGCACCGCAGAGAGTCCTTTTTCAGTATCTTTTGTTGCAAGCGCGGAAACAATATCCATAATAAGCGAATTTTTAGGTGCACCTACAATTCTCGCAACCTCATCGGCATCCGCACCGGTGTCAGGAGAAGCCATAATGACTTTTTGGGTAATGCCGAGTGCATCGCGAAATGAACCATCAGCTGCAATCGCGATAAGATCAGCCCCCGCATCGTTGAGTTTAAATTTTTCTTTCTTCGCAACCGCAAGCACGGTCTCACGAAGTTGCTTTCGCGTTGGTGCACGAAATTGGAAAATCTGACAACGTGACGTAATGGTATCGAGGAGTTTGTCTTGTTCGGTCGTCGCAAGTATGAAAATGACATGCTGGGGAGGCTCCTCAAGCGTCTTAAGGAGTGCATTGAAGGCTTCTTTTGTGAGCATGTGCACTTCATCAACGATGTACACCTTGTACGGTGATTCATATGGAAGTGTATGGACTGCATCTTTGAGTGCACGAATATCATCGATACCACGATTCGACGCGGCATCGATTTCATACACATCAATGTCAGATGCGCCAATCGCATGTGCAAAAATACGTGCGACTGTGGTCTTCCCTGTCCCGCGAGAACCGGTAAAGAGCAGTGCATGCGGAATGATACCCTTTGCTATGGCACCCTCAAGCACCGTGACGATATGTTCCTGATTGCGGACCTCGGCGAATGATTCGGGTCGATATTTCCGATAGAGTGCAGAGGGTGTAGGTTGCATGAAATGGTTAATTACTTGTAGGTTGCAGTAGAGGTTGTGACTCAGAATTATAGGAAATGATGTCCTTCACCTCTGTGCAGACTCCCGCATTATAGCAAATTGAAAGCGTCGAGTCGTTTTCTACAAAAATGAGCATTTTCGCAATATCTGCCTTGAGATTAGTGCTCCCGAGAATCACCATGCCAATTTCGCCACTATCTTCTGCCCCTCTAAACGTCCCCACAAATGTTCGACCTGCCTCTTCTGTGAATCCATGTTTCCCGCCAGTAAAATTAGTAAAAGAACGCGCGGGGTTATTATTCACAAGCCCTTCATCTTCACCCACATAGAGCTTAAGTTGTGTAATATCAGTCACCTGCGGGTATGTTTGTTTCAGGTGGGTAAAAAAGCGAGCAAGGTCTGTGACGCCCGAGACATCTTTAGCACTCATTCCAGTGGCGTCTGCGATGTTTGTATGACTGAGCGAAAGCTCATTTTGGAGTACGCTCACATGTGAAAACAGATCCTTCCCGAGCGCACGCTCTATCGCTTCCCCTGCATCATTTGATGATTCGATGAGGAGTGGAAACAACAGTTCTTCTGGCGTCACTTTCTCACCATAGGTAAGCTTTCCAGCGCGACCTTCTCCATTTAAATCTGACCACGTGATAGTAATCGGCTCATGTACTTTTTCACTCACGAGAACTGCGTACGCAGTGAACAGTTTTGTAATTGACGCCATGGGACGCGCGACATCAATATTCTTCCCCGCAAGTACTTCGCCGGTCTTTGGGTCAAAAATTCCCCACGTGTCGGTCGTGAGTGTAATATCACGCTGTGGTGTGATAACCGTTTGTTCTGGCTCGCTTCGGACATCCGGAACAGACGCAACAGTCTGCGTCATCTCATTCATTCCAAAACCAGCGGTAATGACAAACATCAAAGCAGAAATTTTCCAAAACATAGCCGTTACATATAGAATACCGCGTCCTTGGGGAACGCGGTATTCGTACTGTTAATAGAAACTAGGTCAGATTTATTCTACTTTTTTGCGACCTTCTTTGGAGCAACTTTTACGACCTTTTTTGCAACTGCTTTCTTAACGACAGGTGCTTTTTTTATCATTTTTTTAGCTACCCCTGACACTTTCTTTGCTGCTCCGCTTTTTTCAATTTTATCCCAGTGAGACTTCATTTCTTTCTTGAAATCTTTGATTTCACCTACCGTAGCATTTGAAACCATGCTGTATGCACCACCGACGGCTTCAACAATTGCCTTGTATTCATCTTCGGTAATATTTTCTGCCTTTTCAAGCGCTTCGAGCACTTCTCCCTTTGCTTTGAGCATCCATCCTTTTACTTTCTTTCTATTCGTTGCTGCTTCTTTGCTTCCGTAGAGGAAGTAAGCACCTGCAGCTGCAACTGCCGTAGCAGTCAGCCCGACACCAATACCGACTTTCTGTGCTCCAGAGAGCACTTTCTTGATTTTCTTCTGTGCCATAATGCGTTAATCTTCGTCCTTAATTTTTAATTCTGCCTTCGATGTTGAACGTGTCGACTTACTCTTAGGTTGAGTAGGTGCCGAACCACGACCACCATTTCCGAAGACAGTTCGAATGAACCGTGCGATTGGACTCTGCTCCGCAAAGTACGCGCGGAAGTGTGCCATGTCATCGGCAATAATTTCACTCCCTGCTTCAATGCGATCCACTACACGACGTATTGACTTTAGTATTCTGATGAGGTGATAGAGTGCCACACATAAGAGTAGTGTGAACACAATCACCGCAATACCCGTGATTAGGAAAAATATATTGGCCTGTAATACCTCAGTCATATGTTCATTGTAGCAAAGCTACACCTCATGTGTTTGAGGATGTGCAAGAAAACTGTTTACAACTTCCTCAACCTCACGAGCATTCGTTACCTCCATAAGCTCCATACGGAGTTCCTTTGCTCCTATAAAGCCATGTACATACGCTTTATAGTGTTTTTTCATGACCGCAAAGTTCTTGTGTGGCAAAAGTTTTTCAAACAGCTTTGTGTGTTCGACCATAACCTTAAGCCGAAGTGAAGGGGGTATTGTTTCAAAATTAGTTTGCGGATGGAACAACCATGGGTTTCCAAATATTGCGCGACCGAGCATTACGCCATCTACGCCCGACGCTTCTGCCTTAGCGCGCGCGTCATCCACGGAGAGCGCGTCTCCGTTTCCAATAATGCGCGCAGTGCTGTGCATCTCATCTCTAATTTCTACCGCGCGCGCGATACGTTCCCATCGTGCCGGAACTTTTGACATTTCTTTTCGGGTTCGCCCGTGTACCGTTACCGCATCAGGTGCTTCTTTTAAAATTTCAGGAAGCCATGATTCAAGTTCATCTTTGTTATATCCGAGACGTGTTTTTACTGAAATTGGAAGTCCATCACTTCCCCTCCGTGCCGCAAGAATTATTTCACGCGCACGTTTTGGATTTTTAATCATTGCCGCTCCACATCCCTGCTTTTCAATACCTTTGTCAGGACACCCCATGTTGATATCGATACCATCAAACCCGAGTTCACGCACCAAACGTGCTGCCCCTTCCATATATTCAGGATGTGATGAAAAAAGCTGAGCGACAATGGGACGTTCCCCTTCACCATAGAGGAGATCCGCTTTAAGTTTTTCTTTCCCCTCGGGGGTTGCACGCATGAGCCCATCTGCAGAAACAAACTCCGTCCACATCACATCAGGACCACCAATGGTCCCGTCGGCTCTCGTGTGTGCACTATACGTGGCAATCATCTGCCGAAACGCTGCGTCAGTAACATCGGCCATGGGCGCGAGCACAAAAAAAGGCCGAGGGAGTTTGTGCCAGAAAGTATCATTCCTTCCCATCGATGCTACTTCAGAGAGCACCGGCTTTTCAGACTTTTTAAATAATTCCCAAAACGACATGTGGAGTTAATACCATGATTAGCATCATTCGGGAAGCGTCGTTGTCGCTGTCGTCGTTCCTATGGTCATCTGTTCATTCACAAATGCCTTCTTGCCAAAACGTAAATCGATGTAATTAAAATTACCAGGTTCAAGATGATTAAACTCCTTTGATTCAAGAATGGCACTCAAGTTCTTGATTGTCTCCTTCACATCCATATCAGTGGTAACCATGAGATTTCCATTTCCACTGAGGTGGTAGATGCTGTCAGCTTCCTTGGTGTGCGTTACGTAGCTAATGCGGAGTCCGCGCTCAGTTTCGAGTGCTGAAGTAAATGTGTGTGCCTTTTCAAATAGTGGTGTGGGGAGAATCTGCCTTTCTTCGAGTCGCTCGGTACCTTCAACTATGTGCCGAATGAAGGAACCTCCACGAAGTGGGGGTGCGAGTGAGAAGGCATATCCTGTACCATCGACAAAATAACAGGGTGATAATTCATCACTACTCATGCACCAGAGCGCGGTTGGAATGTATTCGTCAAACGTGACGCGGAGTGCAGTACGTGATGTACGCTCTACCTGAACATCTTTAATTCGTGGAATGCTACTTAACGCACTCACAATTTCCAGATTGGGGACTGTGTAGGCAAACGTATATGGAACAACGCGCAAATAGCTTCCCTTAAGCACATCATGCACTGCCCCTTCAACTGATTCGTGTGGGATAGTTTCGCCACCCAAAATTACGATTTCTGAAATAGTCACTGATGCGAGACGAGTCACGTACCACAACGCGGTAACGCAGAGCGCAATACCAAGAAGGAGCAGTACACCCAAAAACACGTGTTTCCAAACGTTTGTTTCAATTTCTCGATTTCGTCGTAAGTCGATTCGTTTTCTTCTGAAAAAGGGCATTACCCTATTGTATTACATCTTTGCCAAAATATTTCTGAAGCACTGCAGGAATTCGTACCGTTCCGTCTTCTGCTTGGAAATTTTCAATGAGTGAAACAAGGATGCGTGGCGTTGGAATTGCGGTGCAGTTGAGTGAATGTGCGTAGCGCATCTTCCCCTCAGCATCTTTATAGCGAATGTTAAATCGTCGTGTCTGGAAATCATGGAAGTATGACGCAGAACTTATCTCACGATACTTCCCTTCGAGCGGTACCCAAAGTTCAATATCATATTTCTTGACCTGCCCCTGACCAATATCTCCACCACAGTTGATAACCGTGCGGTATGGAATACCCAAGGATTCGATAAACTCTTCAGTGTTGCGGTTGAGCCACTCGTGCCACCGTACCGACTCCTCATGACTCGCCTCGCAGAGAATAACTTGCTCGAGCTTG
Organism: uncultured Candidatus Saccharibacteria bacterium; assembly: GCA_964593375.1. Classification (GTDB taxonomy): domain Bacteria; phylum Patescibacteriota; class Minisyncoccia; order Phycocordibacterales; family UBA918; genus Damh-18. The sequence continues at coordinate 12,790 of CAZQIF010000015.1, read as the reverse complement.
AAAAATTCATGCACACGAATGAGTCCTTTAGTATCCTTTCCATGACTTCCTGCTTCACGGCGGAAACAAGGTGAAAACGCGAGCCACTTTATAGGAAGTTCATTTGCTTCGAGCACTTCGTCTGCATAGTACCCCATCGTCGAAACCTCTGCGGTTCCGATGAGGTAGTCGTTGTCTTGTGTGTGATAGACATCATCAGCATCGCTTGGAAGGTGCCCTGTTCCATAGAGATTACTCTTTCGAACAATCGCCGGAACAAGGAGCGGGTCGAATCCTCGGGCGAGGAAAAATTCCTGTGCATAATTCCAAATTGCCCACGAGAGACGGGCACCATCTTTCTGCAAATAATATCCGCGAAAACCATGTACCTTTGTACCTCTATCAAAATCAACCATGCCGAGTTTTGTCATAATGTCGACATGGCTCTTTGGTGTGAAAGAAAAGTTTGTCTTTTCTCCCCAGTTCTTAACGGGAACATTCTCTGCATCATCTTTTCCATCAGGCACAGACATGTCAGGAATGTTGGGGACTTGGAGCATGAGCTCTTGCCATTTTACAAGCACTTCTTTGAGCTCCTCCTCTTCTTTTTGAACTTCATCTTTGAGCACCTTCATTGCGTCAATGCGCTCTTGACGCAACACCGTATTGTCAATTTTGGTGATTTCTTGTGAGGTACGATTTTGCTCAGCTTTTTTTTCTTCAATATGACTGAGAAGCTCTTTGCGTTTGTCATCGAGCGCCATAAGTCCATCAAGGTCAACCTTCATGCGCTTTTTTTGCGCACCCATTTTGACAAGGTCAAGATTCTCTCGGATAAATTTAATATCTAACATATGAAAGGATTATACAATGAAATTGATTCTATTCTATATATGAGGTCGAGGCAAATGCTACACTATTTATTATGAATTTTGAAATACGAACGCTGAGAGATTCTGAATATCCTCCTCTTCTCCGCGAAATTCCACAGCCACCCCTCCGACTCTATGTGCGGGGAAATCTTCCAGCCATAGACACGAAGTGTCTCGCGGTCGTCGGCTCCCGTAATTACACAAACTATGGGAAGCAGGTGGTTGAGTACCTCATTCGTGGACTCCGTGGATATAACATCGCGATTGTCTCAGGGCTTGCGCTCGGCATCGATGCGCTTGCACATGAATCAGCATTAGAAAATAATCTCTATACGCTCGCGGTCCCCGGTTCTGGTATCGATGACAATGTTCTCTACCCACGTACGAACCGTGGACTCGCATCTCGCATACTCGATGCGGGTGGCGGACTCCTTTCAGAATTTGAACCTGAGTTCAAAGCAACGACATGGTCGTTCCCCGCGCGCAATCGCATCATGGCCGGACTCAGTCACGCCACGCTCGTCATTGAAGCCGGAGAAAAATCAGGGACACTCATCACCGCGCGCCTCACTGCCGACTACAACCGCGAACTGCTCGTCGTTCCTGGAAATATTTTCAGTGAAAGTAGCAAAGGCGGACACCAATTTCTCAAACTCGGTGCGACACCAGTCACCACGCCAGACGATATTTTAACTGCTCTTAATATTGAGAAAATTGAATCCGGACACGAGCAAACACTTTTTGATACGAACCTTACCGAGCATGAAAAGCAAGTACTCACCTTACTTAAAGAACCCACTGAGCGCGACACCCTCATTCGCACCCTTGGCCTCCCCGTGAGCGAAACCGCTGTGCTCCTCATGCAACTCGAACTCGGTGGCCATATTAGAGAAGATAACGGGGTGTTCTTTAAAGTTTTTTAATACTATTCTGGTGCGGGTTTTTCATTTTAAATTTTTATATTTTAAATATCGCGCTCTGCTTATTATTTGACACAAAGGTCATTCCCTAGTATCTATTGGAAGCAATACCTATATATGTCTCATACCTTAGTAATTGTTGAGTCTCCCGCAAAAGCAAAAACCATTGAAAAATATCTCGGTAAAAATTACCGCGTGAAGGCTTCAGTGGGCCACGTGCGTGACCTTCCAAAAAGCAATAAAGACGCTGTCGATATCGAAGGCGGGTTTATTCCGCGGTACATCAATTCTCTCGGCAAAGAAAAGGTCATTCGTGAACTCCAAGAGGAGGCAGGAAAAGCTGACGCAGTACTCCTTGCAACTGACCCCGACCGCGAGGGTGAGGCAATCGCGTGGCATGTTGCTGAACTCATCAAGAAAAACAATAAACATCTGAAACGCATTGTTTTTCATGAAATTACCGAGCCGGCAGTACTTGAAGCAATCAAGCACCCACGCGCAATCGACATGCACCTCAAAGAAGCACAGGAAGCACGTCGTGTTCTCGACAGACTTGTGGGCTACGACCTATCCGGACTCATCTGGAAAAAGGTACGCTACGGACTCTCTGCAGGACGAGTGCAATCCCCTGCTCTCCGCATCATTATGGAACGTGAGAGAGAAATTCGTGCGTTTATTCCAGAGCACTTCTTCGTACTTACTGCGCTCACCAAAACAAATGAGAAAACCGACAAGGTGAATGCCCAAGGCAGAGAGGGTGGCCTGGGCCATCTTCCACTTACGTGCGTAGTTGAACCACGAGAAGAAGCAGAAGCAAACCGCATTCTCAAAATAGGCAAAGCTCACCCATGGGAAATCGTTGAAATTAAGGAGACCGAACAGAAGCGAGTGCCTCGACCACCGTTTACCACGTCAACACTCCAGCAAACGGCATCAACACGACTTGGCTTTTCTCCATCACGCACGATGGGTGCTGCACAGAAACTCTATGAAGCAGGATACATCACATACATGCGTACCGACTCGACAACCATGAGTCCGATTGCGGTGAAGCAAATCATTGCGCTCATTCACGCCGATTTTGGAAAGACGTATGTGCAACCACGCACGTACAAGACAAAAAGTAAGTCGGCGCAAGAAGCTCACGAAGCGGTTCGTCCGAGTAATTTCGGAAAGCGTACTGCTGGGCACACCGATGACCAGAAAAAGCTCTATGAGCTCATTTGGGAGCGTGCAGTCGCATCGCAAATGGCAGATGCGAACATCAAGCGCACTAAAGTTATCGCAAATGTAACTGGCAGTTCTGAAGCAATACCTGACTTTGCCGCAAACGGTTCACGCGTCCTTTTTGATGGATGGCTTCGTGTGGACACACGTGCTCGCGGTGAGGACACTGAGGTTCCCGTTCTTGCCCCACATGACCCACTCACACTCATCGATTTAAGTAGTGAAGGAAAAGATACACAACCACCATCGCGTTACACCGAGGCAGGACTCATTAAAGAACTTGAGAAACGTGGCATCGGACGACCGTCGACTTATGCGTCAATTATGAACACCATTATTGAACGCGGATACGTAGAAAAAGATGGACGCACACTTCTGCCAACCGACACCGGTGATCTCGTCTCATCATTTCTCGAAGAACACTTCACCGAATACATCGGCGACGATTTCACGAGTGAGATGGAAAACGAGCTCGACGAAATCGCTGACGGAAAGCGCACATACCTCAAAACACTTAAGGAATTTTATGTCCCTTTCAAGAAAGCAGTTGACGCTAAAGAAAATATTGAAAAAATCACCAACCTCGGTGCCGGCCCCAAAGAGTTCCCTTGCCCCGTCTGTGGAAGCGAAATGGTCATCAAACTTGGTCGTGGTGGAAAATTCCTTTCTTGCGATACGTATCCAAAATGCGATGGCGCGCGCATTCTCGATGGTTCACTCATTAAGGCAGATGAGCCACTCGGTAAGCACCCAGAAACCGGTGAAGATATTTATGTATTAAACGGTCGCTTTGGACCCTACGTACAACTTGGTCCAACTCCCGAAAAGGTTAAGGGTAAAAAGGCTCCGAATCCAAAGCGTGCAAGTCTTCCTAAGGGTAAGAGCGTTGCCGATGTGACCTTGGAGGATGCTGTCCACTACCTCATTCTTCCCCGCGAGCTCGGCGTTCACCCAGAGACAAATGAGCCCGTAATCGCAAACACGGGGCGCTTCGGACCATACATCGGACATGCGGGAGATTTTCGTTCACTGAAGGGTGAAGATAATCCGTATGACATTACGTTTGAGCGTGCGCTCGCGATTCTTAAAGAGCCAAAGAAAATGCGCTCGGGAGAAAAACTTGCAAAAGAAGTTGGAGTAAATCCAAAGACCAAGAAAATGATAAAGGTGTTTGAATCGAAATCAGGAAAGTATCTCAAAAAAGGATTCAAACGAATTTGGCTTCCCGACAGTGTCGATCTCGAGAAGTTTGGTGTCGATGAGGCAATAACACTCCTTGGTGGAAAGTAACAAGAACTCAGATAAGAAAAAACGCCGGACCTTGGGAGGTCCGGCGTTTGTCGTCGTAAACGTTCTACCAGTTCACTACAACCGCCATACGTCACCTTTCGTCGTGAGCCGAAGCACGTTCGCAAGGAGATCTACGGCTTCGGCTTTTGGCATATGGCTCAGAGAAATCCGTTCAAGAATTGCTTCCGCGCCATCATGCATCGAACTCCCGCAAAGAAACAATACGGTAAGCACGTCATTCTTTTTTTCAGGCGGCATTGTTGTGGGTAATTGAGAAAGTAAGTTTTTCACTAAACCTTTCTTAGTGCTGTCCCATCCCCAATACCCAAGAAGAACTCTCTCGTGTTCATCCTCGAGCCAACCTTCTAGATTAAACCTCACCTTGTGTGGCATAGGTTCAAATCCAACACACGGGCTAAACTTTGAGAGTGTAAGCTGCTCTTGGTCGCCCTTTCCTGAAATTCCAAGGACTACTGAGTAGAGCTTTCTCCCACCTCGATTACAAGCAATAACATCGCCCATTTCGAGGTTCGACATCGAATTAATGAATTCCACTAATCGTAGAAATTGGGACACGGTAGCACTCCTTTTTCGTAGGTTTACACAAAATACAAATTTTCTGTCTCTGTTGATTAAAACACAGGTGTGAAAATAATCAATCTTTCCTTTAATTCCTCTACCTTTTCATCCTTGTTATTCCACATTTGTGGGGTACAATCATAAAATGTCTGAACTTGATTCAATCTTAAAACACTTGGTTTCCACAAACCCTTCTGATAAGGAACTCATTCAGAAAGCCTATGAATTTTCTTTGAAGGCGCACGAGGGACATTTGCGCTTTTCTGGGAAACCTTTCATCACCCACCTTGTTTCGGTTGCCTCAATGCTTGCTGAGATGGGTATGGGAACACGTACGGTTGCCGCAGGACTCCTTCACGACAGTATTGAGGATACTGATTGCACCGCAGAAGATATCAAAACGCAATTTGGTGAAGAAATTTTGTTTCTTGTTGAGGGGGTAACGAAACTCGGATCAGTTCGCTACTACGGAAGCGATAGGCACAACGAGAGTTTGCGAAAACTTTTTGTTGCGACGAGTCAGGACATTCGTGTTCTCATCATCAAACTTGTTGATAGGCTTCACAACATGCGCACGCTTGAGTTCGTTCCAAAAGAGAAGCAACTTCGCATTGCTACTGAAACACTTGAAATATATGTTCCTGTTGCACACCGGCTCGGTATGGGGCGCATTCGCAAGGAACTGGAGGACCTCGCATTTCCCTATGTGTACCCAGTGGAATTTGCGCGCGTCATCGAACTTTCAAAACCTATGGCAAAGAAGAGTGCTGATGAACTTGATCGCTCGCGCAAGTCACTCATGAAAAAGCTTGCTGAGTCAGGACTCCGTGATTTTCATACATACAGCCGTGTAAAAGGTACGTACAGCTTGTTCCAAAAATTGAAGCGCCGTGAATGGGACATGGCTGCAATCCACGACTATCTTGCACTTCGGGTTGTTGTTCCTGATGTTGAAACATGCTATCGCGTACTTGGAATCGTCCATGACCTTTGGCGACCGATGCCGAAACGCATGAAAGATTATATTGCATTCCCCAAACCAAACGGCTACCGTTCTCTTCACACCACCGTCATTACCCCGGGGCGCACTATTCTTGAAATTCAGATTCGTACCGAAGCAATGAATCGTGAAGCTGAATACGGTGTTGCATCACACATGATTTATAAGGAAATTCAACGAGGCAACAAAACGGCAAATGAAAACTCCCAATCTTGGTTTACCTCTCTTATTCCCTCACTCTTCAGACCGTTCTCGTGGCGAAATAATGCATCAAATAATGATCAGAAAAAAATATTTGTTGAAAAACCGGATAAGGAAAAAATTCCTCATTGGATTAAGGAAGTTGCGGAGTCTCATAAAATTTCTGATTCAGAAAGTGAATTCAGCGAAGGTCTTAAAAACGATTTTTTCTCATACCGTATTTTTGTGTTTACTCCAGAGGGAGATGTCGTTGACTTACCTGTTGGCGCATCTCCTATCGATTTTGCATATGCGATACACTCAGATATTGGCGACCACACCTCAGGTGCGAAGGTAAACAATAAACTCGTCGGGCTTGACACCGAACTCAGGAACGGCGACATTGTTGAAATAATCAAAAACAAGTCAAATAAACCCACGCAAAAGTGGCTTGAGTTTGCAAAAACGTCGCTCGCGAGGAGACGTATTCGCTCATCACTCGGAACACCAAAGTCCCCTACAGGGAAAAATTCTTGATTGAGTAGAGGTTTGGGTCTTCGGGTTCTACGGTTGCCATTTGTATTGGTTCTTCTTTAATTTCTGCTTGGGGTATAACTGGAGTAGTTGGTACCACTCCCAGAATGGGTTCTGGCATGGATACTGAATCTTGCGTTGTGACAAATTCTTTTTCTGCATGTATTATATCGCTTTCTTGAAGATCTTCTGTAGTAGCAGGTGGAGCATCAATGCTGTCATGTCGCGTATACACATCCTCTTCATTACTTGTGGTGTATAGTGGTTCGCTCCCTGAAGCTTCTACGATACTCTGTGGGATTGGTTCGAACTCATGTTCGAGTTCAGGTTCGGTAGTAAGTTCTGGTTTAGGAATTACAGAATCAACAATAGCTACGAGCGGTGTCGCGTTTTGAATTGCATCAAGCGCGGTATCGCGTGGTGTGTTTGCACCAAGTACTTTGGTATGTTCATCATTATTGTGAACAAGTTCGAGAAGCTTCTGCAAATCTTCCTGTGAAAAATAGTCAATCGTGAGTCGTCCACCATATTCAGTTTTTGCAATCTGCACGCGCGTTCCGAGTGTCTCAGTAAACTGGCGCTCAAGTGCAATGAGCTCGAGATCAAAGGTTTTTGAATCTCTTTTACGAACTTTATCAGTCGCAATTTTTCGTGAGATTCGTTCGACCTCTCGGACAGAAAGTTTCTTCAGCAAGATTTCTCGGAATACAATGTCTTGTTCCTCTGGGCGGTCGTTCAGCATAAGGAGCGTGCGCGCATGTCCGTCTGAAATATCATTGACACGGAGCGCGCCAAGAATAGTCTCAGGAAGTTGCAGTAAACGAATTGAGTTAGAAACATATTCTCTACTTCGCCCAACTTTCTGTGCGACTTGCGCGTGAGAGAGTCCGAACGCATCTGAAAGTTGTCTGAAGGCAAGCGCACGGTCAACTGGATTTAAATCTTCGCGCTGGATGTTTTCAATAATCGCGAGTTCGAGTTTCATGAGCTCGGTCTCTTCGCCAGAGCGGATGATGACCGGCACTTGGGTGAGTCCTGCAAGCTTTGACGCGCGGAGTCGACGTTCACCTGCAATAAGCTCGTATTCGCTTGAAAATGCCCCATCCTCGCGCATAATTTCCTTACGTGTCACTACAAGCGGTTGGAGAACACCGTACATCCTAATCGAATCTGCAAGCTCCCTTAGTTTTGCTTCATCAAACTCACGTCGTGGTTGAAACGGGTTCGGTACGATTTTTTCTACTTCTATCCAAAAAATTGAGTTACTTTCGTATGCCATGGAGAATATGTTATCATAAACTTGCAAAAGACGTCATATCCTATACACTTTTTCACTGGGCGGGTGTCGGAATGGTAGACGACCGCGACTCAAAATCGCGTGACCGCAAGGTCGTGAGGGTTCAAGTCCCTCTCCGCCCACAGCATAAAATATGGAGAATGTTTCCAAGGCAAAGATAGCGTATATCGTCGGGGTGGCACTTGGAGATGGCAATCTTTCCAATCCAAACGGAAGAGCGGCACGACTCAGGATTACTTGTGATACAAGATACCCAAACCTTGCGAATGAAATCATAGGTTCACTTAAAGAGATTTTTCCAAAGAATAAAGTTTCTATTGTGCCTGGACCGAGAGCAACTTATATGAATATCAGCGTTTATTCAAACAAACTGAATGCGCTACTTCCTTGGAAAGTCGGTATGGGTTCAAAATTACACCAACAGGCAACAATTCCAACTTGGATTTTCAAAAATAAAATTTATGCGAAATGCTGTTTGAAAGGATTATTGCAAACAGATGGATCAATCTATCGTGACCGAGGTTACATAATGATTAACTTCACAAATCATACACAACCACTTGCTGAAGGCGTGTTCCAAATCTTTGAAATGTTGGGCTATCGACCAACAATTAGTAGAACTGCTGCGAGAAATAATAATTATAAATATTGCGTTCGCCTAGCTCGAGATGTGGAATCATTGATTAAGAAAATTGATTTATATAAATCCTAAGAATGATAGGTGATGGTGTGCAGAAACGATTTTGACACGTAATATTTATTCGCTTCAACTTGAAAATTCACACTTTTACAGCAATGCAAAAACCAAAAGTTCTAGTTATCGTAGGACCTACCGCTTCAGGAAAGACCTCACTCGGAATTGAGCTCGCCAAGCAATTCAATGGCGAGATTATTTCTGCTGATTCGAGACAGGTGTATCGTGGCCTCGATTTAGGTACCGGAAAAGTCACAAAAGAAGAAATGGGTGGTATTCCCCATCACCTTCTTGATATTGCAAATCCAACTGATGTGTACACCGTGGCGGATTTTGTTCGCGATGGACGCACCGCAATCGACAATATCACTTCTCGTGGCAAACTTCCAATTATTGTTGGTGGAACATTTTTTTATATTGACGCCCTACTTGGAAGAATCGTAGCTCCGCACGTGCTGCCGAACGAAACACTTCGCGAAAAGCTTGAGCAGATGAATCTTGAGGAGCTAACAGAAGAACTCACCGCAAAGGACCCTCGTCGAGCAAAAGATATTGATACAAAAAATAAGCGCAGGCTTATTCGTGCTCTAGAAATTGTTGATGCCCTTGGTTTTGTCCCAGAAGAACAAACGGAAGAACTCTATGATGCACTCACTATCGGAATCAAAATAGAAAAAGAAATCCTTCATGAACGAATTCACAAGCGACTATTAGAACGTATTCAAGAAGGAATGATAGACGAGGTTAAACGTCTTCATGAACAAGGACTTCCATACGAGCGCATGGAAGATTTAGGGCTCGAATACCGATACATAGCTCGTTTTCTAGAGGGACAGCTATCGATGGAGGATATGCAAAAAGAACTTGAAACAAAGATACGTCAATTTGCAAAACGACAGATGACGTGGCTTAGGAGAGATACCGAAATCATTTGGATAGAAAAAGATAAAATAGAAGAAATAAAAAATATTGTCAGGTCTTTTCTCAAGATCCTCAATTGACGATAACTCCTCTTTCCCGTACCATGCTACACGTTGGGTCTATAGTTCAGTGGTAGAATAGCGGCCTCCAAATCCGTTGACCGAGGTTCGAATCCTCGTGGACCCGCAGGTATGCAAAAACCGCCATTAGGCGGTTTTTGCATACCTGCGGGTCCACGCAAAGTGCGGGGCACTTTGCGTCGAGGATTCGAAGAGGTCGTCGACAGTTTTGACTGAAAGGAAAACTGTCATACGACCTGAACAGCGTCTGTAAGACGAGAATCCTCGCCCGCAAAATGAAAAAACCAAAGCGTTTCCATAGCTTTGGTTTTTTCGTACTTTTGCGAGGTCCACGAGAATTCGAAGCCCTTTAGAGATATCATTTCGACTGAAAGGAAGAAAAGTATCCTAAAGGGGTACTGACCATGTAGTGGTCGAAATTCCTCGTGGACACAGTCTGGGAGACTGTGTGTCGAGGATTCGAAGAGGTCGTCGTCAGTTTCGACCAAAGGAAGAAACGGTCATACGGCCCAAACTGCTCCCGTAGGGAGAAAATCCCGCACGCAAAATGAAAAAACCAAAGCGTTTCCATAGCTTTGGTTTTTTCGTACTTTTGCGAGGTCCAAGCAAAGTGCGACGCACCAATCTCCATAGCTATCCTCCATCGTACACAGAAAAATGAGGTGCAGAAATCCAGTCACCAAGCACTGAGACACTCGATGCGTTTACACCGTTCCTTACTAATGCGTCCTTTTCGGATTGCGTTTTAACTTCATACACTGCACGTAGCCCAGAAGTGTTGGCTGAATCAAGGAAAGTTTTTACTTGGGACGCAGTACATCCTCCAATGCAATTTGCGTCGATACAGGTACCAGCAGCATGACACGGGTCTTTGTGAGTTCTTGTTGGAGGATATGCTTCTGTAACCTGCCAATTCACTCCTGCAGCATCTAATTTTGAATCGAGCGACGTCAAATCTGATGCAATCGCTGATGAAACAGTACACGCAGACGCACCTGAACAAGCTCCGTTCTTGATAGTAATACTATTCGAGAGCGCAACACATGATCCTGTGCAGCCTGCGGCCGGTGTTGTCGGTGTAACAGGCGTCACCGGCGTCACCGGCGTCGTCGGCGGGGTCGTCGTAAGCGTCGGTTGCGTCACACACTCAATCGTATGCCATGGGCCCATTTCAGACTCAGTACTGTCATCCAAAAGTGTTTTTAAGACCGTATCAATAACGAGCCACCCCGCAAGGAGAATGACGAGGCCAATGACGACATTTGTCATCATACTCTTCGCTGCTTCGACTTCGCCAGTATTTCCGCGGGACATCACCATGCGGAGGCCTCCAATCGCAAATACGACAGCGCCCCCGAATGCGATGATTTCAATGAGAAAGGTAATGATGTTTTGACCGAGTTGTACCAGATGACAGCCCTGACATACTCTATTTGCATCCCCACCAATACCGATTGCGCCGTCACAGGGGACGATTTGGGCAAAGGATACAGCTGTTGGAAAAAATATAACTACCGCAAATAAAGCAATGAGAGCAAATTTCTTCATACGATTATTGTATCATTACAATTGATATAGAGACCTCCTCATTAACATCCCCCGATAGCAGAACAAATCTTACTCACATAGTTTCTTGTTTCGATAAAACCCGTATTTGCCGTACAGATACTGTCGAGGGTAGTGCATTGCTTGTAGTTTTTACGCTCACCACAGTCGTATGGGCATTGATATGCTAAACCACTCGGACAACAACCACTGGGCAGAATTGCAGCCTTTCCACCATTATACGAAGCGAGCATGAGGGTTGTATCTTTGGTTGTATTATACGAGTTACTCATATATTGAATTCCCTTCTGAATTTGTGAGTTAATGCATGCAGTGTCTGCAGAATCACAATTTACGCCACCGTTCTCTGGTAACAGTTGCATTAGTCCCAATGCACCCTTCTGACTTGTGGCACTTGGCTTTCCTCCAGATTCCGCAGCAATGAGTGCTGCTACTACATTTGAACAATTTGGTATTGGCGAGCTTTGGCAGTACGTACTTATCTGCGTACCGTATTTTTCTGTTATTTGTTGTGTGTTTAGCGCAACACCCGGAGTTGGCGGAACAACAACGACTCCTGGAGTTGGTGTGGGTGCTTCGGCAAGGGTCGGTTGCGTCACACACTCAATCTGATTCCATGGACCGTACCCTTGAATTTGTGCAACGCCTCCAACATCTTCATTGCCTTTCACGAATACCTTGAGTACTGTATCAATAACGAGCCACCCCGCAAGGAGAATGACGAGGCCAATGACGACATTTGTCATCATACTCTTCGCTGCTTCGACTTCGCCAGTATTTCCGCGGGACATCACCATGCGGAGGCCTCCAATCGCAAATACGACAGCGCCCCCGAATGCGATGATTTCAATGAGAAAGGTAATGATGTTTTGACCGAGTTGTACCAGATGACAGCCCTGACATACTCTATTTGCATCCCCACCGATGCCGATTGCGCCGTCACAGGGGACGATTTGGGCAAAAGAGAGCGCAGGAACTACAAGCAACAGACCTATGAAAGTACTAAATAGAATTCGCTTCATTGCTAATATCGTACCATATCAAAGTCGCTTACTTTTCCTTCCTTATGAATTATGGTACTTTATAGCCTGTCCTCGTAAGAGGACTATTGCGTCGGTGGCAGATATAAAGGAACTACTTCCTTTATATCGAAAGTCGAACGCTCATGCCGATGTGAGCAAATGCGAACCAGGCATGTAAAGTCCATGGGCAAGAAGGAGTACAATCAAACAACCTGCGTCGGTGGCGGAGCGGTCAATCGCATCAGACTGTAAATCTGACGGGCATAGCCCTACGGTGGTTCGAACCCACCCCGGCGCACAATGTTGAAAAAGCCATAGCTTTTTCTTGAGAAAGTCCTTGTTTATCAAGGGCTTTTTTAGGTTCGAACCGGCCCAAAATCTTATGCGAGGCCGAGTGAGTTTTTTTCACTGACTGCAACGCTTTACCCAAGGTAATAAAGGCTTTTTTGTCGGTAATAGTTAGGTTCGAACCTAGTGTCAAAACTAGCTCTCGTTTGAGCTGAATGTCATTCGTTTCCTTGAATAACTTACTCGCAGATTCGACGAAGGTAAGGTATCCATCAGCAATCTCTACCCAGTGGATTGCACGTTCACTAAGACCAGCACCCTCTTTATCAAGGGCAGTTAAT
>CAZQIF010000014.1:0-25348 GCA_964593375.1 uncultured Candidatus Saccharibacteria bacterium | reverse complement strand
GGGTGCTCTAACCAGTTGAGCTACCACCGCAAGCGAGCAAGAACGTAAAAGTTTACTTTTATGTTTTGCGAGCGAAGCGGTAGAAAGATTCCTCTTACCACCGCATCTTAATTTAAAGTGCGGTTTTTGACGCAGTTCTTTTTGACCTAAATTGATCAAAGCGAAGCTTTTTCCTCTTCAGGTAAAGCTTCGGTTGCCCATTATACATGAGTTTTAAACATCGTCCACCGATATAGGAATATTAATAGTTGTCTCTTGCTATACTTTATTCATGGAACAAGAACCGAATCTACAATCAGAAAACTCACTTGTCCATTCGAACTGGAAAATCCAAATTACCACCGTCACTCCCCTTTCAAAATATCTTGCAATGGTGCTTTTTATAGCATTGCCGTTTTTAGGTTTTTGGGTTGGTTATGAAACATCCACCAAAGAGATCCCTTATATTGATTATTATCAGGATGAATCAAAACAAAATATCAATATCTTGGATGACACAAACGAAATAAGTGCTATACCAAAGCAAACTGAAACAACGAAATTTTATTTCGTATCAACAGATGATACTGAGATTGCAACCAATATATATTCAAACAAGGACGGTTTATATCATTTCAGTTACCCTAAAATGACAATGATCCAGATAAAAGATGAAGGTCTTTATGGACCCCACCTATTAATCACAAACCCAGTAATTAACCTCCCTGATAATCACAAATCAAAAAATTTGTCTGCAGTAGAAATATATCCAAATTTATCTTCAGAGTATTTCTCAAGGATGATTTCAGCGAGTTCGACACCAGTCCAGCTTACTCAAGATTATTTTGCACATGATGAATATTTTACCTTTCCCTATGCTTCTGAATTTTTAGGCCCAATCGAAACCGCAAATGGACTTCATGGCGCGATGCTTTTATATAATGAATACGAACCACTTTCTCTCGCGGTGTTCCCCAATATTGATGGTTCATTTTTTGTTCTTGTTTTACACTATGCGCCACATTGGGTCGATTCTTTTCCTGCAGAGTACGGAGTTGATTTCGAAACCATACATGAAATTCTTATTGCTTCGCTTGAGATAAAACAATAGTTTGAAATATAAGCGCCTCCCGCTTTCAACTCTTCTCGCACAGTCCACTGGACTGTGCTCCATTGACAGTTGAAAGCCCCGTTGAGGGGCTTTCTTGGTGTCAATGGGAGGAATCGAACCTCCGACCTAGGGCTTATGAGTCCCTCGCTCTAACCAACTGAGCTACATTGACATTATCTACAGGCCTTTATCAAACCCATTATCTTATACCTAAGAGTTGTACCACGAGAGACCCTTAACGCCAATACACCATAATACGTATCATAATTATTGTATTTTTTTTTAGGTCGTCCTTTGAGGAAAATTATTTTATTGAATTGTTCAACCGGAATAGAAAGGTAGTCAGACCAAAATTTTTGAATTATATGTTCGCGTGATTTATGGACCTCTGACACATAAATGTACGGATTAAATTCAGACCTTTTCACACCTAACTGTTCGAACCAATCCCGAGCAAAAAGTATAACCGACGGGTCAGAATTTACAAGAGCAGTTCCACTACTTCCTGCTTTCACTCCTTCACCCCAATATAAGCCAATACCAAGCATCAGCTTGTCCCGTTCACTTAATCTCCCAACCATAGTACTTGCAATTTTTTCTTGATTTACTACATTCTCTATCTTTTTACGCTTATTTGCTTCTGCACCCATTATTCGCCCCTTGTGGCCTGCATTTACTTGCTTTAAAAACAATCTCTTTTTTTGTATAGGCGAGAGCAAAACGTCTTCGCACCAGATACTCACCGAGCCACTTGAAACACCTAGTTTTTTAGCTATATCTTTTATACTACTTCCCCGCTGACGAAGTTTTCTTGCAATAAGTTTCTCACTCGTTTTAGCCATCATCTTATATTACAGCATACCGTTGGTTCATTTTTATTTCTCTGTGGAAAAGTGTTTTGAGCAGATAACTTCAATTGACTAATTCTGCGTGCTTCAACCCATGTTGTTCCGCACGGAAAGAATTGCTTCAGCTCGGGTGATATCTTCTGGATATCCAATTGGAAGCCAGTGGTGCTCCTCAACGACTGCAACAGGATATGCTGACGCATACCGTTCAATAACTTCAGTAAGATAGTATTCCCCATTCACCGGCGTCTGTGGTTCAAATTCAAAAATATGGTCGTCGAGCACCATAACTCCCGTAGAAACAAGGTTTGATGGTGGATGCGTTGGCTTTTCAATCATGTTTGCAAGCGTGCCGTCAGGATTACGCACAATAACACCAAATCGTTCTGGGTTATCACTCGACATGGTGAGCATACCCCGCGTGTACGAAGTCACTCGAGCAATATCTTTTTTCCCATGAATGTCGTCAGCGAACATAAAGAGGAATCGTCCGTGGAGTAAATCCTTACAGAGCCAGAGTGCACGTGCCGTTCCATTCTGTTCAATCTGTTCAACATAGGTCACTTTTCTTCCGTGAAATTCACTACCGCAATATTCACGAATCATTTCTCCTTTGTATCCAATTACAAAAATGAGTTCGTCGACTGCGCTTGGTAATGCTTCAACAATGTGGTCGATGAGTGTTTTCCCTGAAACTTTAACGAGTGGTTTTGGACAAGTGTCCGTTAGTGGTCGGAGGCGTGAGCCTTTTCCGGCTGCGAGAATGATGCATTGCATGACTGCATTTATATCATGAAATGGGGGTTTTGGGATTGAGGAGTGTGATTTTCTATATTCGATTCCGGGCCCCGCGAAATGAAGTAATCAAAAATCACCAGTGCAAGACTGGTGATTTTTGATTACTTGTTGCGGGGCCCGGACTCGAACCGGGGTCTGGAGGTTATGCGTACCGCTATAACTTTCGTTACGACAAAGTGCTTTCGCATCTGTCTTTGTGGTCTGGACTATACCTTCATCTTTCTTTTACAAGTTAAGATGCCTACCATCTAGTCTCTACACCTTCTCGCCACTTTGGCGAGCTTGGCTCGGTATTACCATGTGTCATGCACGAAGGTTTCACCGAATTTGGCAAGTGTTCCATAGAGCATTTCTACTCTATGAGCCCTATTGAGCCTCCCGAGGTACCTCTCCTCTACCCCGCGATGATATTTTCGTAGTTGAAAAATTATCCCTCTCTAGAGCGATGCAAGTGTAACAAACTCATTGACACTTGTCTATTAAAATTTCCTTTAAGTTCGCTTTAAATAACCTTAAACTCTCTAAACACGCGCTCGAAGCGGATAATAGTATCTTGTGCAATTCGTTGCGTAAGCACAAAGTCACTTCCCGCATGCGCAATTTCATTTCGCACTTTGTGTGCCTCCCATGCATCTTGGAGTGTCGTGAACGATGTCTGGTTTGCTGACTTAAGCTTTTCACCAATCGTTGCGCCAACATAGCCGGCGTTCGTGAGTGTCTCCTCGAGGAGAATGTCAGCCTCGATAATCGCAAGTCTCCACGAGTTTGGATTATCTTCACTGCTCTTTTTCACAATTTCACTCCACTTGTTATTTTGAACCTCTTCACCACCCCCTTCTCGCTGTTGCCATTTTGCTTCCGCCTCACGAAGTGTAGCCTGTTCAATTTCTGAAAGTTCAGCATAGCGAATCTTTGCATACACAAAGCCGAGAAAAAAGAGAAGTGACAGAATGATGGCAATAACAGAATAAATACTCCACCACCACATAACCATCTCGAAAAATGAGGTGGAGTTGCCACCAAAAAAAGCTGCGATATTTTCCATTAGCTCTCGCGCGAGATCAACAATACTGACCGCGGGGCCTTCAAGTGTTCGTTCTTCAAAGTTAACTCGTGGATACATAGTTCTTCCCCACTACACAGCTGAGATTAGGCTCTATCGAATATTTTCTTTCCAAAATCAAAGAGTCTCTCGTCGCCACTAAGTGGTGCTATATATTGTACCCCAACAGGAAGCATAATTCCCTCTCGCTCCACACTTCCACTTGGGATTGAGATTGCGGGTACGCCGGTGAGGTTCACGGGGACCGTGTAAATGTCGAGAAGATACATCGAGAGTGGGTCACTCTTTTCTCCAATTTTTGGTGCGACAATCGGTGCGGTTGGTGTCATGATGAGATCAACACGTTTGAATACTTCCTCGAGCTCTTCACGCATCATCACACGAACCTTTTCCGCATTACCATAAAAGGCATCGTAATATCCTGCACTGAGCACGTATGTCCCAAGTAAAATTCTACGCTTTACTTCTTCGCCAAATCCTTCTGCACGCGTCTTCATATAATCCTGAAGGAGGTTATCTCCTTCTACACGTAGCCCATAGCGCATGCCGTCATACCGAGCAAGATTCGAAGATACTTCAGCGGGCATCACCACGTAGTACGCCGCAAGCCCTCGCTTCATGAGTGGCAATTGTACATCAACAACCTCATGTCCGAGCGCAATAAGTTCCTGCACTTTCTTTTCAAACACTGCGAGCACATCCGCATCAATACCACCCGTGAGAAAATCTCGAGGAATACCAATTGTATAGGTTGTTTTCTTTTCAACTTTTGGATACGTATCATCGCTAATAGTCGTTGCATCCATCACATCTTTTCCGTGTATGGTATTGAAAATGATTTCAACATCCAGAACTGAGTTGGTAATCATTCCCGCTTGATCAAGCGATGAACCCATCGCAATGAGCCCGTGGCGAGAAATAGCACCATACGTTGGTTTGTATCCTACAAGCCCGCAGAAACTCCCCGGAAGACGCACTGAGCCTCCTGTGTCGGTACCGAGTGCTGCGACTGACGCACCCATCGCGACCGCTGCTGCAGAACCTCCCGAAGAACCTCCCGGAATTCGAGAAGGATCAATTGGATTTTTGGTAACACCAAATGCAGAATTTTCGGTTGAGGAACCCATCGCAAATTCATCGAGGTTTGTTCCTCCAATAAAAATTGCACCCGCATCTTTCATGCGCTTCGTGACCGTTGCATCGTAGGATGCAATATAATTTTCGAGAATTTTTGAAGCAGCCGTTGCAGGTTTCCCCTTTATGAGAATATTCTCCTTCATGGCAATGGGCATTCCGAGGAGCATTGGTGCTTTCTCTCCGAGTTCAGCATACTGCTTCGTTGCTTCCTTCGCCGCTTCTTCGGCATCATCGTATACATGGAGAAACACATTGAGGCCGGCATTTTTTGCATCAATAACTGCCCGCATTTCTTTATATGCATCGAGTGGTGTGTATGTTCCTGCGATGAATTTTTTTCGTAATTCCGTAATTGTCATAGTATGTCTTATGATGATTCTCCTCCTAAAATCTTCTTCACCTTGATGTATGACCCCTCGCGTTCTGGTGCAGCATTCAGTAAATCCTCAGAGTAAATCCCCGGTGCATGAGGTTCCTCATCTTCGCGGAATACATTATGCACAGGACCAACTTTTTTAAGAAGTCCCTCATCACCAGTAATTTCATTAATTTCACTGACGTAGCTCAAAATAGAAGTGATGTCCCCCGCAAGTGAATCAGCTTCACCAGGATGAAGCTCAATTCGTGAGAGTTTCGCCAAATGTTCAATGTCTTCTTTTTTCATCCCGTTAACGATTATTGATTAACCTGTACAATATCATTTCGCTTCACATGCCTCAACTACGTGAGTAGTGCTCTAAATTCAGCTTCGTCGAGTATGGTGACACCGAGTGCTTCGGCTTTTTCTGCCTTGCTTCCCGGATCACTTCCTACCACAACATAGTCGGTATTCTTTGAAACACTACTACTGATTTGTGCTCCCTGACTTCGTGCCATTTCTTGTGCCACACTTCGCTCGAGTGTCGCGAGTGTACCCGTGAACACAAAGGTTTTTCCTGAAAGCTTCCCTGGCCCACGCTCGGTTGTTGGTGCAATTATCGTGAGATGTGCAAGGAGTTCATCAAGCAATTTTGCGTTTACAGGATTTTTCATCCACGAAACGAGTGACCCAGCAACCACCTCTCCCACACCAAATACATTTGCAAGTTCAAGAACAGTAGCTTTCCGGACACGTTCAATCGTACCAAAGTTGTCGGCAATAATTCGAGCAGTTTCTTCACCGACATGTTCAATCGAAAGTGCAACAAGGAGTCGATGGAGTGGAACCTCTCGTGCGTTTTGTATTGCCGTCACTACATTGTGTGCAGCTTTTTCTTTGAACCCAGGAAGCCCGAGCAAATCGCCTTCAGTGAGTGTGAAAAAATCTACAAACGTACTCACGAGATTATTATCGAGAAGGAGGTCAATGATACGCGGACCAAGACCATCCACATTGAACGCCCCCTTTGAAACAAAGTAGTAGAGACGGCGTCGATGGAGCGTGTCAGAATCTTTTGCAACACACCGATACGCAGCCATACCAGGGATTCGTTCGATACTCAAATCGCCACCGCATTCCGCCACCTTCTTTGGAAATTGGTATGGTTTGGTGTTCTTTGGACGAAGTTCGAGAACGACGCTCAAAATCTCTGGGATGACATCACCTGCTTTTCGCAAAATCACCGTATCCCCGATGCGAACATCGAGTCGCTTAATTTGGTCTTCATTATGGAGTGTTGCGCGCGAGACAGTTGAGCCCGCAATACGTACAGCACGAAGATGTGCAACCGGAGTTAGCACGCCCGTGCGCCCAACTTGGAGCTGAATATCCTCAACAACGGTCGTCGCCTCCTCCGCAGGAAACTTATATGCAATACCGTAGCGTGGCGCTTTTGCCGTATGCCCAAGTGATTTCTGAAGTGACACTTCATTTACTTTCACCACAACCCCGTCCATGCCATATTCCATCTTGAGTTTTTTTGGACCCCACTTTTTGCAATAGACGATGACTGCATCCAAATCTTTACAATGGACATAGTGCGGATTTACTCGAAAACCAAGCTTCTCAAGTAGTTTGAGTTCTGCTTCTTGTGTTTCTGGGGAATTTCCCTTTAGTGTTATTCCATCAATGTAATCTATGTCATACGAAAAAAATGAGAGCTTTCGCTTTCGTGTCACTTCTGGGTCGAGTTGACGTACCGACCCCGCGGCTGCGTTACGTGGGTTCGCAAAAAGTGGTTCTTCGTTTTTTTCTCGCTCTTTGTTGATGCGCGAAAATTCTTCGCCACTAAGCCACGCCTCACCAACCACAATGAGCGATACTGGTTGCTTAAGTTTCAGGGGTATATCTTTAATGGTGCGCGCAGTATGGGTAATATCTTCTCCCACCACACCATCCCCACGTGTTGCAGCACGCGCGAGCTTACCCGCTTCGTACTCGAGCACGACTTTAAGGCCATCAATCTTATGCTCACACACATACGTTGCTTTTGCTTTTCCGAGTCCTTCTTTTTCTAAATACCGATACAGTCTATTTTCCCACTCACGAAGTTCATCATCCGAAAATACGTTATCAAACGACCACTGACGCACACGGTGAGTCACCTTCTCGAATGCCTCACTTGCCTTTCCGCCGACCACTTCCGTAGGTGTTTGCCCTTCCTTTAATTCTGGATACTGCTTTTCAAGTCGCAAAAGTTCATGCACGAGCGAATCATATGCTTCATCACTGATTTCTGGCGCATCCTCCTCGTGATAGCGTTTTTGATGGTATTCAATGAGACGTGCAAGTTCTCTCGCTCGCTCTTTGGTGGCTTTGTTTATGGGTTTTTTATCAGTTGTTGCCATACTTGGTCATACGATTATACAACAAGTTTTGTGTGGTTGCCTTAACATATTCGAGAACCGGCCACTTGCCCCAAGGGCAAGTGGCCGGTTCACTTCAGTACACTATATCGAGGTCAGATCTTGGTATTTCTAAAAGCTAAGTGCTACTAGCTAAATGCTATTCGTTAATATATCTGAATGAGCTCTCGCTCAACGACCCGTGGATTATTTTTAATTAAATTACAGTCAGTATTGTATCCTCGGGATTTAATGACCGTACACACTGAACCTGCTGGGCAATCTCTCGTTTTTCCAACAACAGAAGCCATGGATACAATCGTTGACGAATCGAAAAATTTATACACACTGATCTTGGTACAAACCAGAGGATCCCCCCAAGTAAATTCAAAAGATTGCTCCTCACCACTCGCAATATTTCTACCAGTCACTGCTGCAGCATCGCTACCACTGAAGCAAGTTAATCCGGTAACCTGATCTTCACCAACATCAAATATACTTGTCCCACTATTGTAGTATAGGAAATCATGGTACAGGACGCACTCCATGCCTGCATTTGCTGCTTGAAACGCCATTTCAGATATCTGAGCAATACCCGAAAGCTTGTATTGGCGGAGTACCACATTGAGGAGGGCTCCACTAACACCAAGAAGCACCGTCATGAGGAGGAGTGTTATGAGGAGTGTAAAGCCTCTATTTTTTTTATTGGTACGATTCATAATTACGGTTCATAGTGCTGATAGTGATCATAGACATATGTCTGAAGCGTTACCTTGCGAAGATTATCATCAAAGAGGTGTGCTGACCACGAAACCTCAACGGTCACATTAACTGCAATAACATCTATACCATCCATCACTGGTTCGAGTATGATTTTCCTTGTGTAGAGTGAATCAGACCCGCTATGGTCATAGGCACGATGTGAGCTGTTCGACTTTTTCAATAGACAGCCCGGTGGCTGAGGGCATGTAATATAATCTGCAGTATCAGCTATATTGTAATCACACCCATTATCGCCAGACTGAATTTTGCATGCAGGGTTTATATCTTCATACCAATCCCATGTTTTCCGGTTAGGATCATAATCAGCATCTGCAGGTTTCTGATTTACGACGCGAAGCGCATTATCATCGCGTAGGTTTTGAATTGATTCTATTGCCTCTTGCGCCAAGTATACAGCAGTCATTTGCTCATTTGCATAAAATCCCATCTGCATCCCCTTAGCAGCAATGGTCATGGGGCCAATGATGACGAGAAGCAAAATACTTATCGCAACCAATGTTTCTACAAGCGTAAAGCCACGCTTTTTGCATTCTGCACCGAATCTTATCTGGTATATGTTTGTCATATATTAATAATTCAAAACACGCTGGGTCACATTCGTCTGAATTTGAAACTGGGTCGGTGTGTCGAGTCCATTCTTCACACTCCCTTTTATAAAGAGGATAATTTGTGGCTGAACAGTATCTCCACTTATAGCCCCGTCAACCGTTACTTCAAATGTGTCAATTTCAATTCCCCCCGCATCAATATCCACCCAGCCAGTGTCTACTTCACCATATATAATACGCTGTTGAAGCATTTTATCAGCACTGTCATATTTGTACCCGACTCGAACCCTATCCTTTTCACGAGTGAACGCTATGGCAGAACCATTCGTACAGTTTTTAGAATTCCCCGTATTCATGTTGCTAGACAGACTCTCATTGGCATTGGCATTGGGACAGTAATAGTCGTACCCAGTTCTCAGGTTTCGGGTCATGTTATCAATTGTAAAAGAGAGGTTCGTCATGCTCGTATAGAGTGCTTGCGCCTTCGCATTGGCATCAATCATGGTTAGTAGTGCCCCAATACTCGTAATCATGACGAGTGAAAAAATCGTAAGTGACACCATGAGCTCAACGAGTGAAAATGCTCGGTTATTTACTCTCATTTTTTGTATAGAAATCAAATTCATATACTAATTTGGAATGTATTTATACACAGAAATGTTTCCGAGCCTTCCAACCTCAACAATCCAAACATCACTTCCTTTTGTCGATTTTAAGTAAATCTTTGCGGAAAGTGAGGCTGGTTGAGTACCAGGAGGACCAACAAATTTTTCTGCAAATGAACGCATATCAAAGTCGGGTCGCCGAAATGCAATATCGATATATTGTTTACCAGTTTCAAAATCACTAACACAGTTTTCACCTGGATAAACTATGTTAGCAGCTCTTGTGACGCAAATATCTTCAATGATTATTGACCCGCCGAGCGTAAATGTGGTCATGAATTCAGCTCGATGACCATTTTGGCCAATTAGATGCGTTGATCTCGGTACCGCAGTGGGATTGTCTTTGTTCCAATAGCGAAAAAGCTTATATTCCTTTGAGTTTGGTGTAAATTTTACACCATACGAATAGTCAAAGTAATTTGAACCCGTCTCATCAAGACCCGCATTCACACTCACTGAGTACACCTGCGCATCCCGAATTGCAAGTGCGACCTCATACGCGGCACTCTTAAGCAAAACGGTACTATCAAATGCAGAAAACTTCACCATGACGAGCGCGGTGATAATTCCAATAATCGATATCGAGATAAGGAGTTCGATAAGTGTAAATCCACGCAGGGAATGAGTTGCCATATTAGAATGGCAGGAGTGTGTTCGTGATGACAAAGATGTCTGCATGAAATAATTCGACGAGTATAAAACCGGCGATGAGGAATGGAGCAAACGGAACCTCACTCTTCATTGTAATGGTTTCATGGAGATAAGGTAAGCGAGTTTTCCACCTTTTCATAAGTCGCTGCACGAGGAGGATTGTGAGACTTATACCTGCACCTATCCAAAATGAAAGCACAACCATCGAAAACACCCCACTGAGGCCCACAATCATACCAAGC
Source organism: uncultured Candidatus Saccharibacteria bacterium (assembly GCA_964593375.1). Classification (GTDB taxonomy): domain Bacteria; phylum Patescibacteriota; class Minisyncoccia; order Phycocordibacterales; family UBA918; genus Damh-18. The sequence goes on along the minus strand of CAZQIF010000014.1, from coordinate 14,760 downwards.
GGAAGGGCGAGCTTTGCATCACCGAATCCAATCCACTTCCCCTTTGAGAAGTACCAGAGGCCCGCAAAAAACCCTGATGCAATGAGCCCAGCTAAAATATCTTGAAAAAAAACATCAATCCCCCACCCCAATGAATCGACAACCTCAAACATAAGCAAGCAAAGCGCAACACCGCCAATCATGAACGTCAGTTCATCGGGAATTATCGTATGACGAATATCGTACACTAATGTAACGACAAGGAGTGCGACGAGTATGAAGTACATACCGAGCACAAAGGGGGTGTGTGCATAGAGTAAAAAAACCACAAGAAAGAGGGTGCCCGTGAGTGTCTCGACAATAAGGTACCGGCTGGGAATAAAGGCTCTGCACGTGCGGCACTTTGCCCGAAGTGCGAGATACGAAAAGATGGGGAAAAGCTCGTACCACGTGAGATGGGTACCACACGTCATACAATGTGAGCGACCATTAATCGATTTCCCCGTATGCATGCGGTAAATGACCACATTGAGAAAGCTCCCAATAATAGCCCCGAATATAAAAATCATGATGTACCAAAATGTTTCCATGAGACTATTGTATCGTACTCGCTTGCAAAATTGCGGAACTTGCTGGAATAGAAATTCAACCGAAACTGTGCATTTCACGCATTTTAGCTCAGGTTGTAGTGTATTATTAGTGCAACATGCTATTCATGAGTCAAACTAAGAAACGGGGATTTACACTGATTGAGCTTTTGGTAGTCATTGCGATTATCGGGATACTTGCATCAATTGTAGCAATGGCAATGGGCGACGCCAGAATAAAGGGGCGTGATGGTGCACGAAAGACTCAATCTCAGGAACTCATTAAAGCATTGGAAATGTATTATTCCGACAACAATAGTTATCCCGCTGACGGAAATGCTGACCCGGCAGATGGAGCTTTACTTAACACTATTGATGCAAGTTTTTATGCAACAAGCAAGTATATCAATCGACCACCAGACGAAGATGATAGTAGGTACATGTATTGCGCAACAACAAATGGAAAGTCTATGCTTCTTGCTGTTAATACTGAACAAGATAAAGGTGGGCCAGAGTGGTGCTACATAGTTCGTGGTCCAGGTCCTGACTTTGGATGCAATGTCTTTCGTGACGCAAATGAAGAGTGTGTTACACGATTCAGATAGTTTTTTTCTTTTGTTCATTGAATTGGAAAACCCTGTTTCAAGTTCGATACCTTTCTCGAAATGATACCCACACCAAAAGAATATTTCGACACTACACAAGTGACAATGCTTAAGCTGATAAAATATAATTATTTTTGGGCTAAAGAAACTTTCTAGGACCTAAAACAGCAAAACCACCGCTCAACAGAGTGGTGGTTTTGTGATTATCTAACTCGTATGGTCAATAAACGAGTAAGATGTCCGCATTGTGCCTCGCTGCGGACTAAAAAGAAAGGCAGACAAAGTGGTCGACAACGGTATGGCTGTGGTGATTGTGGGAAGCGATTTCAGTTAGAACGCAAGAGTACAAAAGTGATACGTGGGATCTGGAACTCCTATACACAAAAGAAACAAACTCTGAAAGAGTTGGCAGATGTGCATGGCAGAAGTCATGTGTGGGTACGAAAGCAGTTAGATAGCGTAGAAGTACCACTATCCGATATCACGCCACGGGCGACAGTTATTATCGCCGACACCACCTTCTGGGGACGCCGGTACGGCGTCTTGGTCTTTAGGTCATGGACACTACGCAAGAATATTTGGTGGGGTGAAGTTGTCACCGAGAAGGTAGCACACTATCACTACGCCAGAAAGATGCTCGAAGCACGGGGGTGGGTATTCACCGCTGCTGTGGTCGATGGACGGCGTGGTTTAGCCACTGTGTTTAAGGACATACCCGTACAGGTGTGCCAATTTCATCAACTGCAGACAGTGACAAAATATCTCACGCGGAGACCAAAGACTGGGGCGGGTCAGGCACTGAGATTGCTTGCACTCACACTCACTAAGACCGACGAGAGGACATTCACTAAAGCGCTCCAAGCATACGAGGAAAGGTGGAAATACTTTCTCAATGAAAAGACTATCGTGCTTGGTCTTAATCGTCCGCAGTATACACACAAGAACGTACGCTCAGCACTTCGTTCACTTAAGACTAATCTATCAAACCTCTTCACCTACCAACGGTATCCGTGGCTTAATATTCCTAATACCACCAACTCAATTGATGGTTACTTTGCATCAGTGAAAAAGAAAGTTGCTCAGCACCACAGATTACGCCGTGATAGACGGTTTAAAGTTATCTCTGAATTACTTAACAGGTCCTAGAAAGTTTCTATACTCCTTATTTTTTGAAGGGAATATAATTGTATACCCGCAACAAAAAAACGCCCCAAGGGCGTTTTTTAGTGCATCTGTTGGGATTATAGGCAGGTCAGATTGGCTGCTGCAAGAGCTGGGTCTGCAATAAGTTCCCCACCGTATCCAGTACTATCTACACAATAGAAGCCTGCGGGTGCGTTGAGATCAATAGAAGCTCCCCAACCTCCCGCTGCGTCGAAGCACACATCAGCGGCAGTTACTGCATTATCTGCTGCAGTAAGGAGAGCAGAGATGTTGTTTGTGCCTGCTGTACAAACGTTTAGATAAGTTCTGCCAGCATCGTCATAGAAAAGCTCTGCCTGTGCACGAGCATTATTCAGTGAAGACTTTGCCGCTGCATTTGCTCCCTTATCGCGAGCTGAGTTTAGTGAAGCGAGGACAACGGATGCAAGGATACCGATGATCGCGATCACTACGAGGAGCTCGATGAGTGTGAAACCTCGTTTGAACGTATTGATGTTCATCATAAATTATTAAATAAGTAATATATTACTCCACGTAGTGTGGTTACCTACTATTATACGAGTTTCCGCCACATTGTGGCGGAAGAGTGTGGACAGCATGAGTTTAGCACCTAGCTATCAGCTCTTAGCACTTAGCATTAAGTGGGAGGCAGGGATTCCTGTTTATATGGAATATTGAATATGAAATATGGAAAATAGAACAAGTGTTTGTCATTCTGAATTTAATTCAGAATCTAGGGGTATGTTACAAAACCTCTGGATTCCGGGACAAGCCCAGAATGAAAAAACAAAGGGAAGGGACATTGGGACCATTTAAAGCAGGTTTGAGTAAAGTTCGAGGCGAAACAAGAATTATTTGTGAGTCGTACAAGTGTACGGTGAACAAAAAATTCGCAGTTTCAACAAAGAAATTTACCAACCCTGCTTTAAATTGAGCCGGTGATGTTATAGATAGGAATAAGGACAGATGCAAGGAGTGTCCCCACCCCAAGACCGAGAAGCACAATCATCATAGGTTCAATGAGCCCAATGAGCGTATCAACTGAATTGTTCACCTCTCTGCGATAGAAGGTTGAAAGCGTGCTCAAAATATCGCCGAGCTTTCCGGTCTCCTCCCCCACCTTACTCATCTGCGCAAGTACACCCGGAATCTCAGGATACTCAGAAATTGAATCAGCAAATGATTTTCCTCCTTTTACATCCATAACCGTATCTTCAATAATTTCTCGATACACACTGTTATCGACAACCTCTGCAGTAATCTCGAGTGCCTGCACCATTGAGATACCACTCGTGAGCATCGTCGAAAGGTTGTCGCAAATGCGCGTCAAAAAAAGTTTTTCATAGAGGTCACCAATAACAGGAATTTGAAGCTTAAATTCATCAACCGCCCGCCTTCCAACATCAGTTTTTACAAACTGCCAAAAAACCACACCACCGAGCGCAAGAAAGATTGCAATGAGCCCGATGTAATTTGAAAAGAATTCAGAAATGCCAATCACAATCTTCGTATAAATTGGAATCTCTTGTCCAGAATCCAAGAGGATGTCACTAATTCTTGGAATCACCATGGTTAACATGAGCAACATCACGATAATGAAGATGGAAATCACGAACGCAGGATAGATGAGCGCGTTGCGCGCTTTGGAAATCACCTGATACATGCGATCAAGATAGTCAGCAAGATACAAAAATGTCTGTTCGAGAGTTCCCGATTCCTCTCCCGAACGTACCATACTCACATAAAAGGGCGTAAAGACATCTGGGTGGTTTGCGAGTGCACGAGAAATCGAACTTCCACCCTGAAGGTCATCTGATATCTGTGTCATGATGCGTTGCAGTTTTTTGTTTTCTGTCTCTGCACCAAGAAGTCGAAACACGCGGAGCGCAGATACTTGCGCTTCAAAGAGAGTTGAAATTTGTCGTGAGAGCATCACAATCTCTTTGTTCGACACGCGCTCAAACCACGTAATTTGAATATCAAAAGTAGAAATTTTCTCGTTGAGTGGCTCAACTGAAATAACCGTATAGCCACGATCTTGCACGGTCTGAATCGCTGATTCAGTATTTTTTGCCTCAACGGTCCCTTCGCGAGGCGTACTGGTTTGGTCAATTGCTTTATACGTGAAGAGCATCGTAGATTTAATTAGCGAATAATGTGAGCTTTGTTATATTTGTATTCATTGCATTCATAAAAAGTATAGGGACTTATTTACATGAGGCGTTCGAGTCCTTTTGGATTTGTCGAATAGGCAAATGCATTCTCGACGGTCACCTCCCCTTTTTGAACAAGTTCAACGAGTGAACGGTTCATGTCAATCATTCCGTGTTCCATCCCAGTCTCAATCACTGTTTGAATTTCATGCGTTCGTCGCTCACGAATCAAGTTTGAAACTGCCGAATTGTTGATGAGAAGCTCGTATGCTGGAATGAGTCCACCTGAAATGCGTGGAATGAGGCGTTGCGAAAAGATTGCAGCAAGTGAACCAGAGAGCTGGGTACGAATTTGGTCTTGTTGCTCTGCGGGGAAGGTGTCAATGATACGGTCGATGGTTTGTGCAGCGTTGTTCGTGTGGAGCGTTGAAAACACAAGGTGACCCGTTTCAGCGGCGGTCACCGCCGTGCTAATCGTTTCATGTCCACGCATCTCACCCACCATGATGACATCAACATCTTGTCGAAAAGCGGAGTGGAGTCCCGTATAAAAATCTGCGGTATCGATACCCACTTCGCGCTGGTCTATGAGCGACTTTTTTGGTTCGAAAATGTATTCAATTGGATCTTCAATGGTCACAATATGTTCGGCACGCGTGTGATTGATGAGGTCAATCATGGCTGCAAGCGTGGTTGACTTACCTTGCCCAACCGGACCAACACAGAGAAAGAACCCCTGTGGTCGCTGTGTGAAACTTTCGAGTATTGGTGGCAAGCGAAGCTCTTCAAACGTACGAATGGTATTGGGGATATGGCGAAGTGCAATTGCAATTGAACCCTTTTGGAAAAATGCATTACCGCGAAAGCGCACTCCTTTTTGCGCTGGGAAAGAAAAGTCAATTTCGTGTGTATCAAAGAAACCCTCCTCTTTGTCCTTAGAGATAAGTGCGCGGAGAAAGCCTGTAAGGTCATTTACCGTAAGTATCGGCTTTTTAACAAGCGGGATAAGTGCTCCTGCAACACGAATGATAGGGTGAGAACCGAGTGCAAGGTGAATGTCAGAACCATTCTCGCCAATTACAATATCGACAAGGTCTTCGAGTTCTCGTTTGTAATCTACTGTTGCCATACCTACTCTGAAACTAAACTCTTAACTTTTGCTACTACCTCGCTCGGTATCATTTCAGCTTTAATAATGTATCCTTTGGCTCCTGCGGCAAGAGCGGCATCAATATCATGCTGTTCGCCCTGATTGGAAAGAATGATGCATGTTGGAGTGTACGTAAACTTTTCTTTTGATATCTGTTCAAGAAGTTCAACACCAGTCATTCCCGGCATAATAACGTCCATGAGCACCACATCAAATGTATCCCCACGCATAATATCGAGTGCCTCTGTTCCTGTTTCCGCTACTCGTATTTCGTGCCCTTCTTCACGAAACTTCGTTGCGTACATATCACGTAAAAACGCATCATCATCAACTAGAAGAATTTTCATCCCGTTAGAGGTAGGAAGCTTCCCCGCTTCCGTTCATTATTGTGCTTATAATTTTCGACATATCATGCATGTACAATGAAAGCTCGTGGAGGCTATTAAACGCGTAACCTCTAACGGGATTCATATGTGTTCATTATACCCGTTATAATTTTGGAATCTCTCGGTTATCGACAGGGCTCAGATTTGCCACCTCAATCCCCTCTTCAGCAAGTTTTTCTTCCGAAGTGGGTTCAAATTTCATCTTTGCTTCCTCTTCTGCTTCTTCTGAAAGGAGCATTACACCACCTAAGGTACTGATCTCCTCAAATGGAATTGAATACTGAAAGGCTTTAATAATCGCATCTTCCTTCATCGTCATGAAGCCATTTTTTCGCGCAACCGCAAGGATGGCGTCTTCATCGGCATCGGTGAGGATGAGTCTTTGAATTTCATCGGTTATCTCGATTGCCTCCATAACGGCAACACGACCTTTCGTTCCATTTGAACATTCAGTAGTTGGTTCCGCATAGAGGACATAATCAGTTTTAGGAATGATTTTCTTGTACTTGTCGGCGAGCGTACTAAATTCTGCATCAATCATTGTTTTAATGCTTCCTTCAATTGCAACTTTCCTTCCTGAGTTTGGACAAATACGACGTACGAGACGTTGTGCGAGTGCAAGTTGAAGTGTTGGCGCAATGAGGTAGGGGTCGACGCCCATATCGATGAGACGTGGAATCACCCCGGCGGCGTTGTTCGTGTGAATGGTCGAAAGCACGAGGTGGCCGGTGAGTGCTGCCTGAATAGCAAGCTGTGCTGTTTCTTTATCACGAATTTCTCCCACCATGATGACGTCGGGGTCTTGGCGAAGTGCGGTGCGGAGACCATTCGCGAACGTGTAGCCAATTTCGGGGCGCATCTGTGATTGACTTACCCCATCAATGGAATACTCAACTGGGTCTTCGAGTGAAATCACGTTTTTCCCTACTCGGTCAACCTCAGAGAGCATCGCGTAGAGCGTCGTTGATTTTCCTGAACCTGTTGGACCCGAAATGAGAATGATACCGTAGGGTTGTGCGATTGCTTTACGAATGAGCGCTATATTATGTGGAGACACACCCGTATCTTCGAGTGTACGCACACCTGTTTCTGTATCAAGAATACGCATCACCACCTTCTCACCGTGACTAGTCGGAAGAATTGAGACACGGAAGTCAATCTGCCTACCATCGATTGATGCTGAAAAACGGCCGTCTTGCGGTTTACGTTTTTCATCGAGCCTTAAGGAAGCGAGAATCTTGATTCGGGCAACAACCGCAAGATGCACCTTGAGCGGGAGTTCAAGACTGTGCTCGAGCACACCGTCAACGCGGAAACGCACCACCACTTTCTTAGCAGTCGGTTCTACGTGAATATCAGATGCTGAACCATCAACGGCATAACGAAGAATAGTTGCAACAATTTTTGTAACCGGTGCATCTTCCTTGATATGCTCAAAACTACCCTTTCTTTTTTCAGCTTTGGCATTTTCCTGTTTCTTTTCAGCATCGTCCTCAAGTTCAGTCTCTAAGTCTACCAACACCTCATCAACTTCCCCTGTGAGGTTTTCGTATGATTTCGCTGCGTGCTCAAAGTCCTGCTCAAGAATTAAGACTAGCCGATACGGAAGTTGATTTTTTGTCGTTATGAAGTTGAGCGCATCACGGAATGAGAGATTTTCTGGATCAGTGATACCAACCTCAAGCACTCCATCTTCGAGACGGAGTGGAATGATGCCATAGTGTCGAGCTGATTCTTCAGGAATATACCTCAGAACAAGCGGATCAATTTTATCAGTTTCAAGTACGGTGCGCGGGGGGAGTTCAAAATACTCGCTAATTGCATTTCGAATAATTTCCTCATCAATACCGTCTTGAACGAGGGCGCGCTCATACGAAACCCCATGCTCCTCAGCGTACGCTTCAACACGTGACGCAACAGTCGCATCAATGACTTCCTTTTCTTCAAGTAGTGCAAGAAGATTCATATGCACATGCTATGCGACACATGATTACTCAAGTGGTGCAAATGGATTACTGCGTCCCATTGGCTCGTCGGGTATCGCCTGTCTAAAGTTTACCAGTGATACAAATCGAACATCAGACATAACCGTTGAGTCAATTTTCATGGTCTCAAGTTCGGCAAGTCGGTTTTTAAATTCTTGAGCTTCACGCACAACATTCTCAGAAACACCAACTTGGACCTCGGCACCAACTCCGCTCGTCTCTGAATCTCTCATAAAGAACACGTAGCCTGCCCACAAGAGAACCGCGAGACCGAGTGCAAAAAGTAAATTTTTAAGTAAATTTGACATAATTTAAACTGATGGCTTGAGAGCATACGTGTGTACCGTCATGTCGAACTGCTGCAAATCTCCTTCATTCGCAGAGAATTCAAGACCTGTAACTTCAAGAAGCACGAGACTCTTTTCGATATCAGCGAGCATATCCTTAAATTGTTCATAGGTACCAATAAGACCAAACGAGATGGTCGTTTCAACAAAATCGCTTGGCAAAACAACGTTGGACGATATTTCCTCTTCGGATACTTCAGAGGATGCCATTTCTTCCACAACAATATTTCCTAAGAGCATGTTATGAGCGCGTGCCATTTCAGTTAAATCAACAAGGAGACGAACTTCATCAACATCGGTTGACACAAGCGTATTTATGCGTTCTGCCTCAAGCGCATTAATTGCACGCTTTGTATTAAGCGCACCTTCGAGTTTTTGATTATACTTCTGCACGTTCGCGATAAGGCTTTTATACCCTGCAAATTCTGCTTGCGCACTGTCAATTTCAGCAAGAATATCACTCGTGAAAAAGAAATACATCGCAATGGCGAGAATGATTGAAAAAATGGGTGTAATCGTTTTAAACATACATTATTCTATATTTTCACCGGCTTCTGTAGTTTCCGCCGTTTGATCCTGTTCAATTTGGACTTCATATTGACCATCATACTGAAGGAGGTTAAGCGGGATTATTCCAGTGACGGTAAATACGACTGCCTGAGGATCACTTTCTTTCTGATTGCCTTCTTCTACGGAGTCGCTACTTACATCCGAGGAACCAAGTTCTGAAAACATGACTTCATTAAGAATCGGTTGATCGCCAAACTTCATGGCTTGTAATGCAACAGTCTTAAATTCTTCAGTTCCACCTTGTACGGTAACGAGCGCATCGCCAACAACGGGGTCGTATTCGAATTTGAAGTTATTGAACTGAATTCGCTGCATGGTTGCAAATTCGAGTACCTTAAAAATCTTTGTAGGTGCAATGTGTTGGTCAAGGAGAAACTTCACCGCAAGCAATTGTCGATTAAAATCTCGGACCTCATTTAATTTTTCATCACCAAACTTCCTTTTTTCATCAATGAGTGATTGTTTTGCTCCATCAAGCCTTTTTTGTGTTATCCCTTTATAAAAATAAGATCCGCCAGCAACTGCAAGGGATGCGACTAAAATGACAGACGCGAGGAAATTAAATACACTAAAATTCTTCCTGCGCTGCATCGTTGCAGGAATTGCCGAGCCTGATTGCTTTGGTATAAATGAAGAACGAGGTATTTCTGCCATCGTTACTATTGTACGCCACTATGTGCTTACATACTGGTAGTGAACTGTGGATATTGTGAGCAGGCTCTAGACAGGTTCTAAGAAATCATGAGCGCACGGAGTGCAGCACCGACCGCCACTGCAAAAGACGGGCCAGCTTCTTTGAGTGTGTCTTCGAGAAATGCGGGATACGCAACTTTTGAAAATGGATCTGCAACAACAACGGGTCGAGAAAACAAATCTTGTGCGTACACGGACACACCAAGAAGGAGCGAGCCACTTCCACTTAAAATCACCTTCCCTATTTTTATTTGGTCGGTTTCCTCAAATCGTTGCATGACTTTATGCATTTCCCGAAGACCTCGCTCAAGAACTGCGGTAAGCGCTTTCACTGCGCGTTGATCTTCAGCTGTACTGAGCAACCCAACTTTTCTCTTCATTTCCTCTGCTTCTTTGAAAGAGATTCCGAGAGCTTGAGAAAGTGCGTTCGTAAACTCAACACCACTCATGAGTACGCTGTGTGTTTTACCAACAACACCCTTTTCTGCAATGTAGAGTTTCGATGAACCAGCCCCAATATCAATAATCGCAACCGTATCATCCTCTTGTGAGACCGATGAGCGAATCGAACTAAACATTTCGAGTTCACGAAAAGTTGAATTGAGACTTGCTCCTTTGACCATTGCGTCATATTTTTTAAGCACTTCATTATGTATAGCCACAAGGAGGATGTTCGTCTGGGAAGCATCAGAACGTGCTGAAACCGGGAACCAATCAATGGTTACTTCATTGAGTGGTACAGGAATGTACTTGCGAGACTCAACTGGAATCATGGAGGAAATTTGTGTCGTATCAGTCGTTGGAATTGGAATAATCGAGGTAAAAGTTCCGCTGTATGAAATGGCGAGCGCAACGTCCTTTGCGGTGACTGATGATTCACGCAAAATATCAACAAACGCTTCAACCAGCTTTATGGTGGGGAGATGCGTCGTACGTCCGATATCAGAGTTTTCATATGGACCGAGCTGAAGCTCACCGTATGTTTCGAGCGTTGGGACTCCTTTCTTATCGGCGAGTTGCACTACCTTAATTGATGAAGAACCAATATCAACACCAACCACCGTTTTTTTTCCCGGTTTTGCAATATCAACCTTTAAGAGCGAGGTGAGTTTTGATAAATCAAATGCCATACAATCAAAAGTATTCTATCATGGGACAATAATTATGTTTTACGAAATTGCACAAAAGTGTGTGTGCATGGTCTTTGATACTCTGTTTCCTCCCACGCATGAAGCCATGCTCGTTCGAAATCTTACAGAGAAAAATATCGAAGCACTTCTTTTCCCGCGGAAAATAACAGAATGCACGGCATTGCTTAATTTTAAAGATGAAAGAGTACGCGCCTTAATCCATGAAGCAAAATTTCATGCAAACGAAACGGCACAGATGATCCTCGGACAAATGTTAAAACGATACCTTAAAAATTATCCGACGAGTCAACAATACACCCTTATTCCCATTCCTCTTTCGCGGGAACGCCTACATGAGCGAGGATACAATCAGGTGAGTGAGGTAATAAGGTACGCACTCAATACGAACACAAACATGACCACTAATACCAAGATTCTCACCCGCACAAAAAACACGCGACCACAAACCTCATTACCAAAACATGAACGTGCACAGAATGTTGCGGGTGCTTTTCAGGTAAAAAATCCAGAAAAAATCGCAGGGACGCACATTCTACTTATTGATGATGTCTTCACTACAGGCGCAACGATGCATGCGGCCAAACTCTCGCTTTTGCAGTACTCCCCCGCATCAGTCACCTGCGTTGCCCTTGCACACTAACATTAGAACTCAAAGTTTCGATAGAAAAGGCGCTTCGTTATTTCAACGATACCTAAGTACACAATAACAAGTCCCGCAATCACGAGCACTACCTGAAGAGGAAGCGGTGAAAAATTGAAGATAGCACCAACTGGCGTAAACGGTATGAACCACGCCACCATGACTGCAGTAAGAGTACTGAAGGTAAGGAGTTTGCTTGCACGACTTTTAAGTATCGGGAAATGTCTCGTGCGAATGATATGAATAACGAGCGCTTGCGTCGCGAGTGATTCCATAAACCATCCGGTTTGGAATGCGGACATACTTAAATTGAAAACGGAAAACAGAATGAAGAATGTGAAAAAATCAAAAATTGAACTCACGGGACCAAAGATGTACATAAACTTTTTCACCGCACCAAGATTCCACTTTCGCGGTCGTCGAATCCAGTCCTTATCAACCGCGTCCGAATAAATCGTGAATTGCGAGAGGTCATAAATAAAGTTATTAAGAAGAATCTGAATTGGTAGCATCGGAAGAAACGGTAAAAAAAGAATTGCGCCAAGAACGCTAAACATATTTCCGAAGTTGGAACTGAGCCCCATCATGATGTACTTCATGGTGTTCCCAAATGCTTTTCGCCCCTCAATAATGCCGTCAATGATGGGCTGGAGGTGTTTTTTTGTGAGAATAATGTCGGCAGTTTCCTTTGCGACATCAACCGCATTGTCGACCGAAATACCAATGTCCGCCGCCTTGAGTGATGGAGCATCATTGATGCCGTCCCCCAAATACCCAACCACATGTCCCCTTGAGCGGAGCGCGATGATAATGCGATTTTTTTCGTCGGGCGAAAAGCGTGCAAAAATAGTTGTCTCTTCAGCACGAACCGCAAGTGCATCATCAGTAAGTGCTTGAATATCTTTACCGAGGAGCACACCTTTAATGTGCATACCGATGTCACCACAAATCTTCTGCGCAACAAATTCGTTGTCTCCCGTGATTACTTTCACCTCGACACCGTACTCACTGAGTGTCTCAAGCACCTCGCGTACATCCGTCTTTGCAGGATCAAGAAATGACACAAACCCAATGAGCGTGAGGGCTTCTTCATCATGCATTGTGTACTTCTCTTTATTTTTGAGCTTTGTTTTAACCGCAATCGCGAGCACACGATATCCGTCTGCACTCAGTTTTTCATAATACGTAAGTGCTTCCGCCTCAATTTTTGGACTAAACTTGAGCGCCCGTCCATTTTTTGAGTAGAGCGTACACTTCTCAAAAATTGCTTCTGGTGCACCTTTTGTAATGAGGACTCGACCATCCGGCCCTTCAACTGCTACACTCATCATTTTGCGAACAAAATCAAAGGGTATCTCTTCTGTTTTTTTGTATGCCTTCACATCAAGTTCCTTGTATTCAAGCACTGCCCTGTCGAGTGGGTTCCTCACCCCCGTTTGATGCACACTATTTAAATAGGTATAGAGGAGGACTTTCTCATCGTTCGTACCAAAAATATCGGTATAGAGTACGAGCTCGATTTTATCCTCCGTGAGCGTGCCTGTTTTGTCGGTACAGAGAATGTCCATACTTCCAAAATTTGGAATCGCGGAAAGCTTTTTCACGATGACCCCAAACGTTGCCATCTTCTTGGCACCGCGTGCCATCGTGACCGACATCACGACCGGCAGGAGCTCTGGGGTGATACCAACTGCAATTGCAATTGCAAAAATGAATGACTGAAGAATATCTTTGTGAATAATAGCGTTTCCAAGGAATATGACGAGCACAAGCGCGAGAATGACACGCATGATGAAAAAACCAAATTGCGTTATGCCGAGTTCAAAATCACTCTTGCGGTCAACACTGAGAACGCTTTCTGCAATATTTCCAAACTCGGTCGCCTTCCCTGTTTGAAACACGACCGCGAGCGCAGTTCCGCTTTCAACATTTGAACCCAGAAACACGATGTTACTGTTGTCACTTTGGTGTTCGCCACCAGTTTCAATCAGGGGTAGCTTTTCACACGGAAACGACTCGCCAGTGAGAGAAGATTGGTTCACGAAAAAATCATCGGCTTCAATAATGCGTGCATCTGCCGGAACAAGGTCGCCGGAACTGAGGAAAATAATGTCACCAATGCATACGTGTGAGGATTTGATATCAATCTTTTTTCCATCACGAACGACGGTTGCGGTTGTGTTTACTTTCTCCTTGAGTTTTTCCGCAGCGTTATTTGCGCTGTGCTCCTCGACGAAGTCGAGCACAACACTTACGAGCACCATTATAAAAATAATGACGAAGTTCTTCATCTCGCCGAACGAGGCTGAGATACCTGCCGCAACAAGCAAAATAATGATAAGTGGGTCTTTAAAGTGCGAAAGAAATTCTAAGACAATGTTCTGCTCTTTCTTATCTCTAATAGTATTGAAGCCATATCGCTTTAGGCGAGTTTTGACTTCAGAGTCAGAAAGACCGTCCTTTGACGTTTTCAACTTTATAAAAATTTCACTGAGAGAGGCACTCGAAAAATAATCCGTGTGTTTTGACATAACAGCTAGATATATGTGTGTTAATCATACCACCCTTGCATTTAAAACACGGTACACATGAACACTAAACAGAGCTCACAAAATATGCTATTCTGACTCGCGTTCACTTTTGAATAGAGTGAGACGAGGAGAGTTGACTGAGTGGTCGAAAGCAGCACACTGCTAACGTGGCGGGGTGAGGAACGGGATGGGACCCGTTCCGCAAGAGTGAGGTATGTTGGGAACATACCGCAAGACCTTTTGAGAAATTTTAATTTCCAAAAGGTGTACAGCTCCTGTAAGGAGTGTCGATAGTTTGAGTTTTCGAAAACTATCATACAACCTGAACAGCGTCTGTAAGACGAAAAGCCCGAGTGGGACAACAACAAAATATTTGGAGACGTGGGTGAGTGGTTGAAACCAGCACACTGCTAACGTGCCAGGGGATAAAACCCCTCGAGGGTTCGAATCCCTCCGTCTCCGCAACTACAAAATAGCGCCCGCATAGGGCGCATATTTTGTTTGCGGAGACGAGCGAGCAAATAGTTTTGCTCGCGTTAGGAATTCGAAAACGCAAAGTATGTTTTCTGCTTACAAAATGCAGAAAACACTTTGCGTCGGGCAGGAGGAACTTATGAATGAAATGAATTAGTTTCTGACGCCGAATCCCTCCGTCTCCGCAAATCAAAAAACTCATACTTTTGTATGAGTTTTTTGATTCCTGCACAAGAGATTCGAAAATCAATGTTTACCTCACCACACTCGCCACTGCCTTCACGAGTCCAGGAGTCGTCACGTGCGGGATAATTTCATTTGCTGTTGGCTTTTTCACGAGCCCTG
>CAZQIF010000013.1:0-26975 GCA_964593375.1 uncultured Candidatus Saccharibacteria bacterium | reverse complement strand
AACTCTTTGTCACCTTTACATGGTCGGGAGACCAGGGTGGTGCACAGACAAAGACAGTTGAATACTTCATTCCCAACTCAAAATTCGCTGGTACCGCGGCAACAAACGTAGACCTCCAACGTACGCATGTGCTTGACCTCGCATTCCCCGAAGCATATCCAAAGACACTTCGTTCCGCGTACGTTGAAACTGAACTCATGTCCTCAGACGTGACCTCACCCGTTAACCTCAACATGGCATTCAACGCGGATACTATTGCCTCGAATGGAACCGGTTTCCAAGGCCATGTGAACACGGGTGAAGGCATGTCATTTATCACGCTCTATGGCGCAACGAACACCGTCGATGTCTCTCGTCCATCACAGAAACTCAACTTCTCAATCATTACCGATATGGCGAGTGCCCACAGTCAGAAGTCGATTGTGACGTATGACGCAGACCTACACGCGGCTGCAGATATATTCGTAAATGCAATCGGAAACCAAACTACTTCTTGGGTCGTACCGACAACTTCACAGATGATTGGGGGAGCATTCGCCATTACGAGCAATTCAACCACAAGTACATTCACGGTCACCTCACTCACGCTTACTGCTACTGGTACACAAGGTGTGACGACAACGGTTGAAAATATGACGGTGCGGTATGATTTGGATACGAGTGCTCCATACAATTGCACCAGTGAAAGCTATAGTACGGGTGACACACCGTTTGGAACAACAGCGAGCAATCTCGATGCAAATGGCAAAGCGGTGTTTACTGATTCGGTACAGGCTAGTTCAACGCAGGCGATTTGTCTCTATGTTGAACTCGACATTGGTAGTGGTGGCCAAAATAACCATACGCTCAGTGTAATCATAGAAGACCCCTCGAGTGAGGTAAGTGCGGGAAGTGCAACGGTTCTCCCAGCATCTCCTGTTGATATTAATGGCGACACGCTCCTTACACGAGGCGTGATTGTGCAATCAAATTTCCACTGGCGTCGCGGTGTGCTAGCAGAGACCGCATCTTCATCCGCAACAAACGGTCTCCAAAATATCAACCTTAGTTCTTTTTCAAAAAATACTAATTATCGAATTCGTTTTGCAGTCGCCAATTCTGGCTTAGCAACATCAACAGCCAATACATTTAGACTTGAGTGGGGTCAAAAATATACTACTTGCGATGCAGTGAGTTCGTGGACTCGCATTGATGGGGCGAGTGATGCATGGCAAATGGCTACCACCACAACATTGACTGATGGTGCTAACACAACCAACATTGGTACGACTACGGGAGGTGTAGGTGATCCAAATCCTAATTTTATAACAACGAATGGTGGAATTAAGGATGATAATGACACTACCGCGAGTGTTTCTCTGCCACCAAATAAATTCCTTGAGCTTGAGTATTCAATAAAAGCAAACAATTTTTCCGTTGAAGATGCAACATACTGTTTTCGGGTAACAAATGCAGGAGTGGCAATCGACACCTATGAGCGCTACCCAGAAGCAACACTCAAGCGCAATAGTGACTTCAAGATTCAGCGCGGTGTATCAAACATGACCGCAGCTACACTCACGATTACTGCAGGAACTGACTACGAAGCTCCCGCAGCAACAACAAGTGCATTCATTCGTATCACGAACACGCAATTGACGGGTGCAGGACCAATAACAACTGGTTCATATAACTCAGATTCAATTACTGCATATATCTCTAATTCCACTAATATCAGATCAAGTATTACATTTTCACGTGCAGGGACCACTGTTAATACGCGAGTTTCTTGGGAGATTATCGAATACATCGGTGCGCCGGGGGGAGATAATGAAATTATTGTTCGTAGAGCTGAACCACTCACGTACGTGGCTGCAAACCTTGCAGCGACAAGTAGTGCAATTACAGGAGTTTCCGATTGGAAGGATGTTGCGGTATTCATTACCGGTCAACATTTAGGAAGCATAAGTCTTCTTAATTACGGACAAGTGCTCTCAGTTGCAACCACAAATCCTTCGGGAAATACGGTTACCATTTCGCGCGGTTCGGGTGGTGTTGCTGCAAACGTGAGTTACGCTGCGGTTGAATTTAAAGGACAAAATTGGAAGATACAACGTGTGGTGCACCCATACACAGCAAAGGGAAGTACACAAATTGAAAGTATTCCCGAAGCAGTGAGTAGTCTTTCAAAGACATTTACTCACGTGCAAAAAAAAGTTGCAGGTATTAACAATAATCATGCTGACTTTGGGCACGAAGTATGGCTTTCAGGTATTGGGCAAGTTTCATTTCTTATCGATGGAGCGGTTGCTACTACCACAAACCACACTTCAGTCGCGTGGATTATTGAAAATACTCAAAATAGTGGCTCGGTAATGGAAGTGACTCCCTCAAGCGGTTTACTCCCAACATCTGTTTCTGCAAACCAGTCAAACATTATCCCGATTGGCCTAACACTCACCGATGTGACCATTGCTTCATTATTCGTCAATAATCGTAGCGATGAAGCACTTGCTACGTGGCCTGAGCCAATGCTTACCGTGAACTTATATTCAGACTCTCAGTATGAACTTTGGCGCGGTAATGCAAGTGCGAACCTCAACTACCGAACTGAAGTCGTTGAGTGGCCAACCGCCATACGAAAAATGACACAAAACTACTATCGATTCTATGTTGATAATCAAGCACTCACACCAACTGACCCTTGGCCGGTAGGCGCACTCAATCTCGGAGAAAACACAGAAGTCACCGGCACGAATACTCCCATGATTCCAGGGCAAACAGCTCGTATTAGAATGACTCTTAATGTTTCTGGTGCATCGATGTCGCCTGGGTTTGATAGTTTTAAACTTCAGTATGCAACACGCACCACAACATGTACTGCAGTTCCCGAGTTAGATTGGTCATACGTCGGTGACATTGATGATGGGGTAGCACTATGGAGAGGAACGACGACGCCGGTACTTCCTGGAACCCCACTCAGTACCAATCCTCCCACGGGTGGCGACCTACTCATAACGGTATCTGATGTTGCTGGGTCGTTTGAAAATTCCAGTACATCAACCTCAACGCCGTATCAGGCACAGCTTGGCGATGATATTGAGTTTGATTGGCTTGTTGAAAATCGCGATGCAGCGGAGAAATCAAGCTATTGTTTCAGAATGGTTGAATCAGATGGAACACCACTCTTTGATTATGCTCAGTATCCAATCATGCGCACCGCAGGGTATGGTGCCGCTTCTCAAAACTGGAGATGGTACGGGAACCCTGTGTTTGAGACTCCGACCACAACGCTTGCAGCGACAAACACAGCACCTGTAGATATAGAGTACAATACGAGCGTACAGCTACGCGTAGCACTTCAAGAAATCAACGGTGCCCCTGGTCAAAATATCAAATTCAAGCTTCAATTTTCAGAATATGCCGATTTTTCAACATCAACCGATGTGGCAGAAATTGGTGATTGTATCGCATCTTCGACATGGTGTTACGCTAATGGTGGCGGAGTAGATGATGCACGCATCCTCACGAAAACTCTTGGAGATGTTGACGCGTGTGTAGCGGGCGTTGGTGATGGCTGTGGTACACATAATGAGTCTGGCACCACAACAAGTACATTTGTACACGCAACAAATGCTAAGAGTGAGTTTGCATTCACCATTATGAATGCAGGGGCTCGACCAAATCGCGTGTACTACTTTAGAGCTTTTGATATTGTTAACAATGAAGCAGTACCATATGGTGGTGGTTATTCGTACCCCTCACTCGTGAGTGAAGGGGCGAAGCTTGTCTTTACGATGACTGGTGTTGCATCATCTACGGTGATTGAAGGTGTTACCGTTGATTTTGAGACCACTCCTTCTACACTGCACTTTGGTACCCTCCCACTCAATACTTCTATTGAGGGAGCCCACAGACTCACGGTAGATACAAATGGTACTCTCGGCTATCAGCTTTTCATGACTCTCTCTGGCGACCTACAGAACTATAATGGTGCAACCATTAAGGGAATTACAGGAACAAATGCCTCGCCGGTTGCATGGGATACAGGGTGTGATGTTCAGGCAATTAGTTGCTTTGGCTATCACACGAGTGATGACACCCTGTATAATAATCCGACCAGATTCTCTGCCGTTGATACCTATGCTCGTTTCAGTACCACAACACTTGAAGAAATCTCGTATAGCTCACGCCCCACAGCGAACGAAACAACCGATATCATATTTCGGGTACTTATTCGCAAAGACCAAGATGCGGGGCTCTATGAGACTACTATTAGGTATATTTCTGTCCCGATGTTTTAATAGGTGAAAATATGCATATGCGTCATATCATTTTTTTTGGATTTCTACTGGGATTAAACCTTGTTTTTCCACTGTCTTCGTATGCGCAGGTAGCATACACCGTTACACCACTCGTTATCGATGTTAAGGCAGAGGCACGTGATATTCTCACTAAAAAAATCACTATCACAAATACCGGTGGTGCCATGTCCACCATTTACCCAACGGTTAATAACATCTCCCTCGATGCAGGCGGTACCATTCAAGAATTTCATTCACCGGTAGAAAGTGACAGAACAGCATCACTCGCATCATGGATAGAAATAAGCAGAGCGGGTATTAATGTCCCAGTTGGTGAATCTAAAACCATCGATATTACTTTGCGCATTAATCCAAACCCAGTCCCTGGCACATATCACGCATTTGTAGGATTTGGGAACGGAAGAAATCGTGATGAAGCACAGGCTCAAGTTAATAATGGAACAGCCCCCGGAACCATCATTACGCTTACCATTGAAGACAAAAAGCTTGAGTTCCTAAAACTATCTCGTTTTATCATTGATAGATTCATTACCAAGCAGGGTAATCAAGCTGCACTCTATACGATTAAAAACCCTGGAGATGAAGCACTTGTTCCAACAGGTGAAATCATTTTTTATGATAACAAAGGAGTTGAGGTGAGTTCACTTACGGTAAATGGGGAAGGCCAGTCTATTCCCCCGGGGGAAGAACGTGAATTCAAGGTTGATGTACCCACGCAAGGTCTCTTTGGAAAGTACAAGGCGTTTCTTAATGTTGAATACGGAACGGCACAAAAGGCCTCAGTACAAGACACTTCATTCTTTTATGTTCTCCCCATGAAGATAATCCTCAGTATATTAGGTGTCTTATCTATTGTGGTTATCGTACTTGCCCTCTACGTCCATCGAAAATACTTTGATGATTCGTTTGTTGATGATTCAGATACCTTGCCACTCCATATCCGTGATACAGAGAGCGATCCAATGCATCATGATATTGATCTCAGTAAAAAAAATGAACAGCAATAACTCTATCAAGTTTCTCATACTCACGTGTCTTTCTGTTTTTGCTTTTCCCTATGCACTCTATGCACAAGGAGCGAGTCAGATACTGAGTGTCACACCACCACTCTTTCAACTTTCAGTTGAACCAGGAAGTGTGTGGCAAAGCTCAGTTAAGGTAGTAAACGGCAATCCCTATGAATTGACCGTCTATGCAGAAATTGTGAACTTTGCGCCCATGGGGGAGGAGGGACAGGGGAAGTTCATTCCGATACTTCATAATGGCGAAGTGCAAGGTACCTTGGCTGAGTGGATTGAAATGCCTGTCGGCCCGTATGTTGTACCACCAGAACAGACAATGGATTTGCCGTTCTTTGTTGATGTTCCAAAAGATGCTTCACCAGGAGGTCACTTTGCGGCAATTCTCATTGGTACACAACCTCCTAAAACAAGCACATCATCGCTTGATGTTTTAACCTCACAAGCAATCACATCACTGTTCTTTGTGCGTATTGAAGGAGATATTGATGAACGTGCTGACATCCGTGAGTTTTCGGTTGTTGATAGTTTTACGGAAGAACCTTCTGCGGAATTTTCACTGCGCTTCGAAAACAAAGGAAATGTCCATGTACAGCCTCGCGGTAACATTATCATCACCAATATGTGGGGAACTGAACGAGGAATTATTCCCATTAATCACCAAACGCATTTTGGTAATGTACTTCCACAAAGTATTCGCGACTTCAGGTTTACCTGGAAGGGAGAAAAATCGTTGACCGATATTGGGCGCTATACAGCGATTGCGACAATTGGGTATGGTGAAGACGGAGTTAAAAGTGCTACTGCGACGGCTTATTTTTGGGTCATTCCGGTGAAAGCAGCCCTCATTACGATTACGATACTCGCCACATTCATATTACTCGTGACATGGATGATAAAACTCTATGTACGCAAAATGCTTGCGCTTGCTGGTGTCGATGTGGAAAGTAAGGAGTATGTGGGTACTGCAAAAACACTCGTTGATGAACGTGATGTTCGCATGGCGTCATACAAACATGTCTCTGCTCCAATCCGCAGTGGTGCACGTGACCTCAAAGAACGATTGTCTGGAGTCACTGAGTTTATTGATGTACTCAAAACCATTTTTGAATTTATTCTCTACTACAAGAAATTCTTTATTTCAGTACTGATACTTATCATTGCTTTTATTGGCGCTGTGTTGTACATGAGCGATGTTTCTAAAACAGAGCGAGACTTTGAAGTTACTATTCAAGAAGGCGATGGAGCACGGACACTGACAGATGATGAAATTAAATCAGAAAACATAGATGTTGCGCCACAGACTCCGTAATATCTTCACAGTACGAACGGCAAAGTGGTATACTAAACATAATTAGTGGCCTAAACTTATATCTATGAAAAACAATGGAATCATTGTAGCAATTGCGATTTTTATACTCATTATTGTGGGTATGTTCGTGTTTGCATATCTCAAGAAGTCTGAACTTGCGGATGCCCCCGTCGCTCCTGTTGTAGAGACTCCTCGCCCAGGGCCATATGACTCAATTACCCTTATTACGGCAAAACATTTCTTTATTGATGGAAAGCATACACTTGTGGGAGAGATTCCAATGCCTACTGCGTGTGACCTCCTCAACTGGGATTCTGCTGTTGCTGAATCAATGCCTGAGCAGGTAACGGTGAACTTTGACGCAATCAACAATGCAACGAACTGTACACCCGCAGTTACGAATCAACGATTTAAGGTGGAATTCACGGCGAGTGAAGCTGCAAGCATTAAAGCGACACTCGAAGGGAAGCCAGTACAACTTAATCTAATTCCAGCAGGAGAAGGTGAGACTCCAGAGGATTTTGAGCTCTTTCTTAAGGGATAAGTAGTAGTTCGAAGGACAGTAGCATCTCTGAGTAATACACGCACCGCATACCACTTATGCGGTGCGTTTGTTAGAATGCGTGTATGAGCAAAGAGAAAAAAGTAACCATAATAACAATTGTAGTTCTCATACTCATTTTGGCAGTGGGTGCAGTGGTGATATATGAACTTAAGTCACCGAATGGTTGGTACGCACGAAAGAATGCTGATATTCAGAAAATTGAACAAAATGAAATCCCGTACATAGACTTAGATGGCAATACAATTAATATTGACGATTTTGTAGGAAAACCTCTTATTGTTAACGCATGGGCATCATGGAGTCCGTATTCTAAAAGTGATTTTCAAATTTTGAGTGATCTCAAAGATGAGTATGGCGATAGGGTCAACATTCTTGCAATGAATCGCATGGAGACAAAAGAAACAGCAGACGCATACTTAAATTACATCGGGAGGGAAGACGGGATTACATACCTAGTTGACCAAGGAGATCACTTCTTTAAGACAGTCGAAGGATATGCGATGCCTGAAACACTTTTTTTTGATTCGATAGGGAATATCATCTCCCAGAAGCGTGGCTCTCTTACCGCGGAGGAAGCAAAAGCATACCTCGAGACAGTTTTGGAAGCAGACAAAAACCGCTAAACTGAGCAATATTTCAAAGCTGTTGAAACTTTATTTATTCGAGGTTTGTGATATAATACAGAAAGAGTAGTTCCTTAAATGCTCGAAACGAATGTAGGATAATTTCCCCCTTCTCCTCGTCAGAGAAGGCATGCATTCACAATTATAATTATAATGTTTCGAGCACTAGGAGTCGTGATTATACTCTGGTATATATCACATCTCTTTACTCAAAGTTTTGTTGCTTTGGACTATGCTGGCGAAGCCACATTCCAAACACTAGAAGCAGTAGTAATTGCATCTAGACAGAATTTTGAATAAAGAGAAAGGCCAAACACTCACGTGTTTGGCCTTTTGAATTTCTATGAACCGTGTACAATAGACATATTAGTTTTGATACATATGGTGAATGAAAAGGTTATAGAATACGTCTTTTTCTTTAGTGTCCTTGGGGGCGCTGCGTATCTCATGTGGCAACTCTTCGCACCATTTGGTGGAGCACTCGCGCTCGCTGCAATTATTGTTACGATTTGTTACCCGCTTTACGAGCGCATTTTGAGAGTTGTACCAAAGCGCAATAAAACAATTGCGTCTTTGCTTTCCGTGCTCATGGTACTTTTGGTTGTAGTCATTCCACTCGGCATTCTGGGGTCATTTGTGCTCAGAGAGGCTCTTTCCGTGTACTCACTCTTTAATTCAAATACCTACCTTTCATTCACAAATCAAATTGCAGACATTGAAGTGCTTGTACAAAAATTGATTCCTGGTTTTTCAATTGATATTGCGACGTATGTTCAACAGATTGCAAGCTTTATTGCGACGCATCTCGTGAGTCTTTTTGCAGGAACGGCATCAACACTCTTTCTCTTCTTCCTTGCACTCATTGCCTCATTCTACTTTTTTAGAGATGGAAAAATGTTTACTTCATATATCGTTAAGGCAAGCCCACTTAAAGACATTCAAGATGAGCTTATTTTGAAGCGTCTTGCAACTTCAGTGCGCTCAGTTGCGCTCGGTACGGTACTTGTTGCGCTCATTCAAGGGGTACTTACCGGTATCGGTCTTTCGCTCTTTGGATTTGATCGAGCCATTCTCTGGGGGTGTCTTGCAGCAATTAGTGCACTCATTCCTGGTGTTGGAACGACAGTCGTCTTTGTACCTGCTGTCATTTACCTTATTGCAACCGGTTCACACTTGCTTGCAGGAGGTGTTGCCCTTTGGGGGGTACTTGCAGTTGGGTTCATTGATAATCTCATAGGGCCGTATCTTATGAGTCGTGGTAACTCGCTCCATCCATTTCTCATACTCCTCTCCGTACTTGGCGGTATCGGCGTTTTTGGTCCAATAGGCTTTATTATAGGCCCTGTTATCTTGAGTTTCTTTATGGTGCTCCTTGAACTGTACGCAGTACAGATAAAGGGTAAGTAGTTGAATGTTTGAAACGGTTTTTTATGCGTACACTGTATATTGCTGCTTTTAAGGTACTCACGATAGTCACTATTGTTGGTGCCGGTCTATACGGAGTGTTTTCTTATGTTCACATACCTTCGATGTCTGCACTTACGTTGGGAGCTTTCGCCGAGCCATTTGCATCAGGCTCACTATATTTTACGGGTGACGTTATGCTCGGCAGAAATGTTGAAACACTAAACAATGAAAGTGGAAGTGATTACTCATTCACAAATGTGTCTGAGTGGTTACGGGAGCCTAATATTGCTATAGGAAATTTTGAAGGCCCGGTACCACTCGTGCATGTGCCCACAAAACCGCTTACCTTTCAATTTTCAATCGATAAAAAATTTATGGAATCCGCAGTCAATGCTGGTTTTGATATTCTTTCACTCGCCAACAATCATGCAAACGATTATGGGAGTGATGACTTTCAGAATACACAAAGTGTCTGTACTGAGCTCGGTATACAGTGCTTAGGGCAATCAACGGGTATCGGCACTACTTCAACTGCTGTTGTCACGGTGGGCGATACACGTGTTGGTCTTTTCTTTATTCATACACTTTTTGCTGAGCCAGACCCATTTGAAATGAGTAAAGCTATGATTACCCTTAAAGAAAACTCTGATGTACAGATTGTATACATTCATTGGGGAGTTGAGTATGAGCCGATTCACAGCACGGCACAAAAAAATCTTGCAGAATACCTCATCGACTGGGGCGCAGATGCGATTGTTGGTCATCATCCGCACGTGGTACAGGACATTGAACTTTATAGCGGAAAGCCAATTTTTTACTCTTTGGGTAACTTTATATTTGACCAATACTTCAGCGATGAAGTACAAACAGGGCTTGGCATTGAGATGCAGATTGATGAGGACACCATTACGTACACACTCGTGCCATTTACGAGTATTGGCTCGAGGAGTCAGCCACGCATAATGAATCTTGATGAAAAACTCACCTTTTTTAGTCGGTATCAGGGCTTAGACTATATTGATATGACCAATACTGCACAACCTAAAATTGTAGTAGAGAGGAATTGAATAGTTGCATATTTACCATTTATGCCTATTATTAACCAATAAATTCTTAATATATGAGTCCACTAAATAAATTTGAAGCAATCGGAATTTTTCTAAGCGTCGCTGTTATGGCCGTAGCACTCAGTATGCTCAGGTTCCAGACTGGCGGAGAGGGAAGTATTGCACAGGTAGAAGGAGACACCCAAAGTGCACTGGTGGTAGTTGGTGACGAAGCGGGAGCAGATAATGAAGACTTGAGACAGGCACTTACCAATGCAGCTTCTGCAAAAGGTGAAATCCAAAAGCTCGTTATTGATGACATTAAACTTGGTACCGGGGATGCCGTAAAAGAAGGTGACACTCTCAGTGTTCATTATATTGGCTCTACTCCAGCAGGTGTTCAATTTGATAGTTCATATGCACGCGGTGAGCCCTTTACGTTTACTGTTGGTGAACATCGTGTTATTGAAGGTTGGGAGAAAGGTCTTATTGGTATGCAAGTAGGTGGACAGCGCATTCTCGTAATACCTGCAGCTATGGCGTATGGTGACCGAAAGGTTGGCCCAATCGAAGCTGGTACGACACTCATCTTTGCGGTTGAACTCATGAAGATCAACTAATGGCTTATCCGGTTACATTTGAAATCGTAAAACGTCAGCCCGGCACTCTTGGCCGGGCTGGTGTTATTCATACTCCCCACGGTGACATTCTCACGCCGGCGTTTGTGGTAGTTGGTACAAAAGGAACGGTGAAGTCACTAAAACCTGAAGATTTGCATGAATATGTTGAAAATCAAGTCACACTTGCAAATACCTACCATCTCTACCTGCAACCTGGTTACGAAGTAATCAAAGAAGCAGGAGGTCTTCACAAGTTCATGAACTGGAACGGCCCGCTTATGACCGACTCTGGTGGATTTCAAGTATTTTCACTCGGCGCTGCGTTTGGAAAAGGCGTGACCAAATTTGCAAAAAACGAAGTCGACGAAAACGAGGTACCGCATGCACATGGTCTCAATGTGTATTCAAAGGAACTTGCAGAAAGTCATGGCAAGCTCTGTGTCATCGATGAAGATGGTGTGACGTTTACTTCGCACCTCGATGGAAGCATGCATCGTTTTACCGCCGAGCGTTCAATTGAAATTCAACACAATATAGGTGCTGATATTATTGTAGCCTTTGATGAGTGTACTTCTCCAACGGCGCCATATGATTATCAGAAAGAAGCGATGGACCGCACACATCGCTGGGCAAAGCGCTCAGTTCTTGCACATAAGCGAAATTATGACGCACTCAAAACACAGGGGCTCTACGGTGTTGTGCAGGGAGGAAGACACCTTGATTTACGAAGTGAAAGTGCGAGAGCCCTCAGTGATATGGACTTTGATGGTTTTGGTATCGGGGGGTCATTTAGTAAAGAAGATTTAGGTGATTCGCTGAGGGTTGTTAACGAAATTCTTCCAGAGGATAAACCAAGACATCTTCTCGGTATTGGTGAGCCAGACGATATCGAAAATGGAGTCAGAATGGGTTGCGACACGTTTGATTGTGTTGCTCCAACGCGACTTGCGCGAACGGGAACTATCTACATACACACGAACGAAGGTGCGGGAAAGTTAAATTTAAAAAACACACAGTATCAGCGGGATTTTTCTCAACCGGATGAAGGTTGTGACTGCTACGTATGTACCCACTACACAAAAGCATACCTCGCGCACCTCATTCGTTCACAGGAGATACTCGGCGCACATCTTCTCTCACTTCATAACCTTCATTTTATTGTAAGTTTTACGAAAGCACTTCGTGAGCGCATTATTGCCTCATAGCACATCTACGGTATACTCCTCTTGAGTGTATGAAAGAAAAATTCACTATATCGACAGACAAAACACCTGCGGGAGACCCTAGTACGAAAGCTGACGCTTCGTACGGGGCAAGACTCATTTCAATACACCATATAACAATATGAAAGAGCGTTTTACATTATCGACGGATAAAACTCCTGCGGGAGATCAGCCAAAGGCTATAGAAAAGCTCATAAAGGGTATTGAAAAGGGTATGCGACACCAGACGCTTTTAGGCGTGACGGGCTCAGGTAAGACATTTACCGCCGCAAACATTATTCAGCATGTGCAAAAGCCAACACTGGTCATAGCGCATAATAAAACCCTCGCTGCTCAGCTTGCACAGGAATACAAAGACTTTTTTCCAAATAATGCTGTCCATTATTTTGTTTCGTAATACGATTACTATCAGCCCGAGGCGTACATGCCGATTTCTGACACCTACATTGAAAAGGAAGCAATGATTAACGAAGAAATTGACCGACTTCGCCACGCTTCTACACAAGCCCTCCTCACCCGTAAAGATGTCATCATTGTCGCTTCGGTATCATGTATTTATGGATTGGGTTCTCCGATTGAATATGAGAAAGTACACAAAAAAATTGAAAAGGGTTATGCAATTTCACGAGCAGGCATGCTCCGTCTTCTTGTGGGTATGTATTTTGAACGCACGAATGCAGATCTTACCCCCGGACATTTTCGTGCAGTAGGAAACACGATTGAAATCATGCCGACAAACGAACGGGTGATTTTTAGACTTGGATTCAAATCAGATATCGTACATGAAATTACTAAAATAGATGCAATTTCAAGAGCAATTATTGAAGAAAGTGAAGTATTCTATCTTTTTCCTGCAAAGCATTTCGTTACGCCCGAAGACGAGCGTAAGCGTGCAATGACTGAAATTAAATATGAGCTCGATGAGCAACTAAAAGTATTTAAAAAAGAAGAAAAGCTTATCGAGGCACAGCGACTCAAGCGTCGAACTGAGCATGACTTAGCACTTATTCGTGAGGTTGGCTATTGCAACGGCATTGAAAATTACTCGCGTCACTTTGATGGACGAAAAGCGGGTGAAGCACCTTATACGCTCCTCTCATATTTTCCGCATACGAAAGAGGGTAAACCCGACTTTCTTACCATCGTTGATGAGTCACATGTGACTTTGCCACAGCTAGGGGGAATGTTTGCAGGTGACCGTTCACGAAAACTAACACTTGTTGAACACGGTTTTCGTTTGCCGAGTGCTATCGATAATCGCCCACTCAATTTTCAGGAATTCGAGGAACGTGTGGGACAGTGTGTCTATACTTCGGCAACACCCGGAAAGTTTGAATTTGAACACGCGGATAACAAACAAGGTCAGGTGGTTGAACAAATTATTCGTCCAACCGGTCTTATTGACCCCATTATCGACCTCCGTCCAATCACTGAGAAAGGAAGCTACAAAGGACAAGTGAAAGATTTTATCGAGGAAGCGGTGAAGGTAATTGCAGGTGGTACACGCGTGCTCGTGACGACACTAACCAAACAAATGGCTGAAGACCTTTCAGAGTTTCTCACTGAACGTGGGGTGAATTCTAAATATCTTCATAGCGATATTAAAACGATTGAGCGCATACAAATTCTCACCGAGTTTCGAAAAGGGGAGTTTGACTGCCTTGTGGGAGTTAACCTCCTGCGTGAAGGGCTCGACCTACCTGAGGTCGAGGTTGTGGCTATACTCGATGCCGACAAAGAGGGGTTTCTTCGTTCTGAAACCTCACTCATTCAAACAATTGGTCGCGCTGCCCGTAATGTGAATGGTCGGGTACTCTTGTATGCTGACAACATTACAAAATCGCTCAAATACGCCATCAGTGAAACAAATCGCCGACGTGAAATTCAGCTTGCGTATAACAAAAAGCACAACATTACGCCAACAACTATCGCAAAAGAGATTAAGGATATCACTGAACACCTGCGCACGGAACATATGGAGACCGTTGACACACTTCTTTCGGTTGATATTGATTTATATCGCAAAAATCCAAAGGGAACACTCAAAGATAAACGTGAGCAAATGGAGGAAGCGGTTAAAATCCTCGACTTCGAAACTGCCGCTATTATTCGTGACGAAATTAGAGCACTAGAGGCCATTGGTGCTAAACAAAAGAAGAAGTAGTTATCGACACCTTCATAAAATTATTGGCAGATACTCAGTATAATAGAGTCATGCCGACGAAAAGAGCGACACCAGTCAAGCCTGTTGTTTTGGTAGAGGAGAAGAAACGAACATCAAACAAAAAGGCTTCAAAGAAGAAGGTTGTTTCTCGTGCTTCTGAACCAGTTAAGAAAGTAAAAATTTCAAATCGTTCTAAAAAAGTAACGCCCAAAATTGATCCACTGGCAACGCATTTAAATGTTCAGGACTCAACACCAAGTTCAACACCAATTTCTATTGCCCACAATAAAGTGCAACTCGCACTGCTTT
Source organism: uncultured Candidatus Saccharibacteria bacterium (assembly GCA_964593375.1). GTDB lineage: Bacteria > Patescibacteriota > Minisyncoccia > Phycocordibacterales > UBA918 > Damh-18. Next base: position 12,383 of record CAZQIF010000013.1, on the reverse strand, counting down.
CACCGTTTAGATTTCCTATCGACAATGACCGTTTAGCCTCACAGGTTGCAAGGTTCGCTGGTGTTTTCTTTGTTGTTGTAGGAGCCATCTTTACAATACTTAACCTAGAGTACGTAGACAGCGAAACCTTTGGTATGCGCGGTTCTTATAATGTTGCAGAGACAATCTCAACAGATTACAACTGCACCGATTCATCAAGTCCAAACTATAATCCAACGTACTGCACAGCTTCAACCACAAGTGGGGTAACAAACCCACCCCCTACTTCAAACCCTCCTGTTGACATTGTTTTAGATGCTCGTGAACCATTTGCAAACACTGTTCCAGTCAATATATTTGTTCCTTACGCAACAGAAGTTATTGTATACGCAAAGCACATGCAAGGAATGAATAAATATTCACTTGGAGCTGCAACAAAAGTGAGCGACACCTCGTGGAGATTCTACTGGCAAACCATGCAGTATCCTGACGGCCTGTATACCATGGTTGTCTTTATAAAAAGCTCCAGTGGTCAACAGTACGAGTATATACGACCTAACACGGTTTCTGTTCTGAACTATCCTATTTCAACACCAGGTACCACAGGGACAACATCCTCAACCACATCGCCAGAGTCTGGAGAAAACGGAAACCAAAATGCTACGACGACTACCATTATTGTAACCACTCCATCAGGGACAACAACAGCATCAAGTACGCCACCAGAAGCTCCAAAAGTTTTACTCACCATTCCAGAATCGAGCCCACTACACGGTGACGCCACGCTAAAAGTTGTGGCCATGAACGCGAGCTCGGTTAAACTCCATGCTCGAAAACATGATACGAATGCATATTCATTTCTTGGATATGCAACAAATAAGGGTAATGGCGAGTGGAGATATGAGTGGAACACTGAACTTGTCACTGATGGCACCTACATCATTAAGGGTCAAGCAATATATGGTGATACATCGTATATAACCAATACGCTTACTATTGCGGTTAATAATTCTGACGAAGTCGTTTCAACCACTACTCCAAAAGTAGTTTCTGCTACGACAACACCAATGCTTGAACCAGAAATTTCTATTACCATACCAAAGCAAAGTCCACTTATGGGTGACAATGATGTCCTTCTCTCTGTTTTGGGGGCAACGTTTGTTGAAGTATACGCACTCCCTAAAAACAGTCTTACTCCTCGCTACCTTGGGCTCGCTGAAAAGCAAAACACTACTGATTGGCGCTATAGATGGAACACGAAGCAGACACCAAATGGAGAGTATGTTGTATTTGCAAAGGTTAAACATACATACGGCCTGTCCGATAGTCGAAGGGTTCCTGTTACTGTTAAAAATGAAGTTGTAGTTACACAGACCGAAGAACAAGCAAAGACCGTTTCTGACTTGCAGGCAATTAGCACCGTACTCAAGGAAACTGTAGTTCCGCAAGGTGAACCAGTTCCGCCCTCATCACAACCACAAATAGCTACGGTGCAACCCATTTACCTCACTCCGGTAAAAGAAGTTGTTAATGAAATTGATGTAACTGATGAAGAGATGGACTCTCTCAGTGTATTACTCCAAGAGTTCCGTTCAAAGATTGAAAAAGATCTTAACAAACTTGCAAAAGCAATACGAAACGGCGATGAGGATGAAATTAAAAATATCAAAGCGCACATTGAGTCAATTCGGCAAGACGTAATTGAAACTTTACCCGTCTCAAAAGAAAAAGGAGAAATTATTGCAAAAATTGATGAACATCTCAAGAAAGTGGTGAACGAACTGCAGGAACTTGCACTCCGTAATGAGCAGATTATTAAGGAACGTGTTGGAGACGCAATAAATAAAGATTCTGACAAAGACGGCATTTCTGACTACGACGAAGTTAATCTCTATAACACCGACCCATTCAATCCTGACTCAGACGGTGACAGTTTTATCGATGGTACTGAAGTGATGGCTGGGTATGATCCAACAAATAGTAAACCGGAGGTACTGGTGGCATACGAGTCTCCACAGGAGATTGGTGTGGTACGCGAAGATTTGCTGAGTGTTAATACCATATTCACCATTCCTAAAATCAACTCAGATTCAACGGTTGCTGACGATACTGCTGATGGTGCAATTATTTCAGGAAAAGGACTTCCTAATAGCTTCCTAACTCTTTATATTTACAGCACGCCTATTGTGGTAACGGTCAAGACTGATGAAAATGGAAGCTGGAGTTATACTTTTGACAAAGAACTCGACAATGGAGAGCACGAAGTCTACGTTGGTATGACCGACAACGCTGGACGCATTGTTGCAAAGAGTAATCCGCTCACCTTCGTAAAGACCGCACAAGCGTTTACTCCCGTTGATGCAGCTGGAGCCGTTGCCATCACAGAAAGTGCTGAACCGTCGCTTATAAACCAGAATATGCTTCTTGTTATTGTTTCTATCGCCGTAGTTGCAATTGGCCTTGTGCTCATTCTCTTGGGTCTCCATGTGAACTCGAGAAGAATCCTTGAGCCAGTCACACAATGATTGATTCAATTGTTTCTTTCATAGAAAACGGTATTGGGTACATCAAAAAACACCCTCAGCTTTTGATGACACTCGTGCTCATCATCGTTATACCCGTTGCTTTTCTTGTGAGTGGACAACAGTTTCTCAGTGCTTCCCATGATAATCAGGAACGCCTTGAGCTTGACCGAATAGGCATTATGCACGATATATTCGCTTCTTTTCTCAAAGCAGGTCAATTTAATAGTGAATTAATACAAAATGAAATCGAAAGAATTTCTCAACTTAACCCTGACATAACAAAGTTCAATGTTGCTAAAGAAGAGAAGAATTCAGTAAGCATTATAGCGTCGCTTACACCTGATTTGATAGGAAAGAAGGTTACTCTGCAAGAGGCTGATAGTTATCGGCTAGCCAACACAAACCCTAGTGACTCGTTTTTGGTGCCAATTGCGCAAAATGGAATTCGCTATTGGCAAGGCTTCCGATTAGTACAAACTGATGGGGGTGATGATTACTATATTTTTACAGAAACATCTCTTGAACAAATTGATTTGCATTTTGCAAATAGAATCATGACAGCATATTACTGGCTCATCGGGCTCATGCTCATCGTGCTCCTTCTTATCATGCGACACATTCGCCTTATTGATTACTCATACTTATATCGTGAGACAAAGCGCACGAATGAAATGAAAGACCTTTTTACGAATATGATTGCACATGAGCTCCGTGCACCACTTACTGCAATGCGTGGGTATGCGAGCATGATTCGAGAGAAAACAAATCTTGATGAAGACACTAAAACACAAGCTAAAAAAATTGAAGATTCAGCCGAACGACTCGTACTTATCGTCAGTGATTTGCTCGATGTAGCACGTATCCAATCAGGAAAGTTACTTGTGGTGAAAGGTGAACTAAACATCTCAGACCTCATTGTCTCAGTGATTGATGCAATACAAATTTCTGCGAAGGAAAAAAATGTAGAAATTACCCATGAAGGTGTCCATAGTGGAGTTATGATTTCAGGCGATGAGAAACGTCTCTATCAGGCACTTACAAACCTTGTGAGCAATGCGATTAAGTATACGAAACAAGGTGCTATTACCGTATCACTTCAAGACATGCGCGAACGAGTTGAAATTCGAGTCAAAGACACCGGTATGGGAATTTCTGCTGATAATCAAAAAAATCTTTTTGCACCTTTTTTCAGAGTTGAAAACGAAGAGGTAAGTAACATTACGGGAACTGGTCTCGGCATGTGGATTACCAAACAGCTCATAGAGCTCATGGGTGGCTCAATTGGAGTTGAATCAATTAAGGGAGTTGGAACACACGTAGTAGTTACACTCCCAAAAACCTAGAGCATGCTCTAGTTGAGCAATTTTGTTTACAGACAAGTTTAGATCGAAATCCTCGTTTTCTCGTGCAAATGTGATAAAGTATTACGACCCCCATCTACATACGGGGGCGATATTCTGTGGAGAAACATGAATAAAATCAACAAACCAACAAAAACAGCATGGGACCCCAGTACAAAAGCTGAGGCTTCGTACGGGGCGAGAAGTGTTGCAATAGACCACTTTGTGATATGAAAGAGAAATCAAAAATACAAACTATAAAAACTGCTTGGCAGGATCCGAAAGACGACAAAATCGTTATTCGTGGTGCGCGTACCCATAACCTCAAAAACATCGATTTAGTTATGCCACGTAACAAGATGACCGTGTTTACGGGTCTATCCGGAAGCGGAAAGTCTTCACTCGCATTCGATACCATATTTGCTGAAGGACAGCGACGTTATGTTGAATCACTTTCTGCATACGCACGACAATTCCTCAAACAAATGCAGAAGCCCGATGTCGATGAAATCAGTGGGCTTTCACCTGCAATTTCTATTGACCAAAAATCTGCTTCACGAAACCCACGCTCAACGGTAGCAACGATTACCGAAATTTACGATTACCTCCGTATTCTCTATGCGCGCATTGGCCAGCCATACTGTTTGGATGTGAATGTTCCCATTCAAAAACTTTCACAAGATGAAATTTTGGGCATTATCCTCAAATCCATTCAGGACAAGGAAATTTCACAGGCAAAAAAAGATTCAAAAAAAACAGTAATGGGTGTTGAAGTAACATCGCATCGTGTTTCGATTTTTGCACCGCTCGTTGTTGGACGAAAAGGGGAGTACTACCAATTGCTCTATGACATGCTCGGAAAGGGCTATGAAGCAGTGAAGATTGATGGCGAAATCAAGCAACTTCGAGAAAAAATAATTCTCACGAAGACAAAGCGCCATGATATAGATGTACTCGTCGATGAGATATTTGTGAGTGAATTCACGAACGACCCAAAAGGTTCTAAAGAACGACTCTCGGAAGCGGTTGAGCTCGCGCTTCGTGAATCAAACGGTATGGTAAAGATTGAAACGCCAGATGGTACCGAGCGCATTCTTTCTGCTAAGTTCATTTGCCCGACTGACGGTTCATCATTTCCTGAAGTGGAACCTAGATTGTTTTCATTTAATTCGCCCTATGGTGCGTGCGTTGAATGTAACGGGCTTGGTACGACGGGCATTTTCAATACTGATGTGTGTCCAGCGTGTAATGGTGCAAGGCTTCGCAAAGAAGCGCTCCGTGTGTATATAGGCGGGAATGGCACAGATGATCTTGGTAAAAATATTGTTGATTTTACTAACATGACGATTAAGGAAGCTTCAGAATTTATTGCAACACTCAAGCTTTCAAAAAAAGATCAAGATATTGCATGGCCAGCACTTCGTGAAATTATTGAGCGCCTCGAGTTTATGATTAATGTCGGAATTGAATACCTCACGCTCAATCGTCGTGCAAATACGCTCTCGGGTGGTGAGGCACAACGTATTCGCCTCGCATCACAACTTGGTTCAGGACTTGTAGGTGCGATGTACGTGCTCGACGAACCAACCATTGGTCTTCATCAGCGTGATAATGCACTCCTCGTAAAAACACTTACTGAACTCCGTGATTTGGGCAACACCATCATTGTCGTAGAGCACGACGAAGACACTATTTTTGCTGCAGATTTTCTTGTTGATATTGGCCCTGGGGCAGGAGTGCATGGTGGGGAAGTCGTCGTTGCGGATTATCTTCCTAAACTTCTTGCAGAAAAGAAAAACACCTCAGGTTCAATAACACTCGATTACCTTCGTGGTGACAAGCATATTGAGGTCCCCGAAACACGGCGTGAACAAGAACGTGGAAGTATTAAAATTCGCGGTGGAAAAGCATTCAATATCAAAAACATGAATGTTGATATCCCGCTCGGGCGATTACTTGCAGTGACCGGTGTTTCAGGAAGTGGAAAGTCAACGTTCATGTATGAAATTCTTCATAAAAATCTTCGTTCGCGACTTGATAAAAAGTATCGCACGCCACATACCTATAATGCGTCTAGTTTCACTGGCTCAGAGTATCTTGGTCGTTCCATTTTGATTGACCAATCACCAATCGGACGTACACCACGCTCAAACCCCGCTACCTATACGGGTGCATTTACACATATACGCGACCTTTTCGCCTCATCAACCGAAGCGCGTGCGCGCGGATGGAAGGCGGGCAGGTTCTCCTTTAACGTGAAAGGTGGTCGCTGTGAAGCCTGTCAGGGAAACGGACTCATTGCGGTTGAAATGCACTTCCTTCCAACGGTTTTTGTACTCTGTGATGTGTGTGATGGTAAAAGGTTTACGAAAGAGACGTTAGAGGTACAGTATAAAAAGAAGAACATTCATGAGGTGCTCCATATGACAGTTGAGGAAGCTGATAAGTTTTTCATTGATGTCCCCGCAATTCACGAGCGACTTCAGTCACTTCTCGATGTTGGACTGAGCTATCTGGAGCTTGGACAAAGTGCCACAACACTCTCAGGTGGTGAAGCACAACGCGTCAAAATCGCATCAGAGTTGTATCGACCGCACACACAAAAGACACTGTATCTTCTCGACGAGCCAACAATTGGCCTTCACTACGAGGATGTAAAAAAACTTATTGAAATTCTCCAACAACTTGTAGAGAGAGGTAATACCGTCATGGTTATTGAGCACAATCTCGACCTCATTAAGTCTTGCGATTATGTACTCGATATTGGCCCCGAAGGAGGCGAGAAAGGCGGTAATTTGATTGCAAAGGGCTCTCCTGAAGAAGTCGCCGAAAATCCAAAGTCTTATACGGGGCAATACCTTAACAAAATACTTTAGCACTTAGCTCCTAGCTTTTAGCTATTAGCACCTTCGTCATTGCGAACGAAGTGAAGCAATCCAGATAGACGCGGATTATCGAGGAGAGCACGTGGAATGTCGCAGAAAATGCCATTCCTGCCCGATACTACTCACATTGTCATTCAGGGCTTGACCCGGAATCAAGAATATTAACAATGACGTAAAAAAACAGGGCTGGTGTAGCCCTGTAAGGTCTGAAGAAGAGGATGTTAACTGAAGCATTCGATTGCTTCATGGAGTGCATTGAGTTCGTGCTTATTCAGAAGCTCATGCCAGCGATGGTCACTGGGACCAACAGGTGGACTTCCGAAGACTCGCACAAAAACCTGATGCCAGCGGAAGTTGTCGTTGAAGCAGTTTCGATTCTCATCCGAAAACACTTCGCGGACAATTGCGCCTACTTCTTTACGAGACTTGTCGCACATGACATCTCCTTATGAATTAACCAAAACAACTAAGTAGATGAAAGCTTTGGAATATGATTTAGTTGGTACTTCTAAAAATTAATTGTACCATTAATACTATGGACAAATCGAGCCTCACCAAGCGCAAAATTCCGGATAAACCAGGGGTTTATTTTTTCTTGGCTAAAAACAAGGAGATTTTGTATATTGGAAAAGCGACATCACTGAAAAACAGAATAAAAAGTTATTTTGATCAAGATATAAAGGAAAAGCGCAGTTCTCTCATTGAAAAGATGGTACAGGATGCGGTAACGATTGACTGGACGATTGCTGATTCTGTACTTGAAGCGATGATTCTTGAAGTGAATCTCATTCGCTCGCACAAGCCGTACTACAACACCCGTTCAAAAGACGACAAAAGCTACAACCACCTCGTCATCACAAATGAAGAATTTCCCCGTGTCCTTGTCGTTCGAGGAAAGGACCTAAATGAACTCTTTGAACCCCGAGAACTTAAATACGTGTTTGGACCATTTCCAAGTGGCATGCTGTTTAAAGAAGCCCTTAAAATCATTCGCAAACTTTTTCAATTTTATGATACCGCAAAGCCAATTGATGAAAGTAAGTCAAAAATGTCACGAGGGAAAATAGATTTCAATCGCCAGATTGGCTTGTATCCAAGTGTGCAGTCGAAAAAAGAGTACGCAAACACTATTCGTCACATCAAACTATTTTTTGAAGGGAAGAAAGGTCAAATCATTAAAGAACTTGAGAAGGAGATGATGCGACTCGCAAAAGTTGAGGAGTTTGAAAAGGCACAGGAAATCAAGCGAAAGATTTTTGCACTAAATCACATTCAAGATGTTGCACTCATGAAACAAGAGACTCGCGTGTATCGGGATGACCGCGCGATTCGTATTGAAGCATACGATGTTGCACACATGAGTGGAAAAAACATGGTCGGGGTGATGACCGTACTTGAAGGAGGAACACCAGATTCAAGTAGCTACCGCAAGTTCAAAATTGCGAGCGTAAGTGGTTCAAACGACCCCGGCGCACTTAAAGAAGTGCTTGAGCGACGTCTTACCCATACCGAATGGCCATTACCACAGATTATCGTGGTGGACGGAAGTACGGCACAGAAAAATGTTGTTGAACATGTGCTCAGGAAGCAAGAAGTACTCATTCCGGTAATTGGGGTAGTAAAGGACGATAAACACCGCCCAGTACGCCTCCTAGGGCCTCAGAAGCTCATTAAAAAGCACCATGACCACATTCTCCTTGCAAATAGTGAAGCCCATCGCTTCGCCATCGCCTATCATAGAAATATCCGAGGAAAAATTTCATAAAGATAATCAGGACCGACCTGTTTAAACAGGTCGGTCCTGATTATTTTAGACAACTCCGCGGAAGGCGGAGCCTTCCGCGGAGTTGTCGTCATCGCGAGCGAAGCGTGGCGATCCAGAAACCGTTCGTCATTCCGGGCTTGATCCCATAAGAAGATTATTGTTAGTAACTATATAACTTTGATTACTATTTATTTTTCTATATACTCCGCATCATTATGACCTTCCTCATAATCTCTCACGGGACAAGCCCGGAATCCAGAATGATAAGTGAAGCCCTAAACAAAACATATGTAAGTATAACCGTTGACAATTAGCCACCCCACGATACTCTGATAGTACAAGTTGAGGTAACCCAGTGGAAAGCCGGCGTAAGCCGGCTTTTAAACGCTCAAGACATTGCATTTTCTAACCACAAAGGTATAATTATAATATTGTTGGCTTCGGCCTCCGAGAAAGCCCGCCGTACGGCGGGCTTTCGATATTCTCTTTACTAGGAAATATAGTCAATGAATGAGGCTTTTACTTTGTCGTAAACTTCTCTCGGCACAGTATCGACTTTACGTGAAAAACGTTTACAACTTACAACTTTTGCTTGTGACAATTTTGCGAATGATTTCATTTTATCGGTTTCAATTCGTACGTGATCACGTGATTCTGAACCTTTTGTTGTAAGTGGTAAAACAAAGAAAGTTTCTTTGCTCATTACTTTAATTACTAAAACTGGTCGCTCAAAAATATCATGCTTTCCGTCAATTTCTTTTCCAACATTGACTCCGATGGTGCACCACCAAATTTCGCGCTCTTTAATAAAAAACACACGATTTTTTGATTCAGTTTCTTTCTTTTTAATATTCCAATTATCAAAATCCTTCGTATACATAAATTTATTATATCACTCACATAGTTTGAATCAGTCGACGCATGTGAGACAAATCTAGATTACTTTAATCATACGCGGTCGCGTATGATTAAAGTAATACGCCCAGTCGAAGACTGGGCGTTATGAGCTGTGGATTGATGGTGCATCGAATTAGGATTTGAAAACCCATTCGAGAATAGCTGGAATGTCGTCGTAACGAGCTTTGGAGAAGAAATCCCAAATCCACATCGGGATGATAAATGAGCAGGTCAGTAGGCTAGTTTCGACAAAGTACAGCCTTTTCTTCATGAACAGAACGAGCAACATGAACCAAATAACTGCCATGCCAATGCTGAGCGTGAATACAATCATGCTGATTGGTGTAAATACATGGCCTGCAAAAATGCCACAAACGATCAAAAGAGCCATACACATGAGCAGAAAATTGTTCACTGTTGTTCCTTTCAAAGAAGTTAATACCCAAAGTGTTGTATCACAGTTCATGCTTGATTACAAAGCATGGCAAAAATGCAAAGAACGGTCCTAGGGAATTTCCCTAGGACCGTTCTTTGTGAGTTACTTAAAGTGTTATAGGAAACCCAACGGAAAGTGAAACTTTCTGGCGGTTACGTCTTTGCGAGGAGGTAACGACGAAGCAATCCAGAAAGTACGTGCTAATAGCTATGTGCTAAAAGCTAAACTCAATTTTAATCCTTGATGCAGCGGACGGAGTGGGCACGAGAAGTCTTACTGGTAAAATAGCGGTAAACTCCTTGGTTTGAACTCGCTAGTCTGCGATAGTATGCTGAAGCACCAGACTCAACAGAAGTCCAGAAAAAACTTTCTGAATCACGAGTAAAACCAATTCCCCCTGAAGCATAACCTCCAAAATTTCCTTCAAAGAGGGAATTTCCTGAAGGCTTCAAACGAACGCCTGAAGAAGAACAATCATAGGAACCTGTTCGCGATGCATTACATGTCGCACCGTTCGTTTTTAGGTAATTTTCGAGTGTATACCATTCCGCATCAGTCGGAATATGCCATCCAGCTGGGCAAATACCCCGCGCGCCTTCGGTCGTCACATACTGCATTGCTTCGTCCCACTGATAGAGTCCTCCGTCGGGTCGCTTCGGATGATTGTCAGTGCAGTTCGAAGCGGTATCGTCGTAGCAATACTTCTCAGTAGTTGCGTTATTGGTTTGGCTTGTTGCACCATCAATCCTCGTCCCCACGTTCATATTCCTATCGAGCCAGCATTGGGTGCCGATTTCGAGGATGTTGTAGAAATTTCCGTCGGCGTCGCGGACGTTTCCGGTGCCACAGCGTCCTTGCTTCACGCCTTCGCCAGCGTGGTAGAGCTCAGCGATTTCGTCTGCAGAAAGAATGCGGTTGTATATGCGTACGTCGTCGATGAGGCCGTCGAAGTCATTATTTTTACTTTGATGGTTTCCAATATGGAGAGTACGCGTACTATCATCGGCTGCAACTGTTGAACCCATACGCATTACAAGTGTTGTACTTGCAATGGCTCCATTGATGTAAAATAATGGATCATTACTCGGAGATGAATTGTCATATGTGACAAGGATGTGAGACCACCTATTCAAATAAAGACCTGAGGCTGGGGAAGTCCACATGTTAATTGAGTTAAAATATTGATAGAAACGAAGGTTTGCACCTTGTACTTCAAGTGCCCATGTTCCTGCACCACTGTCTTTATCAACTAGAACACCGTTCGATGATTGTCCCCAAGTGCGTGGCTTGATCCACATGCTTAATGATTTTTGAGTTATGTTAGACAGTGATGGAATTGGTGCAACATTGATTGAATGATCACTTCCTAATACAAAATTTAATGCTTGCCCATGTTTTCCTGAAACACGTGAACTCGTCGCCATGTTGACCATGGTGCCGGTGGCGTGGTTTGGGGAGCTGTCGAGGACGGTTGATGTACCGGTGATGTCGGGGCCGTCGAACGTCCAGTGGCCGACGAGGCCGTCATCGACGACGGCATTGGGGGAGACGTTGATTTTTGTTCCTTCGCCGAGTTTGTAGAGACGGGTGATTTCTTTTTGGGAGAGGATTCGGTTGTAGATGCGGACGTCATCGATTGCTCCATCGAAAGTTGCACTTACACCATTTTTTCCTCCTATTTCAATATTTCTTGACGCATCACTACCGTACGATCCTGAAGGTGCTAAGAATCTAGTGCTTGATACCAAAACGCCGTCGATATACATGACAGGATTATTAGAAGATGAAGACTTATCATATGTGACAACGATATGTTGCCATTGATTTGGCTTTAATAATGTAATTGAGTTCCACCATCCATCCATTGAACTGAAATCCGCTTGCCAAGTAAGCGACATTGTTCCAGAAACGCTCATTCCACCAACAGTAAAACCTGGTTCCTTGGTGATCACCGTACCAAATGACTGGTCTGAGGTTGGTTTTACCCAAGCAGCATATGTTTTTTGTGGAAGATCATCTAGCATGGATGCTGAACCACCATCTACATACTGAGTAGAGGTAAACCTATTAAACAGAAGAGCCTGTCCGATTTTGCCTGAAATTCGCGAACTCGTGGCTAGATGGTTAAGTGTCCCCGTATTTCCATTTCCTGATTTATCGATAACGGTTGTTGCAGTCATATCCAATCCATCAAATGTCCAATGTCCAACAAGGCCAGACTCAATTTGGTAGTCAAGGTATTTGTTGATAACAGTGTCGGCAAGGGCAGAGTCGCGGAAGTAGTAACCGGCGCCCGCTAGGGCGCCGGTAACAATCGCAACAATCAAAAACGTAAACGAAAAATGTGAGAGAAGCGAGATACGCTCTGGTTCCTTATTTAGGGGTCCGACCCCTGTTTTCTTTGATTTCTGGATTGCCTTACTGTCGTTCGCAAAGACGGACGGAGTGACTTCCGCGCCATTCCGCGTGCTATCCGCGTCTATCTGCGTCTGCCCACAGGCAGAACTCTCCCATTCATTCTTAAATTCCTCCTCAAAAAGCGAGAACTTCATGAAA
>CAZQIF010000012.1:0-34908 GCA_964593375.1 uncultured Candidatus Saccharibacteria bacterium | reverse complement strand
CCACAAAATGCACCACCCGCAAGGGTGGTTTTGCATTTTGTGGAGATGAGAAAGCAAAACTACTTTGCTTTCGTGGGAGAATTGAAAGACGGAACTATGTTGCTCTGCAACAAGTGAGTCCGGGGAGGAGCCACACAATATTTTGGAGTGAAGCGAACAAAATATTGATGTGAGCTGACCCCAAATCCTCCTTCCCCTCATCGTTGACAATGCCATATTTAAAGAGCATTCTTTCTCAAGTTCTTAATCACAAGGAGGTCTCGTTTTATGTCAGTCGGACATGATGCGCACCCAGAAAGACAATACGGAGAGCAGTTTCTTACCAACTGCGCTTCGGAAACAGATTTTGACGAAATTGGTTGGATGACCAAGCGTCTTGGCAAAACCGCGTACGATACCAGTGGCAAGGCTATTTCTGGCCTTCGGCCGGTCTTTGTCTGGAAATTGGAACTGCAACGTGCAGGACTCCTGGAAGTTTAATGACCAGCCACCCCACGAAGAAGCCCCGTGCTTCTCGCGGGGCTTTTTCTTTGTACAGTGCTGTATAACAATCTCCAAAATCTTAATAATACCGCATATTTTGGCGAATTTATTTATTAATTTAACCAAATTTTGTTGACATTTTAGATATTTAGTGTATTATATTAGAGTCAAACACTGTTCATGAGGAAATCATGTCTGTCCCCAGATATTGTGCAACATGTGGCGACTTTATTGGAGCCACTCCCTCGCGACACGGCGAACCTAGTCGGATTTTGATTGACTGTCGGGGAAGCGGGACTCACCCGAAACCAATCCGTACTGAAGTCGACCGTTGCTTCGGACTGGTCAAGTCAATTGTAGTCGACTACCCGATGACAAGGACTCGGTCACATTGGTACAAGTACCAGGGCCCAAACGTCAAAATACTCCGATGGTTCTGCTCTTGGGTCTACAGACTTGGTTAGCCCCACGAAGAAGCCCTGTGCTTCTCGCGGGGCTTTTTCTTTCTAGAAATAATCCTCGCTCAGCAAAATATATTATGATGTACACGTGTACATCATAATATAAATCAAAAAACGATAGGATTTACATCGAAAACAACATGTGGATTATAACGGCCGGCCGGACGTTATAAATACACGTGCCCTTTTGTAAATACTTTTATTATCGACGGTCGTCGATAATAAAAGTATTTATGAAAACAGATTGGATTCTGAATTAAATTCAAAATGACAACCATCGCAAAAGGTCACTGCCTTTCGTGACGCTTTTTCTTTGTGCTTATGTAATTCCCCTACCCTTCCTACATAAATCCAATTGAAGCGATTAGCTTTTGAAATGCGCTGTATGCAGAATCTGCTTCTCCATCATACTGGCCAACAATCAAATAATATCTCTCACGACTGAGTGCAATGTAAATATCTTGTGGGTACAGCCCATCAGCACGGTAGTGAAGTGTGTTCACACCGTCAATTCTCACAACTTCAGGTTCTTTTTCTGCTCGACTATACGAGGTGTACCCGTCGTGCACCTGTGCCCAGTTCTTAATTCTCTCTAAACGACTGAGTTCAACCGTGGTCGTTCCGACTACTCCGGTACTCGTTCCTGTTTCGGCAAACACAAAAATACTCATGCTCGGTGGTGCCTCCCCTCCCGGCGTAGCATTTTGATAATCTGCATACGCTTTTGTCTTAACCATTATGAAAACGGCTTCGAGTCCCTCCACAGTCGTACTTCCTCCGAGCACAGGTTCAATAAAGCGGTACCCTTCTTCGCCACTCTGGTAGGTAAATTCAAAATTAATTACAGGTCGCTCAACGATCTCATTCACCAAAGCCACCTCGGATGGTGTTTGTTTTTGAAGTAATGGCCGAACGACGGCGATTCCAAGTACCACTATTAAAATAGCAACAACCCCAAGTACCATCCATTTTGTTTGTTTATCCATAAAAAAATTAGCTACTACGGTATCCCCATAGAGCCGTTTCCTGTTCATCCATATTACAAAAACCTTTTATTCTGCCCTGAGAGCATCAACTGGCTGGAGTTTTGAAGCACGCTGTGCGGGATAAATTCCAAAAACAATACCCACCGCAAACGAAACAAATGCCGCCCATAAGACCACATTGAGGTTCACGAGCACACGAATGATTTCACTATCCGCAAAAATTTCATTTGCGATGCGCGCAACCCCAAGACTGAGGAGAATTCCCACTATCCCACCAAATGTCGTGAGTGTAACCGACTCCACCAAAATCTGAAGTAAAATATCGCGGTTGCGTGCACCGACCGCTTTGCGGAGCCCAATTTCTTTCGTGCGTTCGGTAACGGTTGTGAGCATCATATTCATGGTGCCAATACCACCCACAAAGAGTGCAATCCCTCCAACAATCCCGAGGAAAAGACTTATCATCGTGGTAGTTTGTTCAGCAGTTTCTATAAATGTTTCCGATGTTTCAACACTGAAAAGATCTTCACTATCAAGTGCGAGCTCATGGGAAGCATTTAGTGCCCCGAGAATATTCTCACCTGCAACCTTGTAGTAGGAAGAGTCCTTAAGGAGAAGCGCAACTGAGGAGAAGTTCTTTGAACTTGAGAGCGAACCAACCACGGTCGAATATGGCAAAAGTATAATTCCATCACCACGGGTAAAAAGCATAGAGGTCGATTCAATCACGCCGATGACCGTGTACTTGATTCCATTCACGGTAATCGCTTGGTCTTGTACTCTTTGCCCCGTTTCTTCAAGTACCCTATCCGCAAAGCCATTTGAAACAACCGCAACTTGCTCGTTATATGCCTGATCATTAAAATCAAACGTTTTTCCACTCACTATTGAAAATTTTTGGATTTCAGGATAATCACCAATGACGGTCTGTATGGTCGGTGAGAAATCGGTCGATGCAACTACCACCTCTGCCTCACGCACCTGCACTGACCCGAGTACATAATTAACAAATGGTTGCTCACGCATCCACGTAAGATCAGTGAGCGTGAGTTCCCCTGAGACGGTGAGGTCACCTTGAAAGAATGAGTTGAATCGCTCAAGGACGTTTGCCGAAAGCCCTTCCCCGAGAGCAAGCATTGCGGTCACTGAAAAAATACCAACCACAATACCAATAATGGTAAGGAGCGAGCGAAGAATGTTACTTCGGAGCGATTGAAGCGCTTCATGTATCAAAAATCTGAATTTCATACCGTTTGTTTTTTATATGCTTCATCAATGTACCCATCTTTGATATGTACCACACGGTCGACCACCTCGGTGAGCGATTGGTCGTGGGTCACAATCATTATGGTTGTACCAAATTCCTTATTAAGAAACGTGAGTGCATCGATAATCTTCTCCCCTGTTTTTGAATCAAGGTTTCCCGTCGGTTCGTCTGCAAGAAGAAGGCGAGGACGCGCAACGAGTGCTCGCGCAATCGCCACACGCTGGCGTTGTCCGCCCGAGAGTTGATTCGGGTATTTGTGCCACTGTTCCTCTTCAAGTGATGCCTTTTTGAGCGCGTCAGTAACATACTCGTCATAATCGCCCGTAAATGAGCGCTGGTAGAGGAGTGGCATGAGGACATTTTGGTACACCGTTTTACTCGAGAGTAAATGAAATGATTGAAAAATGAAACTGATACTTCGTGACCTGAGTTCTGCAAGTTCATCAGACGTCATGGTGTTCACATGCCTTCCCTGAAAATAGTAGTCTCCACTCGTTACCAAGTCGAGACCACCAATAATGTTCATGAGTGTTGATTTGCCGGAACCCGACTGTCCAAGAATCGCGAGCATATCACCATCATTAATCGTGAGGTCGATATCGTGTAATACCGGAACCTCAATACCATCACTCAGGTAGAAGCTCTTCGAGACATGCTCGAGGCGAACAATCTCCTTTTTGTTTTCATGAATACTCATAAAGTTTATGGATGTGGGGCGTTCGTGCTTTCGGTGCTACCGCTCTCCGTCGACTGTCTTCGCCCCGGACCGAAGCCCGCTTCTTCCACCACACCGGTACCACTCGTCTCCGCAACTGCGGTCGTAAGTATGCGGTCACCTTCTTTGAGTCCCTCCAAAACTTCAACGTAAAACTGTCCTTGAATTCCAAGTTTGAGTGTTGCCGAGTACGTTTCAAGTGTTTGACCGAGCGTACGAATAATACCAAGCCGCGCAACTTCTTTTTCCTGTTCGGGCGTGAGTGTCGTTACTACTTGCACGGTTGGTTTTCCCTCTACATACGTCACGGCAGAAGTTGGGATACGAAGTGCATCACTGTTCTCCTTTTCAACCACTTGGATATCGGCGAGCATTCCTTCGCGGAGAATAAGGTCAGATTTCGTCCGGTCGTAGGCAAGTTCTGCACGCACTTCATACTGCGCAACACCGGTCGATGCCGGGAGTGAACTAATTTCACTGATAGTTCCTTCGAGCACCGGTTGCTCTCTAAAAGAAGTGACGGTCACCTTCACCTTTTGTCCCACGGTGACTTTCGCAACATCAGTAGCACTGAGTGTAAACGTGGTGAGGAATGTATCAGAAATAAGTGTTCCTAAATTAATCGTGTCACTCGTGCCACCTGTCGGGGTTGCCCCTTCAACAACGTTTTCCATATCCTGAATGGTTCCCGCAAATGGTGCGACGATATCGCGTTCCTGAAGTACGTCATAGTTTTGCGAGAGTCGCTCGCGTGCTTCGCTTAAGGTAAGTGCCGCTTTTTCAACCGAAAGATTACGGTAGTCACTCGTGTCGGTAAGTCTGAGGTTGGCTAATTCTTGTTCTGCATTCGCGAGACTCACGTTGTATCCCGCAATGTTTTTATTGAGTGTAGCAACCATCTCTTCATATACGCGCTTTGTCTCAACGTATGTGGCAATACCGGTATTCGGCACCTTCACCACCCACGTGTCACTGGTACGAACGGTTGATGGGAAGGTGATTTCGAGTCCACGAGTTCCTAAATCAACTGCTTTACCAAAAATGACACTATAGGTACCCGTCTCGAGTCCGGAAAGTCTGAATGAAAAACCTGATTCAGAGCCTGAGCCATACACATCAATCGTATACTCACCCTCTATGTCACTCACGTATCTGCCACCAATGGTCGGTGCAGTTTCATCACTGAGTCGATCATAGTCAGACGTACTCGGAACTACCTCCAAATCTTCATTGAGAAAATCACGGTATGCATCCTTAATGTCTTGTTCTGCATCAGTAATCGATTTTTTGTATCCCGCAATCTTGTCTTCAAGTGAACGAATTTCGGTACTTGGGTCAGTTGCGTTTGCTCGTTCCGTATTCAAAGCAAGTTCAGCTTCAGCAACTGCAACACGAGACGATTCCGCACTTACCGACGCATCACTCTTATCAAATGAAACAAGTACGTCCCCCGCTTCGACATGACTCCCGTTTGCTACATTTACGACATCGATGCGACTCAGTTGTTTGTACACATCAAGGTCGAGTTTCTGCGCAGCAACAATTTGTCCTGTCGTTTCAATACCCGAAGACACGGCTCCCCGCTCAACCGTGTTCACAATATAAAAAGATGCGCCAGCATCAGTGGTGTCTGAGGTGCCTCCAAAAAAATAATACGCCACGCCGGCAAAAGCCAAGACAGAGAGTATGTACCACTTGTACAAACGGACGTACGAGAATATCTTCATAAAACGTTGATTTATAAGGACGGAATAGAAAAATTATTAAAATACCTGTGTGCTTACCCTTTAGTACGCAGAACGCCTCATTTTAATACATATTCTGAGTTATAGACATTCCACCGGCCCTCCAGGCCGGCGGAAAAGAATCGTCGTCGGTTATTCTGAATGTAATTTTGAAAATTCAAAATATAACATGATGTCCACGTGTACATCATAATATAAATCAAAAAACGATAGAATTTACATCGAAAACAACATGTGGATTATAACGGCCGGCCTGCCGTTATAATGCCAATGCACGTTTTATCAGATATGTTCGACTTCGTAAGTCGAACATTCTTTCGTTGTCATTCTGAATTTAATTCAGAATCCAGTTATGTTTGATTACTTTAATCATCCGCGGTCGCGGAAGATTAAGGTAATTACAAATGCTGGATTCCGGCTCGGTGGCCGGAATGACGGACAGAACATTAACAGACAAGCAAAAGAAAACTTGCATTGATATAACTTATAAGTTATATTGTATCTATGACAACTACGTTCAAACAATTTAAATCAAAGGCGTTAAAAAATTCGAAAGTCAAAACTGAATATGACGCACTCAGTCCTGAATACGGGGTGATTAAAGCTATCATTAGGGAGCGGATTAAACGTGGCTGGTCTCAAACTGAGCTCGCAGAGGCCATTGGAAGTCGCCAGCCAGTTATCTCTCGCCTTGAACGAGGTGAGGGTAATCCAACCCTAGAAACTCTTGGACGGATTGCAAAAGCACTTGATTTATCTTTGAAGGTATCGATGCGGTAGTGGAACAGAAACCGCGTGGGCTTCGCCCGCGCGGTTTTGGCGTTCTGTCATTCTGAATTTAATTCAGAATCTAGTAATGGTCACAATGTGCGACATTGTAAGTCGCACATTTCTGGATTGCTTCACTTCGTTCGCAAAGACGACTGGCGAGTGGAGCACGCCGATTGTTTCTGCGGCTCGTCCGCGTTTTTCCGCGTGCTATCCGCGTTTATTATTTACCGAGCATTCTCTTTTCCTCAATAAGTTCTTGATACCTAGAAAGATTGAACGTCTCATCAATATTGATTTTGTTTGGGTCACCACTTGAAATACCTATCTCATCTCGCCACTCTTGAGGTGAAAGCAAATTAAGATGATTTGCAATCGCCGTATCTTGGAGCTGTCCACGACCAATTTCGGCATACTCAGGAATTTCAGTTCGGAGGATGTTAATGACCGTATCTCCCTTTTCTATGCGGTAAATTGAGGGTTCATCAAACACAATCGATTCAGTCGCACCTTGAACATGTGGTTCAAGTTCTGAGATCTTGCCTTCCAATGATGGCCCTTTTTCAGTCGCTCCACTGCCACCGCCAAATATTTGACCAATGAGCGCACCGAGGAGTCCATACCCACCCGCAATGAGAGCACCTTCCGCAACTTCCCTTCGAACATATTTCCTACGTATCTTTGAAATCTTTTCTTCTTTGAAGTTTAAGAAACGGTCAATTCGCGCATCGAGTAATTCCTCCTTTTTCACTCCATTTACTCCATCGAAATCAACTTCTTGCAGTCTAATTTTTGCTTCGGCGAGCGCTCGAAGCAAGTTGTACTGATTAACTGATTCCTCCTCACCAAAGTTGACGCGCCCAAGTCTTAGTTTATCTTCCGTGAACTCAAGGCGCGCCGTAAGTGATTTAAGAATCCCGGCACGTTCAGTCCGTAACTGCTCTTCATCAAGTGTTAGGGTCACAATTTCCTCAGGCGTATGTTCTTCATTCTTATCAGCCAAAATAAGCTCCATTTGAATATCGATATCACGGACACGCTCAAGTAACATATGAAGTTTCTCTACCGCCCCTCGCTCTCCATCTGCCTTAATCATATTGAGAGCAGTCTCTGTTTGCAGAGAAGAGCCCTTTCGCTGTGCGCGGTCTCGCTCACGGAGTTCTGCCTTTGCACGGTCCCACGATCTAAAACCACCAATAACTGCCGCATTGAGCGGTGCAGCGATGAATCCAAACGCAGCAGTTCCGACTGAGCGCAGTGCAAAGCCACCAGCGGTATACAGTCCACGTTCGACGCCAATGCTTTTTCCAATCGTTCCCCAAAATCCCCTGTCTTCAATGTCGCCGAGCGCATTTATGGCGTCTGGTCTTGATGTTTGGAATTGGTTCATGGTCACCCGACTATCAACGTCGGTAATATATTCGAGTACCTTTCTTCGCGAGATACCACTCTTTTCCATTTCCTCCATGAGGTGCGCTTTTGCTTCTTCATAGGGCGAACGATTTTTCTTTTCTTCAGAGAGTTCTTTTCGTGAACGCACCAGATTATCCTCATACGTTTCGTTACTTTCACGATGCGCAAGCTCATTAAAGACCACGAGTGCTTCTTTGCACGATTCGCTCATACCTTCGAGTTCCTTTCCGTAATTCACGACAAGCTCACCCTTTGCACTAAAGTTCGCCTCGGGGCCGCGCTCCTTCATTTCACTTACGAGCTTCGCGAGCATTTCACCATGCACCGCCATTCCGCCCGCTCGCACGCGTGCTTCCTCTTCCTTTTCGTTTTCGAGCACCTTCTTTTCAGAGAGAAATCCTTCGCGAATACTAATCCATGCATTCGCGAGGAACTTATGGCCGAAGATTGTTCGATTGTTTCGTTCAAGCGTAACGCCACTTGTGTACTTTTCTTTTGCCACTTCCTCAATCCTTCCCATGGTTACCTGCGCAAGGTTTTCAAGTACGAGCTTTTTCTGACCGAGCGAAAGTTCCTCCCACCCTTCAACCGTGACGAGATTCTCTTGTTTAAGATTGAATCGTTTCTCAAAATCACGTCCGATTACAAATTCTTGTTCGGATTTAAGAGGTTTTATCTCGTCATCTTCTTTTTCAAGCTCGTCATCTTCAGGACCTAGGTGTGCGTCAAGTGCTTCCTTTTGACGTTCCTCATCAAACTCAAATGCTTCAGCGTCGACATGCAATATGCGAAGAGCCGCATCTTGAAGTCCATATTCTGTCGGAAGCATTTTCAGTACCGGAACCGCCTCTTTGCCTTCATGCTCAATGGCATTTTTAAGTAATGCAACGATTTCTTCTGACTTCCATGCGTGGCCATCTTCGCCTGTAATTTCGCCCATCCCTTCAATTTTATTGGTGAATGATTCAAGCGTGTACACATCCGAAAAATCATATGCATCAGCGCTTTTTTCAGTAAGCTGGTACATTCGTTCGAGTAAGAACGGGTCATACTTGAAAAAGCGTTCAAGTTGAATACGGCTTTTTTCACCCTTTTGCATTTGAACGACCGCCTCGTGTATCTCCGCATTTGTGTACACGTCACTCAGTCTCTCCTCTGATTCTTCTATATGTGCAAAATCGCCCAGCGTCTCATACTTCAAAAACTGCTCCATGCGCAAGAGTTTTCGTTCTTCAGCACGAGCATCTCGATTTGCAACCGCATCAGCTATGTCCTTAGGGAGTTCTTCTTTGGTATTTACTGCGGGAGGAGTAACTTCTTTCGGTGGTTCTGGTATATGCACAAGTGTATCCGGAGTGATTTTTCCCATTGGTTCTGAGGTTTTCACAAATGGAATGGGATTATTCATTTCAGGGGATACAACAGATGTCAATTCTGGAATAGCGGGAGTGGGAGTAGTCTCTTCTGCAACCACTTTGAAATCAACAAAGCCTCCTCTCTTATTTCCAGGTTGGGGTTTTTCTGATGCTTTTTTTGCTCCCCACCCACGAATCTTTTCAGTGAATCCCATATCTACTCAATTGTATGCGAGCATACAAGCACTCACAAGGAGCACCTGCGGAGAAGGGTGTATGAAAAATTGAGTGCCTTAATTTAAGCCACAATATCGCTTGATTCTTCTACTGGTGCGGGAGTTTCTTCTTCTGGTTCTGCTTCAGTGGGCGTTGTTGTTTCTTCCTCGCTTGGTACTGGAGTGGTGATTGTTTCAGTTTCGATAGCAGGTTCAGGAGTTTCTTCTGGTACTCCTTCGGGTTCCGGAGTAATTACTTCTTCACTACCTTGTGGCATTTCACCACCCTCCCCTTCCGCAGGAATCAAAATGAAAGAACTTTCACTATCTGTATCTTCCGGCAACACTGTGTCCAAAAGCGGTTCTAAGGTTGGTGCACCAAACGCTCGGAAAGCTGAACCTGCTGACACTGGCGCAGTAAAAGTGAGTCGCGTGCGTTCTTCATCAAAATATCCGTTCCCTGCTACAAGAAGTGCGTTCCATCCGGTGTATACAATATCAACAACGCACAAATCCCCTTGGAGATACGCACCGCTTCCGAGACTCATCCCGAGTGTCCATGGGCCAGTCATGGTGAGGTCAGTTGCCGAAAGGAGCGAGAGTGTGCCTGTGTATGAAATCGGTGCACCGGTCGTCACCTGAATTGCATCACAGAAGAGTTGGTTCCCCGAAATAAATTCAACTTTGAGTGAGTGCTTCATGGGGACACTTCCTGTTTGTGGGGCAACAAGGGTGATGAGACCGTCAGAATCATCGAGTACGCCATCAGTGAAGGTGAAAGAAGTTCCATCGGGCTGCGCAGTGAAATCAAGTGCGTTTGCACCAAGCGCATTCTCTGTTGATGATTCAATGTCATTAAAATATGAAACAGTGCCTTCAATAGACCATAGATTAGCCATGACGGTGACAATTATCAAAACACCGGCAGTTGCCATCGCCCAACTTGGTTCAAAAGAATTCAGTTTTTTGTGCGTTTGCGCCTTTCCTATCGACGCATCATTTTTCTCCACATGAGGCACCACTGGTCGTCCAATATCCATCATGCGTACACGCGGTGCAGGCACAAATGGGGCGACAACAAGCGTCTCAGGTACTTTCCGTATAATCTTTGGCTCGCGTCTTCGACGGAGCTCTTTCCATATTTTTTCAATCTCATCAATCACAATGAGAAGCGCGGGGAGTCCAATCAAAATCGCAAACCCGAGTGGCTGTCGTGCGAAGTCGAGCACGTAGCCCAAGTACGGCACGGTAAAGAGCACCTTTCCAATAACATTTTCCCGTAGCGCAGGTTCGGTATCTTGCTCTTCGTTTGCGTCGCCTTTTGTGACAAACATTGTCTTTCCTCCCTCAACTTGCTCACTCAGAATTCGGTGCGTTGTGGGAATATCACCGCCGGCACTCATGAACGTGACAATGTCACCCGGCACGTACGTAGCACTCTCGCGAATCACCACAATACCACCGGTCATAATAGCTGGCTCCATTGAGCCCGATTTCACAATTTTTATATCAATTCCGCCGGCAATAGGGAGTGACGGGACAAAGAAGAGTAGAGCAACTCCAATGAGGAGAAGTGTGAAGAGTCCATACATGATGTGTGAAAGTGTCTTCATGGTGTACTACCTCCGAAAGAGGTTTTGATTTACAAGATTCCTGACTGATGAGATTGCTTCGGCTACGCCGGTCGTTACGGTCCCGCCACTGTTTCCGCCCGTATTGGAGTACACGGTGATATTGTTTTGCACCGTCGCGTTATTTTCGATATTGATACGGACTGGACCACCTCGCTTCGGCCACTCACATGAGTGCCCTGTGCGCTTGCAGGTGAAATTTGAGTTATCTTTCTTGGGTACCGAGCGAAACGAAACGTCGACTGAAAATGAGTCAGTCTGCGCCTCGTTCCCGAGTACTGATCCATCACACGTGATCGTCCCCTCCTCTACGTTAACGGTAAGGTTGCCCGCACACCACGCAACGCCGATATAACTCGTCTTCGATGCAGGAAATGGATTACCATTTAGGGAATCGGCGAGTGCGTAGGTTTTGTTCTTCAGTACTGACGATGCTGATTGCGTAGAAGTACCAAAAATAGGCATCTCACCCTGCTCGAAGAGGTCATCGCCATCGTCGTACCATGCAAAAAACTCTGTGCCACTCACGAGTTCACCCTGCGAGGCATTGCACGAAGCATCAGCTACTCCCTCTGGTTCATTGCACCCATTTTCTTTACCTTTGAGATTCATGAAGTCGAGACACACCCACGCATCTTTGTTTACATGGAAGCTGATGGTCGCTTCACCAAAGTCACCTGGTTTGACGTCGTCGAGCTTAAAAAATTGGTCATGGTAGGGACTCAGGTTTTTAAGGCTCCATGTTGAAGCAGTTTGCACAACACCGTTGTATAGCGCGTGACTGTCTATTTTGAGCTCAAAGCGTTGTTGCCCAGTACCGGTCGCATAGGTGAACCCCGTTGCTTCGCCACGCACAAAGTATGCGCACAGAAGAAGGATAAGCACCCCGAGAATGAGTGCAATACGTACTCCAATTCGTGAATATGTGCGTTGCATATTTTTACATGTACTTCCCCGCTACAATAGTGCTCGCGTCTTCGTTCAATTACTCACAGACTTCGCTATAGAGTCGGAAATCATCAACAAATGTTCCCGATGAGTTTGCTGTTCCAAGGTCAGTAAATTCAAGTCGAGTGAGCGCAGATGTTGCAACAACATCAACGGTTATCTCTTGCCACTCAATGCCTCCATTTGGGTCTGCAACAAACCCAGTGTCGTGGACCACAATTCCACCCCACTTCGTTTCGAGACGGTTTTCTGAAGCATCGGTATTTGGTCGCGCAGCAAACGCAAACTTGATGCGGTATGCTTTTCCAATTACAGTTGGGATATCTTGGTAGATGGTAACCGATGCGGGTTCCCCAGTG
The DNA here is from genome assembly GCA_964593375.1 of uncultured Candidatus Saccharibacteria bacterium. Classification (GTDB taxonomy): domain Bacteria; phylum Patescibacteriota; class Minisyncoccia; order Phycocordibacterales; family UBA918; genus Damh-18. The sequence continues at coordinate 22,562 of CAZQIF010000012.1, read as the reverse complement.
CCACTATCGCTTGGTCCATACCAATCGCTATCAAGCTCTGCATACTGGTCACCCTCAAACGGAGTTCCAAGCACTCCTTCATGATATTCAAGTTTTGCAAGTTCAGGACGTGTCTGATTCTCGAATGTCGGACCAATATCCCCTCTCCATGCTACATTCCATGCACCCGCTGGATTGAAGATGTCCCACTGGCCAGAGCCAGGGACTTCGGGGTTTTCGAATCCGCTGTCCGGAATGAGGGTGAGTACCTCACTTATCTTGCAGTTCCCCTTACAGTCGAACGTAGGATTATGTCGCGCCTGTATTGCCTCGAAGGTTACATCCGCAGTGAGGGTGTCGGTCTGGCTTTCGTTCCCGAGTGCGGTTCCGTCACAGGTAAATCCGCCATCTTCTGGTTCACCAAAAACATTATTCCCATTGTTATTTCCTGCTGGTGAGGCGTAATCGGCTTGTGGAAGCGCTGCGCGTCCAATCGTTCCAAAGCACCACGCCTTACCAATGTACTTTGTGGTATTTCCTGCAACTGGCCCACTCTGCCCTGTCCAGATATTTTGATTGTAGTCGGCGAGTGAAAGGTAGTATGGCTGTCCGATTGGGAGTCCACCAATAGGCCCTGAAGAAATCACATTCTCTCCTGTTTCGAGTACATTATCGCCATCGTCTGCCCACCACATAAAGTTAACGAGCCCGGCAAGTTCTCCTTGCGTAGTACCAGTTGTTAAATCAACAATTGCTTCCGGTTCAGTCTGTCCGTTTTCGTTGTTTGACGTGAGCGTGATGTTCGCACAGAGGTACGCATCATTCGTATCAACATGGAGTGAAACGGTATCCTCTCCATAGTCATCGGGCTTCAGGTCAAGAAAATTAAAAAACTTTTCAATGGTGAGATCTTTTTGCTCCCATGAGGTCGTGCTCGTCGCAACACCATTGTAGTAGCTCTCATTGTCTACCTTGAGGTCGATTGCGCCCGCAGTGAATGTGTTCGCGGTCGAGGTCTCGGTGTCCGAGAAAAATGCCTTCGTTGCTCCGAATGTGAGTGCACTTCCCGTTACCATGATGAGTGCGAGACTCAGAATAATTCGTTTCATACCTATGTGGTTACTTAATAATGTTCAAATATTTATAAATGCATGATGCTGGTTCCCCTTCAGCCTGTCGGGTACCTTTACCCCTTGAGGAAAGATGCCCGAAGTGGCTATATACGAACCTTGGTCTGTGCCAAGAACCCTGCTATAGCGGCATGGTACTCGGCCCGCCCAGAGCCCAATCCACCAGTCGGCGGATCAGGCTCAGAACGGCTAGAGGAGACTAGGTGTTCTGTGCAACTGAGTTTGTAATTGTACACGTTGGATTAACACCTGATACAACATTCAATGTTGCAGTGTCTGTTGTACCAATTTCAACGCACGACCCACTGAACGTTGCATTTGATGTAACATTCGCAGGATTACCTGAGTACACTTCTGAAACTACATACGCTCCTGGAGTAAGGCCGGCAAATGGTGTTTCATCAATCAAGAGATGGTCGCCTCCTGGCCCAACGAGATGGAGCGCGAAGTCAGTTACATCAACTCCTGCAATTTGTTGATTTGAAAAAGTAACAACTTTATCAAGAGTTACTGTACCTGTCTCGACAACTACACGTGGGACACAAGTAAAGTTTGGATTATTTCGAGCCTGTTCAACACGGAATGCAACATTTGCAACCATTGAGTCGGTCTGTGCTTCATTCCCCATCGTTGCTCCGTTACAGAGAATCGTCCCTGGTGTAGTTGCATCAATTGTTCCCGCGCACCATGCGAGACCAATGAAGCTTGTACTGTTGCCTACGAGTGGACCAGTAACTGAGTCAGCGAGTGTGTAGCTCTCACCATCGAGAACATCACTTGCTGGACCTGAAGTATTAGAGAAGAGTTTTGGCTCATTTGCTTGCCAGATATTGTCACCTTCGCCAGTATCATCACCTTGGAAACCTAGAGTTGCACCCCAGTCTGACCACGCGAAGAACGTAAGGTTCTGTGCGAGTTCACCGTCAAAGTCTGGAAGACCGTCTGTGTTACAAATTCCAGCACCTTCAGCTGCATTTTCCGGATCATTACAGGTCACATCATCGTTCTTCGTAATGGCTACATCAATACATGCATATGCATCGTTGTTATCTACATGAAGTGAAATGGTGTTCTCACCATTATCTCCTGGCTTCACATCAGTGAAGTTCCAAAACTTCTGTGCACCAAGGTCTGTCACTAACCATGTTCCATCACAAAGCGATCCTCGTTCTGGGTATTGTCCAACGACTGGTGTATAGCCTACTTCTGGTTGCCATGTGTATACAGTACTTGTTGCACTACATACCATGCCGTTGTAATGCTGTGTACTATCAACTGTAAGGTCGATAGCTCCTGCAGTAAATACGTTTCCTGTTGAGGTCTCAGTGTCGCTAAAGAACGCACCGGTTCCTGATGCTATGACTGCCCCAACAAAGACAATCGTCGCAATGCCTGTAACAATTTTTTTCATAGATATTGTATAAAGTTACTTTTAATTTGTTAACGATTTGTTTTATTAATATCTGGTTTTTTACCAGCCCGCTGAGTACCACCAAAGTGATACTCAGAACGGCTAGAAAAGACGGCTGTTAATTTTCGAAGTTGTACGTTACTCCGTTCATGACAAAGTTATCGACCAAGATAACTTGATCGGGGTTGTACGTTCCCATTGAGAAGGAAATGCCAACAATTTTTGCCGTTGGATAAGATGCCAGCACATCAGCGATGGTAATGTTTACACCATACCCACCAGCTGGTACAGCCGGCTTACTGTTATAAGTTACCCCCCAATTGGACCATAGTTGTCCATTTGTACCGTCCAACCTCCATGTCTGCCAAGTATTTGAGAGAATGCTAATAGCGTTTAGTGGATTGTACGTTTGAATATTGTAGTAAGGTTCGTACATCAATTGATCATCAGCAGTATTGTCGCCATTGGTATCAATCCAAAGTCGAATTGTTGCATTGGCCACAGCTGGATTTACGCCTGAAAGTTGCTTACTATCGTAAGCGATTTGCACTCCAGCAAGAGCGAGATTGAAGTTGTCATTGAACAAACCCACTCGTGAATCATTACCCACTGTTTGAAGTCTGAGAACTCCCCCTCCAATAGTTGCTGAACCGTCAGCGACAAAACCGGTAGTTCCAGGACCAACATATTGATCCGCATATGCTTCCCAACCATTAAGCGCATTTGGGTTGACTACGACTAAGTTAGGATTGGTGCCTGGAACATTTCTACAAACGAAGTTTTGATTATTTCGGGCCTGCTCAACTCGGAATGCAATACTTGCTTCCATTGAGTCGGTCTGTGCTTCATTCCCCATTGTTGCTCCGTTACAGGTGATAACACCAAGTACAGATGCATCGATAGTTCCTGCACACCACGCGAGACCGATGTAGCTTGTAACTCCTCCAACAAGTGGACCGGTGCTGGAATCTGCAAGGGTATAGGTCTTACCACCAAGGACATCACTCGCAGGACCAGAAGTATTAGAGAAGAGTTTTGGCTCACCTGCTTGCCAAATGTTATCTCCCTTAACGCCACCTTGACCAGCCCCATTATCTGCCCACGCGAAGAAGGTAAGGTCCTGTGCGAGCTCACCATCAAAAAGTGGGGTGCCGTCAGTACCGCAAATACCTAAACCTTCTGCTTCTTTTTCAGGATCGACACAGGTCATGTCGTCATTCTTTGTGATGTTTAGATCAACGCACGCATATGCGTCGTTATTGTCGACATGAAGTGAGACAGTATTCTCTCCTTCATCACCTGGCTTCACATCAGTGAAGTTCCAAAACTTCTGTGCACCAAGGTCTGTCGCTAACCAGGTTCCATCACAAGCAGTTCCTGTGACAGGATACGCAGAGGCACCCGGACCCCAAACAAATGGAGCTACTTCGCCCTGTGCTGTGTTTGGAATACACTCCTTTCCATTGTAGTGCTGCTCACTATCTACCGTAAGGTCAATCGCTCCTGCAGTAAATACGTTTCCTGTTGAGGTCTCAGTGTCGCTAAAGAATGCACCGGTTCCTGATGCTACGACTGCTCCAACAAAGAGAATCATCGCAAGACTTGTAACAATTTTTTTCATAAACTTTGGAGTAATGTATTAATAAATTCTAATAACTAAAAAAGTGAACTACGTCGGAGCGCTCGTACAAAAGGTACAAAACACAACTCGTACAGGGAATCATACGCTTAACAATTCTGCTGTCACGAAAATGTGTTCTTCAAAAAGAATCGTTTTTGGGATGGTCAAATTTGTGGTAAATTATCACTTTTCATCATGAAATGAGCCATACTATAAAAATTTGGGTTGTGGATATCTGGGTATAACTTCTGTATTACCTGTTTGTAAGTATTGCGTATCATGTGTACTACACGTGCATAAAAATCTCAAAACGTTATTCGAATACAAAATTTCATAATTGAAAAGACTCTTGTGGAGACCCGTTTATACGCATCTACACGTGCTGAACATACACGGCCGAGCCTCGGCCATATGCCGAGGTCTTGTCGAGGTCCGGCCTTGACCATGTTTTGACTTCGTTTTGGTCAATGTTGATAGGTACATTTTCCCCACAATGAAAGGAGTACAATAAGTTGTATGATAGAACACCTCATTACCACATACTCGACGACAACACTCATGGTGCTGTGTGTGTTTGTTTTTGCACTTATACTCACTCCCCTCTTTATTATTGCGTTCAAATATTTAAAGCGTGATATCAGCCTGAAAGATGGGGTTCTTCTCGCCATTACCGGTGTCGTGTTTGGGACACTTTTGCTTTTTGTACTTGATTACTTTTTCCATATTTTTTGACCTTTTACGGGTTTTTCCTCCCCACAGCACAGTCTTTTCTATCTTGCAGTCTCACTGAAACAGCATACAATTGTATGAGAACGGCTTATTCCAATTGATTTAAAAGTTTATATAACCCTAACTAACATAGTATGGAAGGAGAAAATAATACAAATCAAAACCCAGAACCAGCACCCGCACCAAGTGCGCCCGGACCAACTCCAGCGCCAGCACAACAAGTCGACAACACGACGCTCATGGCGATTCTCGCGTACATAGGTCCACTCGTCATCATCCCATTTCTTACTTCAAAGGATATTCCTTTTGTGAAGTTCCATATCAAGCAAGGACTCGTGCTCGCAGTTGGAGAGATTCTTCTGTATGTCCTCGCATCAGTTATCTGGATGCTTTGGCCAATCGTCGGCATCATTAACCTCGGTTTTGTTGTACTTTCAATTCTCGGCATCGTAAATGTCGTAAACAAGAAGGAGGCAGAGATCCCCCTACTCGGACAATTCTCAAAGCACTTTAATATTTAATCTTTGTTTCCTTTTGGGAAAATGAAACCTCCCCGCCGGCAAAGCCGGCGGGGAGGTTTTCAGTACCTTTAGTTACAACGTCGCTTTAGCAGCGAGTTTCTGCTTTGCCTTTTCTACAATGCCACTCAGGCTTATGTCTGACTTCATGATGTACTCACTTGCACCGAGTTCAACCGCCTCTGCCATTTTTTCCATATCGTCGAGCACCGTCATGATGACAACTTTTGCTTCTTTACCCCAAGGATCTTCGCGGAGTGCACGGAGCATGCCAACACCATCAAGTTTCGGCATCATGATATCGAGAAAAATCAAATCTGGTTTTTCTTTCAGTGCAAGCATCAATCCCACATCTCCATCTTCAGCATTAATAATCGTAAAACCCTCATACGAAAGCGCCGTGGTAATTGCCTCACGGAGGTCTTTTTCGTCATCAACAACAAGTATTTTTTTTGGAGCTGTTTCCATACAATATCTTTAAATAACAGATAAACGTGTGTCGCTAATAATATCATCCTTCTATACGAGCGGGAATACCATGGTAAAGGTTGTCCCAACATTTTCCTTTGAAACACATGATATTGTGCCCCCAAGTACCGTGACCGCTTCTTTTGCAATATAGAGGCCAAGACCGGTACCATCGGGCACCTGCGTGCGTGCGTTTGTTGCTCTAAATATCTTACTAAAGAGTTTATCTTGCTCGTTTGCGGGAATACCCATACCGGTGTCTGAAACCGCCACAACGAGATGGTCATTATCAACGAGGCACCGAATAAGCACCGTTCCACCGCTCGGCGTGTACTTAATAGCATTTGAAAGGAGATTCCCCGTTGCCATACCAAAGAGGTGTGTGTCGGTTCTGAAGTCCACTGGTGCTTCAGGAAGGTCGGTCCGCACCTCAATACTGCGCGCTCGCGCTTTTTCGTACTGCTCATCAAGTAAGTCGGTAATGCAGTCTTGGAGCACGGCAGGTTTTTTTTCAGCAACAAGTGTGCCGAGTTCAAACTTCGATACACTGAGGAAGTCGCTGATGAGGTTTTCCATGCGATTCACCGCATTCGCCAATTTCCCAATGTAGTCTTTTTGGAGCGCAGTGAGTGTTTCAAGCGGTGTAGCACTGAGGAGTTCAAGACTCCACTTCATTGAAGAAATTGGCGTGCGAAGCTGGTGCGAAGCGAGCGACACAAACTCTGATTTTGCCTTATCAATTTCCTTTTGCTTCGTAATATCAACGAGCGTAAGGAGGCCATTGCGCTCTTCTTTAGAATCTTTGAATGAAAAAAGTGAAAGGAGTACCCAGCGCGTCGCATCATCAAAACGACGGATACGTACCTCTGCGTCACTCACAAACAGCCCCTGCTTTAATTTCTCAGGAATGAGTGCGACGCGCTGTTCATTGTCGCCATCAATAAATTCAAAAATATTTTTGCCATCAAGCTCTCCTTGCGAACAGTTGAAAAGACGTACCGTGGAAGGATTCGTAGAGGTAACAATTCCCTCTTCATTAATCAATATGTATGGAACCGGACTACCACGATAGAGTTCAGAAAATAATTCGTGTGAGTACAAGAGAATATCCTTAGCCATATCCTCTGCAAGATCTTGAGCAGTTGTACTCAATCGCACCGATTGGTACACAATAATGGTCACGAGCGTGATAATTATGATGACACTTATCTGGAAGAGATTGGTGGTATCAAATGATGCGTACCCCACATACACAGATACAAAGACGAAAATACCAAGGAGTGTTATGCACACTGCCCCAGCGCCTAAAATGGCACTTTTTGAGGAAGAACGGCCTTTCATCCCACTATCATAGCAGACGCACATGCTAGACTGGGGTAGGTTCTCAAGAGTATTGACATTTACACAGAAAGGTGTATAATATGATTGTATTGTTTTTTTCGAGCTGGGAGTGTTTTTTACCTCCCTTCGCTCAATTCATGGGGAGGTATACTCCCAAAATCAACTAATCCCAAAGGAACGGGAAAGGAGCCCCCATGAAAAAGTTCTCTAAAATTGACGATTGCGCGAAGCTCGTCTTTAGCGCATATCTGGACATGGGATACTATGCCCAGCATGAGTTGACCACAGCTCTCACAGACTACCGGAAGGAGCGTAACAAACTTCATCCGTACATTCTCGTGGAAGAGTTGAATGGCCAGGTGGTTGGCACCATGATGCTCGCTCGGGATCGCGGGTACATGCCGACTGACATCGCGTTTCCTGAGGAGACAGCCGAACTTCGGAAGAAGTATGGCAATCGACTCGGGTATGCGGGAAAATTTGCAGTTGACTCACGTCTTCGTGGCAATAAGGTTGGAACGAAGCTGATTTGCCAGGGAGTAACCTGGTGGGTCGTGCGAAACGGTGTTGATGCACTTTGCATGATGGTAAATCCGCGACATGTCGCGTTTTACCAAATACTTGGTGCGAAGAAGATTGCTCGTTGTGAAGGGACTCCCGGCCTCGAAAAGGCACCCGCGGAGCTCATGCTTCTCGACGTTGCGGTCTTCCTCGAGCGCGTGAAACGGCTCAATCGGAGCCAGAGAAGAGATCAGAGCCAAAACGAACAAGTTCTCCTCGCGGCTTAGGCTTAGGGAGAAACAAAAAAATGAAACGAACACACGGTGACACCAGTCACCATCTGCACTACAGACCCCCGGCCGTTCACTGCATCATAGTGAACGGCCTTTCTTTTATCTCATTGCGCGTACAAGGCCCGTACAAGGCCGGACCTCGACAGGTGTCGAGGTCCGGCCTTGACTACATTTTTAGAGCTTTTCTTCCACAAAAATCTCGTGGAGTCGGTCGGCGATAATGGCATACCCTGCATCATTAGGGTGAATGCCATCAAACATAAGCTCTGGCTTTAAGAAAATACCATCGAGAACATCTTCAAGATACAGAGTGTGAAATTTCTCGCTCAGTTCCTCATACATCTCCCCTCGCCCATCTCGAATAATGCCACCACGAACGCCGAGCAGTACCACGACCGCGCCCTGCTTTTGAAATGTCTCGATGAGCGTACTTAGATTTGCACGTGTTTTTGTCTCATCTAATCTTCGCAAGTAATCATTTCCTCCGAGGAGCAATATGATAACCCCAGGGTCGTTCTCTAAGACTTCATGCATCCGTGCAATTCCATCTGCGGTCGTGTTACCACTCACGCCTAAGTTCACAATGTCTCGATTTAGTTTTGTGGCGAGAAGTGAGACGAAGTCATGTCCTGACGTTGCTCCCATACCAAAGACAAGTGAATCACCAAAAGCGACAATTTTTTCATTCTTCGGTGGATAGTTTGTAATATCCTTTTCACTTCGAAGAAAAATAAATGCAAGTGCAAGGGCACCCGTGATAACCAGCACAAGAATCCAAACTTTCATCTCTCCAGTGTACCAAATACACACCACATTCATGAGTATGTTATCAATTCCTCTGGTATACTCTTCCCCGTACAGACATAATTTCAGAATGACTGCAAAAGCAAAAAAACAAAAATCTCCTACGCTCAGGGTCAAGCGCTCAAAGGCGGGACTTGGACTGTATGCACTTACAGAATTTAAGCGCGGGGATTTTATTGTCGAATACACCGGCGAACATATCACTGACGAGGAGGCGGACAAGCGCTCCGGAAAGTATCTTTTCATACTCACGAAAGACCTTGTCATCGACGGTCGTGGCCGAAGCAATATTGCGCGCTATATCAACCACTCATGCAAACCAAACGCAGAAGCTGAGCTCGACCTCGACGAACTCAAAGTACGTATCCTTGCCCGAAAGAAAATCACTGCCGGTGAGGAAATCACGTATGACTATGGAAAGGAGTATTGGAACCACCATATTAGACCGTTTGGGTGCAGGTGCCAGAAGTGCGAAGACTAGCTCGAAGTGATTAGTCCGTAGCACTTAGAAAACCGCCAGAAACTTTCAGTTTCTGGCGGTTTAAAAACTACATGCTCAGTGCTACGGTCTTCGGTCTAGTTCTAGTAGCTAAATCCCGAAGCGATATCTGCAATCTCCTGCATTTCATCAGTATGCATAACAAACACCTCAACCTGACTTTCGTCACTGCTAATCTTTCCGTCACGTCCAACCAGTGCTTCGTTCCGATATTCGTCGAGGGTAATTCCAAGATACTCAAGATTAGCACAGAGCAATTCACGCACGACCGGATTTCGCTCTGCGGCAGTCGCCGTAAGCACGAGTGTATCGAGCCCACCGAGAGCAGCGATACTTGCACCAATCTGTTTCTGGATTCCGTACATGTACATATGAATGGCAAGTGTAGCGCGGGCATCCCCTTTCTGCATACGCTCAAGGGCGATGCGCAAATCACCCTGACCGAGCATCCCCTTAAGACCTCCCTCACGATTGAGATACGCATGTGCATCAGAAGGGCGCAAAATCTTTTTTGAAAGAATATAGAGAAGTGCTCCAGGGTCGAGATTTCCAACGCGCGTACCCATCATGAGTCCACTTGCGGGCGCGAATCCCATGGAAGTTTCAATACTCTTTCCGTCCCGAAGCGCCGTCACACTTACTCCACTTCCAATATGTCCAATAATAAGACGCTCAGGCATACGTCCGGTGTTTCGTATAAGTGTTTTTGTTACTGCGCTCGCCGAAAGCCCGTGGTATCCAAATCGATACACATCCCACTGCACTGTTTCTTCATAGGGAAGACTGTATGTTCGTGCGTAATCCGGAATGGTGCTATGAAATGCACTGTCTGACACACCAACAATGAGTGCGTGTGTGAGTTGTTCATGAACTGATTTGAGCTCAGCGAGTGTTGCGGTGACATGGAGAGGTGCGGCAATCTGCATTTCTTTGAGCTTGCGCAGATACGCTTCGTCAATACGACGGTGTGTTTGAAAAAAAGTACCTGGGGCAACAACACGTACACCTACGTGGGTAATGTCATTGATAGTCTGGATGCACTTTTCTTTCTCCATAATGACAAGCGCCTCAGCAAGTGACGAACTGTACATTGCTTCAGTTGCTGATTCACAGCGTTGCTCAATACCGTTCACTTCAACGCACTTGCCATATGTCTCACTTATTTTTTCGAATGTAACGGTCACTAAAAGCTCACCCTCTTTGTAGAGTGCGTACTTTTTTGATGCACTGCCAGGATTTACGGTAAGCGTGGTGACCATGTCCAGTTAGTTATATCATCAGGATCATTTCCTGTCTCTATGATATATGCACGGTGCTTCGTCAAAATTTCTTCATATTTTTTTAGGAGTGCATCGCGCTTTTTTGCAGAAATCACTCCTTCTTTTGCAGCAGCTCTAAAGCCGTCCATAGCGAGGTGAAAGCGGTCGGTCTTATTGCGTACCTGCATGTCAAACGGTGTTGTGGTTGAGCCATGTTCCTCGTATCCATGTATGGTGAATCGTGCTGATGAAGCACCGTAGTCAAAGAGGATTTGTTTTAACGTCTGTGGGTACCCGTGGAAGTTAATGCAAACTGATTTGTCGTGGGTGAAATAGTCATCAATATTTTTTGGCAAAATGCGATGCTCTTCTTCTCCGATACCTGCTCCTGAAAGCGTCGCGATATTGATAAAGCGCATGCGCATCTTTGGAATTTCTTGACGGACAAGAGTAATCGCAGCGAGTGTTTCTTTAGTGAGGTAGTCCCCTGCCGCGGCATACACCATATGTGGATTTTCATCGCTCGCAAAGTCCCAAATCGAAAGTCCTTCCTCAACATCTTTCTTGGCTTCCTCTAGAGTGCGCCATACTGGTACCGGACGCTTCTCCATCACGATGATGTTAAACTCATTTTTAGTTTCAAGGCAGTGCTTCATAACGACAAGTGCCGTGTTTGCATCAACGGGGAAATATACGTTCACAAATCCTCCCTGACGCTGGAGCATGTCATCAATGAATCCTGGGTTTTGGTGTGAAAAGCCGTTGTGCTCTTGTCGCCATGCACCTGAGGTGAGGATGTAGTTGAGGGAAGCAATATCCTTGCGCCATGGAATTTCTCGCGCGACGCTAAGGAACTTGATGTACTGGTCAGCCATACTCGCAATAACCTGCACAAACGCCTCGTATGAAACAAATATTGCATGTCGGCCCGTAAGCACATAGCCCTGCATGAGTCCTTGCAAGCTGTGCTCTGAAAGCATCTCGAGCACACGACCATCATTGGCAATATCTCTGTCCCACTCACGCTTTGGCCACATGAATGCGCGTTTCGTCACCTCAAAGACTGCATCAAACTTATTTGAGTACGTTTCATCAGGCGACATGATGCGCAAATTTCGCTCCCACGTATTTTCACGAAGAACATCGCGGACATATTTTGCGGTCGTAATCATGCTACTTTCATCAAACGCTTCACGACAATTTTCTAATCGACACGTGTTGCGTATGGCAAGATTGGTAAGTTCAGGAAGCTTGAGTGGTTTGAAATGTGGTGCTCCACCCATGGCGTGCGGATTGTCTCCCATGCGACGCTCGGGGCGAGGAATGAGTGATTCAATCTCGTCATCAAATTTCTCACCATCAAAAATTTCATTGAAGTTATACGAGAGGAGCCACCGTTCAAGCGCGAGGCGTTCTTCCTCATCGGTACGTGCAAGCTCAGCGACCACTTGGTGTGAGAGGCAGTTATCTTCAAACTTTTTACCATGGAGTTCCTTGATACTATTCCAGCCCTTGGGGGTTCGAAGAATAATCATGGGGAAACGAGGATTTTCTTGGAGTGAGCCTTCGCGTGCACAGTGTTGCGTAAACCGAATGGCATCTATTGAATGATCAACGACTGCGACCATGCGTGCATGCACATCTTCCTCCACATATGCATCGACAATCTGCGGTTCGTATCCGTACCCACGAAACAGCTCGGTGAGCTCTGTATCACTCATGCGCCCCATAAATGTTGGCCCAGAAATTTTGTATCCATTGAGGTGAAGAATTGGAAGTACGGCGCCATTTGTTGCCGGGTCAATCAGTTTGTTTAAATGCCATGCGGTTGCAGTGGGGCCTGTTTCTGCTTCACCGTCGCCCACGACACACGCAACAATGAGGTCAGGATTATCGAGAATCGCACCGTAGGAAGTCGAGAGTGAATACCCAAGCTCTCCTCCCTCGAGAATAACGCCTGGTGCACCCGGATTACTGTGGCTTGGAAAACCATATGGCCAACTAAACTTGCGCGTCATGTATCCGATACCCTCAGCATTTCGTGGTACTTCGGGATAATATTTGCTCAGTGTTCCTTCAAGAAAAAGGTTTGCCTGAATTGCAGGAAAGCCATGTCCGGGGCCGTACACAAAAAGCATATTGAGATCATGCTCGATAATGGCACGGTTCATGTGCGCATATATAAAATTTCCACCAGGGCAGGTACCCCAATGTCCGAGAAGGCGCTCTTTAATATGCTCGGGCTGGAGCGGTTCTTTAAGGAGATAATTATCCTGCAAATAAATCTGAATCGCGGAAAGATAGTTTGCAGCACGAAGGAACTTTTCAAATTTGGAACTCATATGTGCATATTGTAATGCGAAGTCACATTACATGCTACAGAAGTAATCCCCGTTTTAAAAAATTTAAATACGTTCTACAAAACAATATCTACCATTTTGAGTTCCCCGCTCGTCGCATCAAGCCAGCGCATAAAATTTGGTGTGAGTTTAAACATCGTGAAATCTTCAGCACCCTCAACATAATATTTCGAAGGATTCTTTGATTTAAAAAATGTATGCGTTGCTTCGAGCTCTTCATGCGAAACTTCTTTTGCTTCACCGCGAATATCAACTACCTTGAGTGGGTCGAGTTCTTCTTGTATGACTGAAAGTGAAACAGTTGGATGAGTGAGTATATTCTCATATTTTGAAAAAATCTTGCGTGTACCGAAATACACATTCAGATCATCATCAATTGCGTACAGCATGAGTGAGGTCGTGGGGAGTCCCGCAACGTCGAGAATAGCAAAAACCGCCTTGCGGTGATTGTTGAGGAAGTCTTTGACCACTTCCTTAAGTTCGTCGTTACTCTGTTCCATTTTCTGGTGCTGGTTCTGTTTGTGTTACAGGAGTTTCCGCTTCACCATTTGCATTCTCGTCTGTCTCTCCTGTCACCGATCCGTCGGGAGTTGTTGTCGCGCCTGATTCTGTGGTAGTTGCTGTTGTTGTTCCCGTTTCAACTGGTGGTGGAGTGGGTTCTGTCTTGCCGGTTCCCACGAGTCCTCCGTTCGGCATCGTTTTAAAAATTTCAGATGATGGTTGTTGAACTTGATTCGATGCGTCCTCACCTCGAGCTTGACTTGCCTGATTTGCGTTTGAGATTGTCGCCGACACATTGATGACTCCTGTATCCATTCTTCCATACATGATTGCAGCACCAGTTGCTAAGATACCGAACGCAAAGAGCGAAAGAACAAGTTTAAGACTTCCTGCACCTTTTGTTGTAGATATCTGTTTCATATGTGTATATTCAGTATGCGCTCAATTATATCATTACCCACGGCTCATGTGCTACACTTTTACCTATGAAAGCTATTTTTCTTGCCTTGCTTGGACTCGTTGCCCTTATCATCCTTAATACTTGGCTCTCCCACTGAACATGTATAAAACCTCCAATTCTTGGGTTATTGCTCTTTCGTTGGCTTTATGGTACATTTTTAAGCGTATTCCGGAGAGCAGGTGCTCTCTTTTTACTATCGACCACGAACGTGCAGATGGTGAAGGAACAGGGCTTTTAATGCCCGTTACATAGTTTTTATAACCTTGAACGAGAAAGTACGTATAAACCAAGCAATTAAAGCCAAGGAACTTCGTGTTATTGGTGTGGGAGGAGAGAATTTAGGCGTTCTCCCCACTGAAGAGGCCCTTTTAAAGGCGCAGGAAGCAAACCTTGACCTTATTGAAATTTCGCCAATGGCGGTTCCGCCTGTTGCGAAAATTATGGACTTTGGGAAGTACAGCTACGAGCTCAGTAAAAAGGCGAAGGAAATAAAGGCTAAATCACACGTTACCGAGACCAAGGGGATGCAGGTCAAAATCGGAACGGGCGACAACGACCTGAGGATTAAGGCCAAGCGAGTTGCAGAATGGATAGGAGAAGGTCACCGAGTGAAAGTGGATTTATTCCTCTGGGGACGGTACAAGTACATGGAGGAATCATTTCTCAAAGAACGCCTCGAGCGCTTCTTGAAAATTGTTCCAACAGAGTATAGAATAGCCGACGAAATGAAGCGGAGTCCTAAGGGGTTCAGTATCATCATTGAGCGAGACAGTGTGAAGGGCAAGTAACTTTTCTTGTTACCGAATTTCCCACACCAGAGCTCAAAGAAGCAAACAGCAAGAAATTACATTCAATACCTGTCCTGTTAGAAATTATGAAAGGGGTCATAATTTACACACGGGTCAAAAACAAATATAGAAATCAGTTGAAATAAAGATTACCAATCAATAATTTCTAATCGGATGAAAACAAATAAATCGTATACAAAGCGCCTTAAGGTGACAAAGAACGGCAAAATTATTGCTCGCAAAGCTGGTCAGAACCATTTTAATGCAAAGCAAACTGGCCGACAGCACCTTCGCCGAAAGCGAACACAACAACTCTCACTCACCCGAAAGACAATCCAGCGCTTCTTGCCAAACACCGGTGCATAATTTGCATCTCCTCAAGTAATTTTGAATTAATATACATTTGTAGAGCTAATCATTAATATATGTCACGAGTAAAAGGAGGCGTTAGCGCCAATAAACGACGAAAGTACATCCTCGAGAACACCAAAGGTTTCCACCTTGGACGAGGTACAAAGAAGCGCGAAGCGATTGAAGCAACGCACCACGCACAACTCCATGCCTTTGCACACCGCAAGGACAAGAAGAACGTCTTTCGTCGCGTGTGGACGACCCGCATCAATGCAATTCTCCGCGAGAATGGCCTCAAGTACAGCCTCTTCATGAAGACGCTCAAGGACAAGGGCATTCTCCTCAATCGAAAGGTTCTTGCAACCATTGCAAAGGATCGACCAGAAGTATTTCTTCGAATTCTTTCACAGGCGAAGTAGTTAGCTGTTAGCATCCAGCTCTTGGCAATTAGAAAACCCCTCGGAAAGAAAAACTTTCCGAGGGGTTTTCGTTATGTTCGACTTACGAAGTCGAACATTTCCATGTATTGTCTGGATCGCTTCGCACAGCACGCGAAGACGACGTCTTCCGCGTATTTCCGCGTGCTCTCCGCGAGTATCCGCGTTTTTAGAAATCGATTTCAATTGCCTCACCTTTCTCTGGTGCAATCGCATTTAATCCCAAATAGTCTCTGAGGCGCTGTACTAAGAAGAGTGATGCTCGCTCCTCCCCCATCGTCACAAACACCTGCTTTGCTTTTTCAGCACCTTTTGAAACAAAATCCACGAGTTGGTCTCGGTCGGCATGACCTGAATATCCTTGGATGCGTGCGACTTTTGCGCGTACACGCACATCTTCACTTTCGATTTTTACTTTTTTTGCGCCATCGTAGAGTAGTCGCCCCAAACTTCCAACCGACTGGTATCCGACGAGGAGAAGCGTGGTCTTTGGGTCTTCAAGGTATCGTTTCTCATGCATGAGAATTCTTCCACCATGACTCATGCCTGAGCCAGCGATGATAACCTTTGCCCCTTTTACATGCGCAATATCTTCTGATGCAGCGACACTTTGTGTGAAAGAAAGTTTCGGAAAATCAAAAATATCATCGCCATTCTGCACTTGATTTTGAATTGCTTCGCTTAAGTATGCAATGTGCTTTTTGTAGAGACCGGTGACCGCAATCGCGAGTGGCGAATCGAGAAACACTGGTATTGGCTCCATTCCTTCCTTTTCGATAAAATTGTTGATTTCAAAGAGCATTCCTTGAGTTCGCTCAAGGGAGAAGGCTGGGATGATGAGTGTTCCCCCTTTTTTCCGCGTATCTTCAATATAGGTGCGGAGAAGCTCGCTTCGTTCTGCCACTTCCTCATGTTTCCTATCGCCATACACACTTTCCATAAGGAGGTAGTCATACTCAGAAACGATTTCAGGTCCATCAAGGAGTGGTTGTGGGACATTGCCAATATCGCCCGTAAAAAGAAACTTCTTTCCATTTCGCGAAAGGGTCACCATGGCAGAACCAAGGATATGCCCCGCACTCGTGAACGTTGCAGTCACTCCATCACCAAGCTCTACTGACTCGTGGTACCCAACCGTGCTCCAAAGTCTGAGGGCCGCCTCAACATCTTCCATCTCGTAACATTTAGGAACACCGTACCGCTCTGATTCATACACCATCACTTTGTATGCGTCATGGAACATTACTTCGGCGAGGTCGCGAGTTGGAATAGTTGAATAAATCACTCCATTAAAACCATCGCGTACGAGCTTTGGAATGCGCCCAATGTGGTCAGCATGCGCGTGGGTGACACAAAGCACCTGTACAGAACTTGGGTCGTATGCGAACGGGTCGCCATTTGCTTCGAGTGCGAATCGGTCGCCCTGCATGAGCCCGCAATCGATGAGAACCCTGAGATTTTCTGTCTCGAGTAAAAAGTTTGCACCCGTTACGTCCCCTACCCCTCCATAAAAATGTATTAACGACATAGTTACAATGTTTTCATATGATTACCAACAAAATATCCAATTGTTCCCCCAATCATATCCATCACAAGATCCGTGATGGTGTCACTCACAAAATCACTGGGATCGAGGACTGATATATCGAATGCTATCTCATACCACTCCCAAAACAGTCCAATTATGAATACCGCGACAACAACAGGTAGAAAAGTAAAATATCGTTTTGGTACTCTGACCAAAAATGATTGCAGAATGATAACACCGAGCGCAACACTGATACCGCCAAGTATGTGTATCACAATATCGAGCCACCAATATTTCCAATAGAGGAAAAAAGTGAGTGCAGAAATATGGGTGACCGCAAGCACCACGAGCGTTGAGAGGAGGAGTGTTATGAGTAGTGGCGAACGCATAATAGAGAAATAGTACCATAATAAAATATGGAATAATTGAATAGAAGATAGAAGATATGGAATATTGAATATGGAATATTAAAAAATAATCCTAAGACCAGAAGCTAAAAGCCAAAATGAAATAATGAATTGAAAATAGAAGATAGACTCTAGATTGCTTCGTTTCACTCGCAATGACAACCGTTAACTGAGTACTGTTAACTGAATACTAATAGCTGGCACGAAAAAAACGCACAAAGTGCGTTTTTTTCGTGGAGTAACGGCTGCATGTCCCTGAAGAAACTTCAGGTGGGTGCTCTTTCCAAGCACTTGTGAAATCTCGTCGCGTCGAGTTCTCATCCGTACTTGTGACTACAAGCTCCCTTATATCTTTATTTAAGCAGAAACATGCGATGCCGCTGCTCCGTGAATTAGTATAGCACCAAAGCGCGGGCCCTTGTGGCCCGCGCATACTCCTGATTGTGAACAACTCAATTTATCAGCTTAGAAATTTGTGCACAGTTCGAGGCGTAAGTGATGTTTACGACTAAACTGTAGTAGACCTACAGTGCATGGAGGAAACGAGCGAAACAACGAAGAAATGTGCCAAATTTGTAAGTTGATTCCTATTCAGTGGCGCCATCCCAGTCCACATCATACATAATCCGTTCCTGTGCAGTCACATACTTCATAATTTCATTTTCAGTGAACCACACTTGAATTTCTCGCTCTGCTTCCTCTGGAGACTCTGAACAATGAATCAGGTTTCGAACCGCGCGATTTTCGTATGAAGAGTGACCATATGAGTCAACGGTGTAGTCACCACGAATCGTTCCCACATCTGAGGTTGCTGGCTCGGTCGTACCCACGAGTTTTGTCACCACTTTCACCGCTTCGTTTCCTTCCAAAATGATTGCAATAACGGGTGCGGCGGTCATGTACTTCACAATTGTATCGATAATCGCTTTGCCATAGGCCATTGCATCTTTATCGACGGGGAGTCCGTGACTTTTCAAGTCTTCAATAATGCGATTCCCTTTTTTGAGAAACCACTCTTCATTCTTATTGTAGTGTGCGAGAAGCTGTTCCTCTTTTGGAACAATCATTTTCATCGCCGTGAACTTGAGTCCTGTGCGTTCAAAACGATTTATGACCTCACCAATAAGTGAGCGCTGAACCGTGTCGGGCTTAAGGATGACAAATGATCTCTCCTCGTGTGGTTTTCGATTGGTATTCATAAATAAAATTAGTTACATTGTTGCCGAGAGTATACCCTACTATGGCTATAATTCAAGGCTTTTTATCGGTATACGTCTTTCCGGTGTTGTACACGCAAAATGACAATGACCGAAGCTGGTTCCAAATCAAAGATAACGCGATAATTTCCCATTCTGAGACGATATTCTCCGGTATCAAAATTTGTGAGCTTTTTTGCAACAATACTCACTTTTTGTAGTGATGCAATGTGCAGTAATTTTTTATGGAGTTGTTTCCGTATTGATGCATCGAGCTTTAGGATATCGTTTTTTGCTTCTTTCGCTATGAGTATCTTGTACGCCATAGTCTTTATACAATTCCACCAAATACATCACTCATATCAAAAACTTCACCTTTCTTTGCTTGTGCACGTGCGCGCTTAATACTCTCAAGGAAAGCGGAATCTTTTTCGGAAAGAAGGTCTTCGTACTCATCAAGATTAAGGAGCACGGCAGTGGGAATATCGCGCTCGGTGATGACTAGGGGCTTTTTGCTTTCTCGCACGTGGTCCATCGCACTCTTCAAATTTGCGCGTAGGTTTGTCGTGTTGATAGTTTTAATCATACCGACACTATATACGTTTCATATGTACAAGTCAAATGTACAGATGCCACAAAATTCATTATGAATAGAATTTTATGGCGGGCTCTGAAAATATAGTTGCTTTGCTCCTTATTTTCAGGCCTCCTTCGTCATAATTTCAGGGCCGTTTTTGGTGATTGCAACGGTGTGCTCAAAGTGTGCACTCCATGAGCCATCTTTCGTAAACACACTGTAGTAGTCTCCCTCGTCGTCAAAGACAACATCCTTTTTTCCAATGTTCACAATCGGTTCGATTGCATACACGTGCCCAACCTCAATGAGCGTTCCGGTGCCCTTCTTACCGTAATTTGGAATCATCGGGTCTTCATGCACCGCATACCCCACTCCGTGTCCGCAGAGCGCTTCAACGATACTGAACCCGTGTGCACGTACATACGTTTCAATTGCATTCCCAATGTCTCCAGTATATTTTCCAGGTTGAGCAGCCTTGATGCCAATCGCGAGTGCTTCTTTCGTCACATTAATAAGTTTCTGTGACTGTTTATCAGTTTTTCCAACGGGCAAGGTAATACCTGAATCCACAATCATTCCTTTATACCCAATCGACATATCGAGGTTGATAATGTCACCCTCTTCAAGTACCTCATCCTCACGAGGAATACCGTGTTGCACGACATTGTTTACAGAAGTACAGAGCGCAGCCGGATATGGTACCGGAGCAAACTCAGGATGGTACCCAAGGAGTACTGGCTCAACACCATATTGCTCCACAAGCTGAAGCGCTTTGTCATTGATATCTTCGGTCGAAACACCTGGCTGTGAAAAGCTACCTAGTTCACGAAGAATCTTTGCAAGAATTGCTCCTCCCGTTCTGAGAAGTTCAATTTCTTCTTTTGTTTTTTTAGTAATCATAATTAGAAAATACCGAGGTTCGTAAGAATAGTACTGTGTACCTCATCAATTGTTTTGGTTCCATCAATGTCATAGACGTGTGTTTCTGGGCGAACACGGTAGTAATCGAGGACAGGAATAATTTCTTCACGGTACCAGGCAAGTCGTGCCTCAATCGCTTCCTTGGTATCGTCTTTTCGTGCGCGACTTTCCATACGAGTCCGCACTACGTCTTCCGGCGTATCGAGGTTGATGATGGTCACATTTTTTCGTTCATAAAAATTGAGTGCGCTTTCGAGTACGCGCGCTTCATCAACCGTACGCGGGAAGCCATCGATGAGTAGATGACATTCAGAATCAACATGCTGGTGAAATGCATCGCCCCACAGAACAACTGAGAGAAAGAGTGGCTGAAGAATACCCGTATTGAGTGTTTTGTGAATTTGTTTTTCGGTGTACCCTTCCTGTTTTTCGGCAAGTGCACGAAACCGTCTTCCTGTCTGAATATCAACGACATTTCGTTCAGCATCACGCTCCTTAAACAAGCGACTGAGTCGCTCGATTTGTGTCCCCTTTCCGCTCCCCTGCGGACCGATAAAAATGACGGTTTGTGGATTAGGCATAAGATTACTGATAGCGTTTAATGTTCTAAAATTGGCTATGGTTCAACAAAAACAAGAATCCTGTGATGATATTCGTAAACGACATTCAAAGTCTACTGGAGACTGAGAAAAACACAAGAAGAATACGGCTTCAAACGTGTGCTTCAAAATGTGGTATTCTATCGGCAATATACCTCAATTATGAAGAAACACATCATCATTCTTGGTGGCTACCCTGGAAGCGGAAAATCAACCGTACGCACAATCCTTGCAGAAAAGCTGGGTTACAAAACGTTTTCGACGGGTGATTTCGCACGCAAACTTGCGATTGAAATGGGCATGACCTTGGAAGCATTTAATGAGATGGTCGCAGAAACTAAGTCGTTTGATGAAAAGATTGATGCTGAACTCATGCGTATCGAAGCAGAAGAAGATAACTATGTTGTCGACTCTCACCTTGCCTTTCACTTTATCCCGAGTGGCTTTTCAGTGTACCTCGATATTTCACTCCAGACATCTGCTGAACGGGTTTTTAACGACAATAAATCTGACCTCCGCATCAAAAGTGGTGATGTGATGGAGACGCTCGAAGAAGCACTTCTGCGCACTGAAAAACGTATCAAGAATCATGAGGAACGCTATCTACGTCACTACGGAGTCGACCCCTATATCCCCTCACAATTTGATATGACCATCGATGCGGAACATCAAACGCAGGAGATCATTGCGGAACAAATTGTGGAAGCATATGAAGCATGGTTGGCCAAATAAGGTATTATTTTAGGGTATGCAACGAAAACACATCATCACCATTTCAGGAAAGCCCGGGAGCGGTAAATCATCGACTGCCGACCGTGTTGCGGAACTCCTCTCATACACAAGGTATTCTTCGGGAGACTTTGTT
This sequence comes from uncultured Candidatus Saccharibacteria bacterium, assembly GCA_964593375.1. Classification (GTDB taxonomy): domain Bacteria; phylum Patescibacteriota; class Minisyncoccia; order Phycocordibacterales; family UBA918; genus Damh-18. The sequence continues at coordinate 1,019 of CAZQIF010000012.1, read as the reverse complement.
CGTGAGATGACACGAAAACAAAAAATCACACTCACGGCGTTCAATGAAATTGCAGAAAAAAATCCTGAGATTGACCAACAAATTGACGAGGAACTTCGAAAGCTTCGCGATAATAATGATATTGTGATTGATTCTCGTCTTGGTTTTTACTGGATTCCAGAATCATTCAAAGTATACCTAGACCTCGATTCTGAAGTGGCTATAGCGCGCATATACAAAGACGCAAACCTCAATGTGAGCCGTAGTGAATCCGGCGAGGGAGTGAGCGGTATGGATGAAGTTATCGAAGAAGTCGAAGGACGCCTCCAGAATGAGCGTCGTCGTTTCAAAAAGCTCTATAATATAAACCCATACAACCAAGAAAACTTTGACCTCATTGTTGATACCTCACGCCACAGCCCGCAGACGGTTGCGCTCGCCGTGTTTGATAACTATAAAAAGTGGCTTAAAACATCGAGTTGGAAGCAGGTTATTAGTAAGGTTCCTTTAGGGTACTCCTTCAAAAACGAGTATTAAACAGAAACTCCATAATTGGTAAATTTCTTCGTTGAAACGGCAGTTTCTGCCCTCACCATACGTCCTTTGTATGCCTCGGTCATAAACTTTGTTTCGTCTCGAACTTTACTCAATTCTGAAGTTTCTGTAACTTGTTCAATAACGAGGTTTGGGTTTGTATGCACACACCCCCCTTTAATCCCCAAAATATGGTATAAACTATAGAAGTCCAGACGATTACATACAATAATATTCAATATGGCACTCAATGCAGCTCTATCAAAACCGTTGACCGTCTCTCCAGAGTTGGAAGCAGTTATCGGAGCAGGTCCAATGCCAAGAACAGAAGTAGTTAAGAAGATTTGGGTATACATCAAGAAGAACAATCTCCAGAATCCAGCAAACAAGCGAAATATTCTTGCTGATGAAAAGTTAAAGGTAGTCTTCGGAGGAAAAGGCGAAGTTACCATGTTTGAAATGACGAAACTCCTTTCACCACACCTTAAGTAATTTGGACAATACAC
>CAZQIF010000011.1:0-42863 GCA_964593375.1 uncultured Candidatus Saccharibacteria bacterium | reverse complement strand
CTGGTGCAACGAGCTTCACTTTGAACTTTGCATTGTCTCCTGGCATAACCATTTCAACTCCTTCAGCAAGCGTAACATCTCCAGTTACGTCAGTAGTGCGGATGTAGAACTGTGGCTTGTATCCAGTGAAGAATGGTGTGTGACGACCTCCTTCATCCTTTGAGAGAACGTATACCTCGGCTTCAAATTCTGTATGAGGTGTTACTGAACCCTTTGCAGCGAGCACCTGTCCTCGGTGTACATCCTCCTTCTTTGTACCGCGAAGCAGAATACCTGCATTATCTCCAGCCTGTGCTTGGTCGAGTGACTTATTGAACATCTCAACGCCGGTGACGGTTGTGTTTGCAGTATCCTTGATACCAATAATCTGCACTTCCTCACCAACCTTAACCTTTCCGCGTTCAACACGACCGGTTACTACCGTACCGCGTCCTTCAATTGAGAAGATGTCCTCAATCGGCATAAGGAATGGCTTGTCGAGCTCACGAACAGGCATTGGGAAGTATGTATCCATCGCATTAACGAGTTCGAGAATCTTATCAGCCCATTCACCAACTGGTGCTTCGAGAGCCTTAAGTGCTGAACCCTTAATGATTGGTGCATTCTTTCCATCATATCCGTGCTTGTCGAGGAGCTCTCGGAGCTCTTCTTCAACGAGCATAATCATCTCCTCATCATCAACCATGTCGCACTTGTTGAGGAACACAATCATCTTTGGAACTCCCACTTGGTGAGCAAGAAGAACGTGCTCACGTGTCTGTGGCATTGCTCCATCTGTTGCAGCAACAACAAGTACAGCGCCGTCCATCTGGGCAGCACCAGTAATCATGTTCTTGATGTAGTCAGCGTGTCCTGGCGCATCGATGTGTGCGTAGTGACGACTTGGAGTCTCATACTCAGAGTGTGAGAGAGAAATAGTAATACCGCGCGCCTTTTCTTCTGGCGCCTTGTCGATATCATCAACACCTTTAACACTTGCCCCGTATCCGTTGCCCTTTGCATGAAGGACGTGGAGAATCGCAGCGGTAAGCGTTGTCTTTCCGTGGTCAACGTGACCAATGGTACCAACGTTTACGTGCGGCTTCGAACGATCAAAATCTGCCATAATAATTAATTAATTAGCCCGTAGCTTTTAGCCATTAGCGTTTTCCCTTCGGGAAAACTATGCGCTAAGTGCTTTATGCTAAGTGCTAGTGATAAATAATTCCGCACAGTGCGACTCCCTCCAATATATAAAAGAAAGAAGTGCTTGCGGGTACTCAGGGGGAAGTGCGCGAGAACGCTAACTTACCTCTAGGTGCCACGCGAGCTGCATGTCAAAAAGAGCAAAAAACTCCCTCAATCGAGTGCGCACGAAGAATATCACTCCTTCACACATAAAACCCGATGCGGTGACCGCAATAGTACAAGAGGCACGCGGTTTTTGCAAGCAATTATGAAAAACCGCCCGTAGGGAAAGCCAAAGGCTTTCCCTACGGGCGGTCATGGTCAGACACCTAAGAACAACAGTCCTTTTTCTGAAGCTTTTTCCACTACTTCATGGATTGCTTTTGGTGAATATTCGAGTCTAATAAGCTGCTTCCTAAGCAGTTGCTCAGTTATGTACCAGTAGCGTTGCCGTCCAGCAAAAATCCAAAAATAGATTTCACCAAGCAATGCAAGCATCCGTGCTCCAACAAACACCATGAGTAGTCGAGGTAATGTTGCTTCACTCACCCAAGAAAAAAGCATCCATGCAACAAGGAGTAGGACGATAAACAGCACAGTTGTATGCATCCATGAACGCACAAGTCGTTGGACAAACAGCCCTTCGAGCATTAGCCCGCCACCATTACTCACGACAGGTGTTCGAACGATATTGTTAATAGCACTAGCGACACCGTACCCGTTAAATCGTTTTAGGCTCTCGATGCGTGTTTGTACAATATATTGTGAGCACACAAGAAACACCATTGCCTCAACTGAATTCATTCCAAAGGGATGAAACATGAGAAAAAGAATGCCGACAATAGTGATACCAAGATGCATGGCAGCAAGGTGGATACCCGTCCGGTGAAACACTTTTTCTTGACCCATCTCTTATCTCTCCTCTCAGTTATAAATGTACGATTTTAAACTAGCGATGATTATACAACAAATATCTTGGATGTCAAAAAACCGCCACGCGATGGTTTGCGTGGCAGACATTTTTTCTCAACAACACTTAGTGCAACTTTCCATTACTTGCACGTTCCAAGAAACAGAAATCGACAAGGTTCTCGGGATATGGATGTTGTTTTGGTTGAAACAACTTTGGGATCTTGGCACACAAATTAAAACGCTCGAGAACGTAAATGCATGTGTGAGTAAAATCACCTCCATACTCAACCTGGTTTCGAAATGCTTCGAGGTACTCTTGTTCATCATCAGCAAGAAATACGTCGGAAACTTCGCGATTCCAGAGGGCCTCAAAGATATTGGGTGATCTCCAAGAAAAGTGGAACTCGTCACTATTTTTCGCACGCGCACTCAGATACCCAATAAAAACTTCGACTTGCGTATTGGGGACGAATGGCGTGTATGCAGTAAACGATGTGACAAGTCTCGATTCCTCCCTCACAAACTTGAATCTAACCTTTATGACTGTTTCTGGCTGTAACGAAGCGGCATTCCACTCACCTGATTCCAATTCATGATCAATGCACCAACCCTCAATTTCAAGTGCAGAAAGAAAAAGCGAAAGCGGTGTCATAGGAACGGAAATCATGATTTCCTCCGAGAATGACCTCATCAAAAAAACGTATCTATACACAGTATTGCAAAAATAGGATGAGAAGTGAAGTGTACACCACATAGAAAAACGCCATGCATACATCGCACAGCGTTTGGTTTCCTCCTTATCGTCTAGTGAAGCGCATCCTGCTCTCCTAAACAAAAGATGCTTAGATTTACCGGATCGAGCGCATCTGTTTGCGACACATTGATTCCTCTCTTTTCAGCACGTGAATATACCTTTATCGCATGGACGCACAAGAATGCTCGGTCGACTGCACCATAGAAGCATTGTTCGAAGGCATTTTTGTACGCATCGCATTTTGCGTGCTCAAATAGTTCAGAGGCCTCAACTTCTTCCATGAACTGGAAAGAGCCATCTTCACCCATTTCAAAGGTGCCACCCGAGTCTTCGAATATGTCTTTCATCTCGAGAAGAAACAGGACTGCTGCTTCATTGAATGCATACCGTGTCTCCGTCGAAAATGAGAAAATGAGACTGTTGTTTTCGGGTGAGAATTGAAATTCACCGGTAATGAGAGCGTCTCGGTTGCTGATGATTGCAGGGCCGACTATGTAATGTCCGTAGTCGACTTCGTATCCCTCACCTTCGATGAGCTCGAGTGCCTCAATGAGACCGTCGGATTTCAGGTGGCGCATAGAACCTCCCCGGGAACTTTGTTAAGGAGCTATTTCTTTGTAAGTATCGCAGAGAGCAAAGACTCTGTAAACCACCCGTGTTTTGAAGGCCACGGCGCCAAAGGCGCCGTGGCCTTCAAATGACTTTTTGTCAGTACATCTATATACTGAAATTTCATGAATAATCTACTCGAAGTAGCTATTGTTGCTGCAACAACCGCAGGAAAAGAAATTATGCAGCTCTACACAGAGACTGATTTTGAAACCAAAACTGATGGAAGCCCGGTCACGCTTGCTGATACTCGCTCAAACACAATCCTCATTGAACACCTATTGGAAACAGGCATTCCAATCCTTTCCGAAGAATCAGAAGGAATCAGTACTCCCTACCCTGAGCGACTCTGGATTATTGACCCACTCGATGGCACAAAAGATTTTCTCAAAAAAAACGGTGATTTTTGTGTGATGATAGGCCTCCTCGAAGAGGGGAGGCCAGTGCTCGGGGTCGTGTACGCCCCAGCCTACGACGTACTCTATTATGCTGAAAAGGGCGTGGGCGCATTCAAAGTTCAAAACGGAATCACCACAAAGCTCGTTCAATCACCCTCAACACATAATCATCTCAGGTTTGTATGTAGTGTTAACCACTTTACTCCCCACATGGAAGCGGTCACCACTATACTTTCGGCTGAGAAGACTCCCCGCGGAAGCATTGGTATCAAATCGAGTGTGGTTGCAGAAAACAATGGCGAGTTCTTTTTTTCAAGTGGAAATTTGGGCGAATGGGATGTCTGCGCTCCGGAAATTATTTTATGTGAGGCGGGAGGAATCGTAACAGACTGTGAGGGTAATCCCCTCCTCTACGGAAATAGTGACCATCGTGTACAAAATGGAATTCTTTTTTCGAAACCACAATGTCATGAGGAAGTGCTGAGGGCGATAGAGTCGGTTGGAACGTAAAAAAGCATCCCTGACGGATGCTTTTTACTTTATATGGTCCATAAGTTTCTGTGTCTTTCCCGCCTTACAGGCGCTGTTCAGGTTGTATGACAAATTAAAATCCGCTCCTCGCGGATTTTAATTATGTCGACAACCTCTTGCGACAGTCCCCCGGACTGTCTCACCTCTTGCCTACAATGCTTGTGTTATTCATCGTCTTCGACGTCTTTAACACCGCGCATTTTCTTAATTTCAATTGCGACGTTTGGTGGAACAACCTCGTAGTGGTCGAATTCCATCGTCATGTTTGCGCGACCTTCAGTCATTGAACGAAGAATCGTCGTATATCCAAACATTTCAGAAAGTGGGACTTTCGCGTGAATGACTTTCACCATGTCGCGGTCATCCATTCCTTCAACGAGTCCACGTTTCGAGCTGATGTTTCCATTCACGTCACCCATGAACTTCTCAGGGGTCGTCACCTCAACCCTCATCACTGGTTCGAGAAGTACGGCACCTGCTTTCTTTGCTGCTTCCTTGAATGCGTTAATAGCTGCAAGCTTAAAGGCGATTTCACTTGAGTCAACTTCGTGGAAACTACCATCGTAGAGTTCAACAGAAATGTCTTCCATCTTGTATCCTGCAACAAATCCACGTGCCATTGCTTCCTTGCATCCCTTCATAACTGCAGGGATGTATTCGTTTGGAATCACACCTCCCTTAATCGCATTTACGAATTCGTAATGGTCTTCTCGGGTAATGTTCTTTGCGAGTGACTTTCCTTCAGCGAGTTGAAGCGGTTCCATTGGCTTAATACGAATCTTCACGTGACCGTACTGACCACGACCTCCCGACTGCTTGATGTACTTGTACTCAGCATCAGCAGCGTGTTGAATTGTTTCTCGGTACGCAACCTGTGGTTTACCCACGTTTGCCTCAACACCGAACTCACGCTTCATACGGTCAACAAGAATTTCGAGGTGGAGTTCACCCATACCTGCAATAATTGTTTCGAGTGTTTCTTCATCAGTTGAAACTTTGAATGTTGGGTCTTCGTCCGCAAGCTTCTTCATTGCCATACCCATTTTTTCTTGGTCATTCTTCGTCTTTGGTTCAATACGCATCGCAACGACCGGCTCAGGGAAGGTAATTGTTTCAAGAAGAATTGGATGCTCTTCATCACAGAGTGTGTGTGATGTCTTCACATCCTTGAGTCCCACACCGGCTGCAATTTCGCCAGCGTACACCTCATCAATATCAGTACGCTCATCAGCCATGAGGCGAACGATACGTCCGAGACGCTCCTTCTCCCCTGTTGAAGAGTTGTAAATATATGAACCTTTCTTTACCGTACCTGAATACACACGGAAGAATGTGAGTTGTCCCACAAATGGGTCAGTCTGGAGCTTGAATGCGAGTGCACAGAATGGTGACTCGTCAGTCGCTTCGCGTGTTTCCTCAGCATCAGTATTTGGATTTGTTCCTTTAATTGAAGCGAGATCGACGGGGGAAGGGAGGTAATCAACCACCGCGTCGAGAATAAGTTGAACTCCAATGTTCTTGAGTGCTGAACCAGTCATCACCGGGAAAATCTTGTTATCAATAACTGCCCTACGGAGTGTCTTCTGGAGTTCAGCGTAGCTTGGCTCTTTGCCTTCAAGGTACGCATTCATTTGTGCATCATCATTTTCAACGATGCGCTCGACGAGTTCACCATGGAACTTCGTAGCTTCAGCCATGAGCTCCTCAGGAATTTCATGTTCAACCACTTTCATACCCATCTCTCCTTCGAAGGTGTACGCCTTCATCTTGAGAAGGTCAATCGTACCCTTAAGATTCTCTTCACTTCCCCATGGCATCTGGAATCGAACTGCCTTTTTTGAAAGACGACCCAAAATTGATGCGTATGAGCGCTCGAAGTCTGCTCCGGTGCGGTCCATCTTGTTGATGAAACAGATTCGGGGAACCTGTGCTTCGTCGGCGTAGCGCCAGTTCGTTTCTGATTGTGGCTCTACTCCGGCAACACCGTCGAAGACAACGATAGCGCCATCGAGTACACGCATTGAACGCTTCACCTCTGCAGTGAAGTCGATGTGTCCGGGGGTGTCGATGATGTTAAAGGTGTACTTGAGTGCTGGGTCATTGCGATCGGCGATAAGTGATGGTGTCCAGTTACATGAAATCGCAGCAGCAGTAATCGTAATACCGCGCTCTCGTTCCTGTTCCATCCAGTCGGTAACCGTATTACCGTCGTGCACCTCACCAATCTTGTGACTCATACCCGTATAGAAGAGTACGCGCTCAGAAGTGGTCGTCTTTCCGGCGTCGACGTGTGCGACGATACCGAAGTTGCGAAGTTTATAGAGTGGAAATGCTCGGGCCATAATAATGTAGTTTAGCTTTTAGCAATGAGCTATTAGCGATTAGAAATAATGAATGAATAATTACCTCCCTTCATCGGAGCGCAAAGAGCGTCACCTTTAAGAGAAAAAATGCCCGAAGGCAGATTTCGCATACTATACGGTATTTAACCCCGTTCGGCAATATATAATAGACTATAATAGAGATATGAAATCCATATTGATTTCGATACTGTTTTTCTTTGCACTCACGCCACTCATTTCACATGGCGAGGAAATTAATGCGGGTTTTGTGCAGGGTATTTGGTTCGGCGATAAAGCAGTATTTGCAGATGTTCCTATTCGCATATATGTAGCGCTCCGCAATAGTGCCGACCACGACCTCACCGGCACGGTGCGTTTCGCTGACAATGAAAAGCGTGTCGGCACTTCGTATGTAAGTGCACTCCCGGGGAGACTCGTGGAAGCATGGGTTGATTGGACGCCAACGTATGGCGAACACATTGTCGTTGCAACACTTTCAAACACGCAGATTCACCCCTTGGGCGAAGATGCTGAAATCATTGAGGTCGTGAGCGCACAAGCAGAGCAAACGATTTTTGTTGACCGCGACACCGACAAGGATAGTGTGGGTGATAAGGACGACACAGACGATGATGGGGATAGTGTTTCTGATGCAGATGAAGTCGCGCGCGGAACTGACCCGCTTGTAAACAACAAACCCAAAGAAGAAGCCGGCACGAGTGATAAAGAAGATACCAAAACTGAAGACAGTCCCGCGCGCGAAAAAAGTACAACTGAATCAGAAAACAAAAACACAGCCACTGAGTCTTCTTCGAAAGCCGGTCTCGAACAATACATCGAAAACGAAACGGTAAACAAGGTGCTCAGTAATGTGACCGACAAAGTAAATGAGACAAAGCAGTCGATTGATACCTATCGTGCCACACGGAAAGATGACATGGATACATACATGAATGACCACGAACAGAGCAGTACGAGTACTGAAATAATGACAACGGGTTCTTCACTCGGGGGCACATCAACGAGTTTTGGCACTATAACCCGTTCGAAGATGGTACAAAAAAGTTTTTTTGACCGTAGTATTGAGAGTGGAAAAGCCATCCTGAGCTGGTTGTATTCGGGTGTTCTCTTTATTCTCTCTCAAATATTTGCACATCCCGCGCTCGTGCAACTAGCACTGCTTCTGTTTATTCTCTTTGGTACGTACTCTTTTGCGCGCAAGCTTGCGCGTCGTCCAAAACAGTTTAGGAAATAAAAATCGAGGTGCGTCCTCGGAAATTTCTTTCGAGGTCGCTCCTCGGTTTTTATGCGGGCAGCACGTAGTCCGAAGCGCTTAGCCCTTAGGCTACTGACCCAACGTTTGTCATTCCGTGCTTGACCCGGAATCCAGAGTTATGAAATTACTTTAATCATCCGCGGTCGCGGATAATTAAAGTAATTTAGAAATAGACTAGATTCTGAAATATATTCAGAATGACAACGCAAACCGCCGGAAAGCTTCGCTTTCCGGCGGTTTATGGTCTTTACGAGTGCCTTTAGCCACGAGCGAATGCGTGGTGGGAAGCAATCTTGAAAACTACACCCTCTTACTCACCTGCTTGTACACGACTGAGCGGTGTGCAATGAGTACCACAAACACTTCCTGTTTCGAAAGCTCGAAAACAACTCGATAATCACCCACACGCATACTTCGTAGACCTTTGAGAGAAAATTGGAGGGGTTTACCGAAAAATTCTGGAGACTCGGTGAGCTTTTCTTCAATTGCTTTTCTAATTATGTCTTTATGCGGGGCAGAAATTTGCCTGATATCATCTCCTACTTTGTGATGATACGTGATGAGGTACATAGAAAATTACTTCTTGCCCCACACCTGTGCATGAGACAATCTCTTTCCCTTTTCTGTAACTCTCACATCAGCAAGAAAAGAAAGTGCCTTGTCTTCTTCGAGCGCAAGGGAGAGATGTAACAGTTCACTGACTTTTGTCGCCTGTGGGACACGGTCACGCTTTGCAATGTGGGTAATGAGTGCATCGACTTCGGGTGAAAGGGTAATATTGAGTCTTCGTTTTGTTGTTGCCATAATGTATAGTGTATCAAAAGTGTATCACCAGTGTCAAGTAACACGGAGGCATGGTCGACTTACGAAGTCGACCATATTTCCGGCGGTTCTAAAAGCTAAGTGCTAATGGCTAATTCCACTACCTCCCCGCGTTATAGAGCGTCTGCACCTCATCTAAAGAAAGTCCTCGGTTATAGATGCGGAAATCATTAAACTCTCTAGGGGTCCCCTAGAGAGTTTCCACGAAGTCGACCATATTTCCGGCGGCTCTAAAAGCTAAGTGCTAATAGCTAACTCTACTACCTCCCTGCATTGTAGAGCGTCTGCACCTCGTCTAAAGAAAGTCCTCGGTTATAGATGCGGAAATCATTAAACTCTCTAGGGGTCCCCTAGAGAGTTTCCAGAAATAGACTGGATTCTGAAATAAATTCAGAATGACACAATGGGAAACCGCCGGCGCTCCGCGCCGGCGTGATGTTCGTCATCGCGAACGAAGTGAAGCGATCCAGAAATGCCCGACTTAGGATGTCGGGAAAGAGCTAATCGCTAATCCCACTACCTCCCCGCGTTATAGAGCGTCTGCACTTCGTCTAAAGAAAGTCCTCGGTTATAGATGCGGAAATCATCGATCATTCCGTCGAAGAACCCAGTTGCCGAACTATGTCTCCCGACGCGCGGAAGCGGGGGTGTTACCGTCATACTGATGCTGTTGCTTGTTTTTATCCCATCAACATAGATAAATAATTCAGTTCCATTCTTTCCCCACACCACGTGTTGCCATGTATTGACTTTAATTTGACTTCCCGAAACCGCACCGATGTTGTTGCCTGAGTTATCTCGATACTGGTGCGCAAAATTACCACCAATAGCTTTGAGACTTGCGAGTTGACTACTCTCTGTTTGTCGGTCGACAAAGTATGTCCCCCCTCCGTCGGAGGCGGCACCATTCGCGTATGCATCTGTCTTTATCCAAAGCGAATACGTGTAGTCGGTCATTGCTGGCAAGAGCGTAACGTCAATATAATCATCGACTCCATCGAAACTAATCCCCTGACCAATTTTTCCCATGGCTGGGTCGGCACCGTTGGTGAGCGTACCCGTCGCGTGATTGCCCGAAATATCATACGCAGAAGTTCCCGACATATTGTTGCCGTCAAACGTCCAGTAGCCGACGAGACCATCATCGACAAGTGTCGTCGGTGTAGTGTTTATTTTTATTGGTGTACCAAGGTTGTATAGGCCAGTGATTTCGTCTTGCGTAAGCGCACGGTTATATATACGTACGTCGTCGATGGTGCCATTGAAATATGCTTCTTTTATAGTTCTCCCAAGAGCCCCAATCGTAATAATATTAGTTGTCATTGGACCATCTAGTACTCGAATCTCCTGTGCCTCAAGTCTTCCATCAACATACAAACGCATACCATCAGACATTGAAATAGCAAAGTGATGCCAGTTTCCACCATTTACTACTGTTGTACTTACAAGATCAGTTGAATCTGTCCATGAAGTTCTTGGATGAAATTGCAATCGATTACCTGCCAAAAGAATTCTCCAGTATGGGTCAGTATCACCTGAATTTCCCATCGACAGAACTGTATTAGACACATCATTCGCTCTAAACCATCCAGTGGCAGTGAAAACTTTTGGGTCAGAAAGCCCCGACACAGCAATATCGACAGAATCATCAGTCCCGTCAAAACTTATTCCTTGTCCCTGTCGACCTTGCGCTGTAATTGGACCATTCGTGAGTGCCCCTGTCGCGTGACTCCCTGAAATGTCATACGCAGACGTTCCATTCATCTCACTCGCATCAAACGTCCAATACCCGACGAGACCATTCGTGTATTTGTCGGTTGGGGTTGTGTTGATTTTAGTCCCCTCGCCGAGTTTGTATAAGCGAGTGATTTCTTTTTGCGAAAGCGCGCGGTTGTATATGCGTACGTCGTCGAGAGATCCATTCCATTTATATGGACCTGGCTCTATTCCTTCTTCACTTCCACCGCCGATTCGAAGGGGATCCGTCGTCGTATCGATGATTGTATCGCCCGGTGTTGTCTGCGCATCGAATACACCATCAATATAAATTTTTTGATTGTTGGTTCCATTTTGAGCAGTGACTACAATGTGGTGCCAGACCCCGTTATTAATAGCTATAACTCCCGTAAGCGGATTGTCATTACCGTTGGTCGCATTCACTGCCCAGACCACGCGACCATCTGTAAGCATATAAACTGCATATGATTGTGTGTCATTGTAGCTACCCAAACTACTCCATTTACAAACGATACATTTTACAGCTGTTCCTGAAGTTTTGACCCAGACAGATATTGACATTTCGTTCGTTGGATTGATTGATTCGGGATTACCAATATTTATATAGTCATCTATTCCATCAAACTGTAGGGCCTGACCCATTTTTCCTATCGTTGTTGTCGTCGAATGATTCATCCAATTGCCGTTGTTGCCGTACCCTGAGGAGTCAAGTATTTCAGCAGTTGATGACGACAGGTTCATTTTGTCACCATCAAACGTCCAATGTCCCACCAAACCTGACTCAAGTTGATTATCAAGATACTTGTTGATGTATGTTGCAGCCAAGGCGGAGTCGCGGAGGTAGTAGCCGGCGCCCAGGAGGGCGCCGGCTACTACCAGGATTACCAAAAATGTAAATGAAAAGTGTGAAAGAAGCGAGATTCGCTTTGGCTCATTATTTAGGGGTCCGACCCCTAAATTTTCTTCCGCGTATATCTGCATGTTTTTTGCGCCGTTCCGCACCTGCTCAGAAGCAGAACTTTCCGCGTCAATCTGCGTGCTATCCGCACCCATCCGCGACTTATCTAATAGCGAGAACTTCATGGAAAAAGTATAGCATTTTAAGTATGGAATATTGAATAGAGAATATGAAATAGAAAAAAATAAACAACCAAAAGCATGCTGGTTGCATAAACTCCCTAGGGGAACCCTAGGGAGTTTCGCTCATTGTAATGAATATAGAAAAAAGTAGATAAGTTCTATCCACCTCTAAAAAAGGTCATTGTGCGAACCTATATCTGCTACGAGAAGTATGACCTCCTTATCTATAATTCTATACACTAATAGCAAATCACCCTGTACATGACATTCACGATATCCCGCAAATTCACCGTGGAGCTGATGATCTTTGTACCCGCGTCTAGTTTTACTCCTGAAGCAAGAAGGTCGATTGTTTCAGTAATCAGTTTCTGTGTTGATTTTTTAAGCCCACCCTTCACCAGTCTTGAAAGCGCCTTCTCAAAATGCTTTGTATAGACAATCTGGTACATTGTTAATCGGTTTCTTTCATAATATCCTTAAACATTTCTGTCGCATTCGTATACCGCTTTCCATGCTTGAGTGCCCATTCGACTTCTCTATCCCATTCCTCTCTGATTTCTCGTTGTGTTCGTTTGGAAGGCTTGAAAGGAAGCCCCTGCTCAACCACCACCTGATTAAGAAACATTTTTACTGCACTCGACATATCAAGACCAATCGCCTTGAGTGTCTTATTTGCTTCACGCTTTGTCTTTTCTTCTATACGTATGCTTAGAGTTGTCATAGTTTGAAGTATACTTTCGTGTACGTACATTGTCAATACATTGTATGTACAGATGCAAATGCTGGGTTGCTTCACTTCTCTCGCAAAAACACACATGTGCGACTTACGATATCGCACATAAAAAAGAGTCGCCGTTTCGGGCGACTCTTTGAAAGGTTGGTAGCGAGTAGGACTATCGATACCCACCGTCGATCATAAAATCCTGACCGTACGTATAGCTTCCTCCTTGCCCGAGAACAAATGCAATGAAAGCAGCGATCTCGTGCGGTTCAGCAAATCGACAGCTCCAGATTTTTCGCATCTCTTTCCTGCGTTCTGAGAGAGGGAGCGATTTGTTCATGTCCGTATTGACCCACCCAGGAGCTACACCGTTGATTCGAATTCCGTTTTTTGCGTATCGCTCCGCCATGATTCGCATCAGGTGTGATTGTGCTGCTTTTGAGGTGTCGTAGTGAGCCGAAATGTGCGAGTGGCTATTAATCCCGTTCGTCGAGGTTATAAACACCATCGACCCCTTGATTTTGCTTCGTCTCATTCGCAGAGCAAGCGCACGCATGCTGACCATACAACCAAATACGTTGACCTCGTACACCTCCCTCCATCCCTTATTGTCGATACCCCCGCCAACCGTCTCGAGTCTCTGTTTTTCAAACGGTTTGTTGGGAGAAATGCCGATAGCGTAAACGCCCATCGTAATTTCCAAATGCGTCGCTTTCACGGCCTCTTCGTAAAACCGCTTGACGTCCGCCTCATCAGATGGATTGAGGGTGCTGAAGAACACCTTTTTCACACCGAGTGTCTTAAGCTCCATCGCGAGAGATTCTGCAGAAGCTTTGTTGCTATTGTATGAAAACGAAATAGCCCCGACTCCTTGCTTCGCAAGTTCACGAGCCGCGGCTGCACCAAGTCCGCCGCTCCCTCCTGCGATGAATGCATGGTCTGAATCCTTCCTGGTGTGTTTCTGCTTTTTCATGATATTTTCCTTCCTCGATGTGATTGAACTTGATGGTGACTTCTAAACTCTGCGGTAAGTGTACCTGAGAATAGTTGCGCGTCAATTTTACGAAATTTTAAAACCGGCCTCGATTGCCCCTTTTGTGATACAGGCCTTTGCGAGCGCGACATCGTCTGCATACACGCGAAGTTCTTGGTGAGAGATGTTGCCCCGCACGGAAAGGAGAAGCCCCGATTCGTTTTCAGTAATTTTCACCCGCTTCAAACCTTTTGTTGGTGGCAGTCCAGCTTTGATGAATCCGGGTGAAATCTTTGTTACCGAGGAGCACTGATGCGCAATGTCGGCGATTTCACCCGCCGCAGGAATGACCGTGGTGTGCCCACCACCATACTTCCCTCCCGCCCGTGCATTTTTTGTTGACATACCTTAGTTCTCAGTTATTGGTTACCAGTTACCTGAGAACGATACAGAACATTATGGGGTGTAAGGCAAGAAAATGAAAATCACCCCGAGCGTTCACATGTTTGGTAACTGAAATTTTCTAGCACAAAATGAGGTGCGGTTCCTGTCTTGCGAAGTGGGTGATCCGGCTCCAAAATCACTGAACAAAACAAAAACAATCCGCTTCGCCCCTAAGGGTTGGGCTATTCGCCCACGCGGATTGTCTTTGCAATAGTTCGTATTCGATTTTCTTAAACCTCTGTGAGAAAAAGCACTGTGATTTTGGAGCTGGATGCTCCATTTTGCATCTGGAATTTCTTTCGCTTTGCTTAGAAATTACCAGGCAAAATGGGCAAATGCTCGGTTAGCCTCTGCCATTCGATGAGTATCTTCCTTCTTCTTAACTGCTGAACCTTCCTCGCGTGCTGCTGCCATGATTTCCTTCGCGAGTGCCTTATGCATTGGCGTTCCCTTTTGTGAACGTGCTGCGGTAATAATCCAACGAAGTGCGAGTGCAAGACGACGTTCTGGACGAACCTCTCGTGGCACTTGGTAGTTTGCACCACCAACGCGTCGTGAGCGAACTTCCATTTGTGGTCCTGCGTTTCGTACTGCTAATTCAAAAATTTCTACTGGCTCTCCACCTCCTTCTTTTGCATCTTTAATTTCTTGGAGTGCTGCATATACCACCTTTCGTGCAGTCTCTTTTTGACCACGAAGCATGATGTAGTTAATGAGGCGTGATACGCTCACTGAGTCGTATCGTTCATCTCCCTTGAGGGCTGGCCGTCGTTTAATTGGTCGTCGCATAAATTCCTGTCGTTATCTAATAGCGAGCATTATCCTTGTGATACAACCTCATCTACTTTGTCACGACTTTAATTTTCTTCGGTCGTCGTAGGTCAACTACGTTTCCCTTAAAAATCTTGTCGTTCCTCGTACCTGAGGTTATCTCACAAGTCCACTCTTTTTAATAATTGTTTACTTCTTCCCTTTTGGTGCTTTTGCTCCGTATCGAGAACGACCGTTAAGACGGTTGTTAACGCCGGTCGCATCGTACTTACCACGTACGATAGTGTACTGCACACCGATGTCCTTCACGCGACCTCCGCGTACGAGTACGACAGAGTGTTCCTGAAGAGTGTGTCCAATACCTGGGATGTACGCAGTAATTTCGTATCCGTTCGTGAGACGAACGCGGGCAATCTTACGGATAGCTGAGTTTGGCTTGCGAGGAGTCTTGGTGGTAACGCGAGTACAAACACCACGCTTGAATGGAGAGTGGTAAACGTTTGGCCGATTTTTAATTTTATCAAAACCAGTATGCAAAGCACCCGTCTTACTCTTGGTAGCTGGGTTGCGTCGCTTTTTTCGTGCGAGTTGATTTATTGTTGACATTCTGTTGAATTAAAAAGGCCGCGTTGCGGGTGCGAGTACAATACTATAAGCGCCAAAATATGCAAGTGGCATTGAGGCAAGGAAAGGACACCTAGAGGCCGAAGCCGGTAAAAAGCTTGAAAACACTCCCCACAATGGCTTGAAATGGTTTCCAAAAGATGGTGATAAAGACGTATACAAACAGAAACGTACCAATAAGCCCAAATCGCCCCATAATGTCGCCCAGCGCTCGATACTTCATTTTAAGGCCAAACGGAAGGATTGATTCGAGCACTTTTGAGCCATCGAGTGGTGGAATAGGAATGGCATTAAAGAACGCAAGGAGGATATTGATATACACAATGTAGCTCGCGAGATCGAGGAATGATGCAGAAAGCCCCAGTGGAATAGCCAATCGAATGATGACCGCAAATATTCCCGCGAGGAGGAGGTTCGTGAGAGGGCCTGCGGCAGCAACCATAGCTTCACCCCAACGTTGATTGGTGAGGTTGTATGGATTGTATGGAACGGGCTTTGCCCAACCAAAGAGCATGCCAGCCTGAGAGAGAAAAAGGAGAGCTGGAATAATAACAGAACCAAGTGGGTCGATATGTTTGAGTGGGTTAGCACTGAGTCGTCCTGAAAGTCGCGCAGTTGGGTCACCGAGCCAATTCGCTGCATACCCATGCGCCACCTCGTGGAGCACGATTGAAAGAATAAGAGCGACTATAATTGCAATTTCTGCGATTCCCATATGACACTTATATTACCGTAAGCTGAGGTGCTTTGCGATATCTTTCTCAGGGATATTCAGGAGGTTGCATATTATGTCTGATATGGTACGATTGCGCGCACATATGTCTAAGCAATGTCAGGTAACAGGAAAGAAGACCCAAATGGGTGGCAAGTATTCTAACCGCACTCGTGCGACGCAGTTTAATCCGTGCGGAAAGACACGCCGACAACCAAACCTTCAGAAGAAGCGTATTTTCGTCGCAGAACTCGGAAAGAGCGTTACCGTTACACTTTCAACAAAGGCACTTCGCACTATCGCAAAGAATGGGGCTTACGCGACACTCAAGGAGGCTAAGATCATCTAATAGGAATTTCATTTCTGGCACATTTCTTTGTTGCCTGCACAAAAAGCCCGCTCATCGTATTCGAATACGCCTCGCGGGCTTTTTGCTTGTCGCCTAGAACTGTACTCAGAAATGAAATCCCTATTCAATAATTGTTTTTCCATCACTTTGAAAAGTAATAGTGCCCTCATCGGCGGTATTTTTTGTAGTGATGCCAAAGGTATTAAATTCATCAATTACTTCTTTGTGTGGATGACCATACTTGTTGTCCTTACTTGCAGAAATTACCGCATAGGTTGGATGAACCATCTCAACAAACGTATGTGCTGACGATGTGCGCG
Source organism: uncultured Candidatus Saccharibacteria bacterium (assembly GCA_964593375.1). GTDB lineage: Bacteria > Patescibacteriota > Minisyncoccia > Phycocordibacterales > UBA918 > Damh-18. The sequence continues at coordinate 26,321 of CAZQIF010000011.1, read as the reverse complement.
AGCCATGATGCCCTGCTTTAAGTACATCACTACGAAGTCGGTTTCCATTTACATCAACGAGATATTCTTCAATCGCTTGTGGTGAATCTCCCGTGAACATAAATTCAGTTTCAGCATACCGAAGTTGTGCAACAATCGAAGACATGTTGCTCTCGAGCCCGCTCGGGTCGCGGTCAGGAAAAAGAATGGTGAGCGTCGTACTTCCACTCGTTCCAACACCGAGGTCATAGACCTGCCCTGTGCGTGCGTAGCGAACCGTCGCACCTTCCTTTTTCACCAGTTCTCGAAATAAGTCTGAGACTGGTGTGTCGCTATCATTTTCTGTCATGAGTACCGTACTAACCTTGTATCGCAGGAGTACATCAATAAGTCCAGCGATATGGTCTTGGTCGGGGTGTGTCGCGACAATCATGTCGATATCTCTATCAAAAAATCCGAGCTCGTGACTCAGTGCTCGAAGTACCCCACTCCCCGGCCCGCCATCGATGAGTACTTGTGTACCACTCGGCGATTCAATGAGTGTTGCATCGCCTTGGCCGACATCGAGAAATGTAACCGTAAGATTGTGTGTCCGGCTTCTAAAGAGCGTCGAATGTGGCCCGATGAAAATGTAAAGAATAAGCACCAAAAGTGCCACAATAACACCGAGCTGAATTAATCCCATCCACCTTTTCATTAAGCCATTATACGGCACACTCCTGTCATTGCGAGGAGGTTACGACGAAGCAATCTAGAGTTCTATTACGAAACTCTGGATCGCTTCGCTTTGCTCGCGATGACGAACGTCGTATATCCAATATTTCATATTCTCTATTCTCTATTTCTATTTTCTATTCCATATTCAATATTCAATATTCAATATTCAATATTTCTGTAAATGGTATACTGACTGTTCCATTTTAATTTTAGCTTTTAATTTATAGTTTTAAGTTTTATCCTATGCACACCTACACTGCACAAACATTCAACCTTCCCGAACTCCCTGGACTTTCGGAAAAACAAATCACTGCACACCTCGGACTGTATCAAGGGTACGTGAAACATGTGAATGTTCTCCGCGAACAAATCGCCGAACTTACCGCACTCGACGCAGAAAAATATGCGTACGCAATTATGGAAACGCGCCGACGTCTCGGCTTTGAATTTAATGGCATGCGCATGCATGAATACTATTTCGAGCAATTTGAAGGTGAGAGAGGTGGCAACCCTGAATCGGCGCTCGCGAAAGCAATTGCAGAGAAGTATGGAAGCGGTGAGGAATTTCTCAAGCACTTCACGCAAGTTGGTATGAGCCGTGGCATCGGATGGTCAGTGCTCTATGCAGACTCAAAAGCAAACACTTTGCACACTGCATGGGTCAGCGACCACGAGCTCGGTCAGCTCGGTGGACTCCCTGTTATTCTCGCCATGGACATGTGGGAACACGCCTTCATGGTTGACTACCTCCCTGCCGAAAAGAAAAGCTATATCGAAGCATTCCTCAAGAATGTAAATTGGACAATCGTCGAAAGGCGCTTTGACGCGATAGGATAATTACCGAAACGGGAAAGTGTCCCGAATACCCGCGGAAGTGCCCTGCACTTCCACGGGTATTTTCGTTCTTTCCTCTCCTTCAACTTCTTCCTCAATCGTCCAATCAGCATACTCGTCATCTTCATGGGTATCCTCATCGACTTCTTCTTGAACGAGTGTTCCTTCGGGGACTTCTCTAAAGTGTATTGCAAGAAATGCAATCACAGAGTATGCGATAATCACCGTCCAAAATGGTATCTGTGGAAAGATAAATGATGCAAATGGCAGTTCCGCAAATGCTTCTGCAACTTTGATAATGTACGCAAGGAGGAGATACGCAGGGAAACCAGCAATTATTCCGAGCATGTTTGAGAACACCCCAAGCGTCCCTGCAATAAATGAGAGGAGCATTGCATAGGGTACTGCGGGCAACACAAGCAGGTTCACTACAATCGACACGACCGAGAACGACCCCATGAGATATACGATAAATGGCAATACAAAAATCTGCGTAGCGAGTGTCGTCGTGAGCACCTCACGCATATGAAACTTTGTAGGGACGCGCACAAGCCTCGCTTCAATTGCTGGTGCTAGTACCACAAGACCCAAGGTTGCAAGAAACGAGAGTTGAAACCCAGGGTCAAACAAGAGCAGATACGGATTAATAAAAATCATCACCGTTCCCGCAAACACAAGTGCGCGCATCACCGCATACTGTCTCCCTAATGTGCGCGCAATAATAACTAAGGATGCCATAACTGATGCGCGTATCACGGTCGCCGAAAGCCCAACGAGGAGTGCGAAGCTCACAATCACAAAAATCCCCACTACCATGCGCATGCGAGGACGGAGCACCGCACTGAGTACCCGCATCACGATGTCGGCAATAATCATGAGGTTGTACCCTGAAAGCACAATAATATGCACAATGCCAACATCACGAAATGCTTGTTCGAGTTTTTCTCCAAGTGCACGCTTTGCCCCGAGAAGTACTCCTTCACCAAGTCCTGCCTCAGGTTCCGGAACCGCGAGCTCGAGCGCATCCATAAATTTCTGCTTTCCAAAAAACAGCGCACTCATAAATGCATTTCCCTCTCCTTGAGCAACGACTTCAGCTTTTCCAAATGAAATCATGTAGCTCACACCGCGCGCTTTCAGGTATCCGGGGTAATCAAACGTCCTTCCAAGGTCGCTCTCAAAGGCTTCGGGCTTTTTGAGTTTCCCAGCCACTACAACACGGTCACCATACGCAAAGGATTTAAAGCGGTCGGTTGTCACGAGTATCATGTCATTAGACTCTACAAGCTTCACATAGAGATGCACATTCGTCTCACGGACTTCGGGCTCCCTTAGAATTATTCCTTCGAGTTCTACGCTTTCTCCGACATGAGTCTCAAGTATTGAAACAACTTCGTCTTTCATATCAAAACGAACAACCCCGAGAGCGAAACAGAGAAGAGCGAGACTGAGGAGAAATAGGTATGAGTTCAGAGCTCTCTTTCTGACATACCACAGTAACCCAGAAGAAAAACTTATGAGGAGTACGAACAAAATACCCGCATCGCTCACCTCAAAAAACGAGCGGAACAAAATTCCACTCGCAATCGCTATACCAATAGTGTAGAAGAAAATCCCCCGCATACCGTCATAGTGTACAAGCTGTACTTACTTTCTAAAACTCGGGTGTGAGGGTTTGTAGTGCTTAGGATCTTTGAGATACGTTGAAAAAAGTTCGGGAATTTTTGTAATCGTTTGACCCGGTAAAAAGATAAAATCAACCACCCCCAATTCTTTTGCGCGATTAACCTTCGTTTCTTCAAAAAAGTTTGTGAGCACAAAAACAGGAATGTCGTGGGTACGCAAATCAGCTTTGAGGGCTGCGATTGCTTCAAGACCATCTCGCTCTCTTTGCACTCCATCTTTCCCAAGCATGATATCCATCGAAATAATATCTGGCTCAATCTTACTCACTTCCTCAGGAAAAAATCCGTCTGCATGCGGAAGCACGACTGCTTCAAATCCTTTTTGCTCAAAAAGTTCACGATACATCTGAAAATTGAGCTCGTTGTCTTCAACAATGAGAATGAGAATCTTATGTTTGTGTTTGAACTTCATATACTCATACTATGGTACTCCCCTCTATCGTATGCGCAATACCAAAAAACGAGCAGTATTCTGCTCGTTTTTTGGTACTTAAAAAATTTTCTCTAATTTCCTTTTCTATCCATAGCCTCGTTTGCAAGGCGGTCAGCTTCTTTGTTGTATTCGCGACGGACGTGCGTGAAGGTGATGTGCGGGAAATGTGCCACTCGGAGATTATGAATCGCAATGAAGTGTGGCACGAGACCTGGCTCTTTAATCTGATACTTACCCGAGAGCTGGCGCTGTACGAGTTCACTGTCGAGTTTAATCTCGACTTCAGTTTCCTTTGAGCCTTTGCCCAGTATTTTTTCGAGCGTTTGAAGTGCAACAAGTACCGCTTGATACTCAGCAAAATTGTTGGTCGCATTACCTAAAAATTTCGCGACTTCTTTGAGCACGGTGCCATGCTCATCGGTCACAATCACCCCCGCACCTGCGGGCCCGGGGTTTCCCCTAGAGCCACCATCAGTATGCGCAATAATCTTTTTCATCCGGTTCATAGATTTATGTTAATTTCACCCATACTATCATTATTTTAAGCTTCCGTCTGAAATCCTAGAACCATTGACTTTCATTTTCTGTGGGCGTAGCGTAGGGGTTAGACAACCCACCCGAAGGAGGCTCACATGAGCAAATGCTGCAAGCAGTGCGGGAACGAAAAGATTCACCCTGAAAGTCATTTTTGCACCGACTGTGCTCACGACAGAATGCAGAAACTTGCTGGGGAGATCACTAATCTACTTTCAGAGAACTGGACGCTTATGAAGTTGTTCATTGCGTACCGAGGGTCTGTGGAAGAGTGGGCACGAGCTCACGGTGTGAAAACTTGAATACTGTGGACCCGGATTAGCCTCGGCCCGCGCGATGCGCGGGCCTTTTCCTTTATACAATATCAATGATTCTTAGGCGGGTCTGCTTCCTCCCCATAAAGTATGATTCTTCTACGTGTGCAATGAGTGTCAGTGGAACACCAACTTTCGGCACCACATCAAACTGTTCTGGTGTTTTAAAGAATGCAATTGCCTCAAGTGAATCTTCATCTGTATCAAAGACCAGTTTTGTGTGGTTCTTTGCTCCACCAAATGTGAAAACTTTTTCTGGTGAAACATTTTGCAATCTAAAAATAGGTTTCTGATTCCCTTCACCAAACGGCGCAAGTGATGTGAGCGTTTTCAAAAACGTTCGATTAATATCTTCGAGTCGAATATCCGCATCAACAAGTGTTTCATGCGAAAGAGCGAATGCTCTGTCCCCGAGTGTCACATACGCCTCATTCATCACCTCCTGAAGTGAGTGAATTTTATCCTCATGAACCGAGAAACCACCCGCACCATGATGCCCACCAAAAAAGAGGAAGGACTCAGCTCCCACCTCCATGAGCGTGAGCGTACTCACAAACCCATCACTTCGACATGAGCCCTTAATGATGTCACGCCCATCGCGCCCCCAAAGAAACACGGGGCGACGAAATTCTTCAACGAGTGAATTTGCGACGAGGCCGACGAGTGACGGACGCCATTCAGGATTTCCCATCACAATCACCGACGGGAGCTCCGTGAAGTGATGCATTTTCTTTTTTGCTTCTTTCGTCATCGACGCAACAACACCCTTTCGCTCATTGTTGAGTTTTTCAAGATGGAGGACACGCTCACCTGCTTCGACCTCATCTTTTGTGCGGAGCATATGAAACGCATCCTCTGGATTATCCATGCGCGATGCGGCATTGATGCGTGGCGCAATCGTGAATCCAATATCTTCTTCAGTGAGATGTTGTTGGCTTCCGCCTGCCTTGCGGAGCAAGTGCTGTAACCCGGGGCGTTTTGACTTACGAAGTACCGAGAGTCCATAGTGCGCAAGTACACGATTCTCGCCCGTGAGTGGCACCATGTCGGCGACTGTCGCAAGTCCTACCATATCGAGCCACCATTTTTCCATCCCGTCTTTGAGTGTAATGGTACCTTGCTCTTTTCCTCGCGTGAGGATTGCCTGCACAAGTTTGTACGCGACTCCAGTGCCACAGAGACCTTTGAATGGGTAAGCGTCATCGCGCTTTGGGTTGATGACCGCGTATGCGGGTGGGAGTGTTTCATTTGGCTCATGGTGGTCGGTGATAATCACGTCAATCCCAAGTTCGTTCGCTTGTATAACCGCCTCATGGTCAACGATGCCACAGTCAACCGTAATGATGAGCTTGGTATTTCGCTCTCTGAATACCGGGACTGACCCCGCATTAAACCCATACCCCTCATGGTGACGATGTGGGATGTAGTTTTCAAAATTCGTGTATCCTATCGCCTCAAAAAAATCGTGGAGTACGACACCACCCGGAATACCGTCGCAATCGTAGTCGGTATAGATGACAATATGCTCATCGTTTTGTATTGCTTGAAGTACGCGCAAGGCTCCGCGTTCCATATCAGTGAGGAGAAAGGGGTCATGGAGCTGAGTATCGTAGTCGGGGTTAAAAAATATCTCTGCTTCTTCGCGTCCAGTAATTCCGCGATTATAAAGGAGTTGTTGTACAAAATCGGGGTACGCACTGAGGTTTTCCTTCACCAAATCAGGGACAGGAGGATGAAGTTCATAGGTGCGCTTAGGTGCCATGGTGGATGTGATTTTACCATAATAATGTGATGAGTGACTTTTTTAAATTTATATTATGATGTACACGTGTACGTGATAATATAAATTGCTATTAGCTCGTCTGATCAGTAATTGTGGTTGTCGATAGATAGATACTCAAAATCTGGTAATATATTTGAAAGAAAAATTTATGCATGATATTTTTGAAAAGATAATCTCGGGTGAAATCCCTGCAGACGTAGTCTACGAAGACGCTTTAGTTATGGCGTTTCTTGACGTCAATCCAATCAACACGGGGCACACGCTTATTGTCCCTAAAAAAAAGTTTGTGAATGTATTTGACGCTGATACAGAAGTACTCGGTCACATGATGAAGACGGCTCAAAAAGTTGCGCTCGCGCTCAGGTCAATCACCAAGTGTGATGGGATAAATATACACATGAACAATGAAGATGCGGCTGGCCAAAAGGTGTTTCATGCTCATATACATGTTGTCCCTCGTTTTATAGACGATGGTGCCTACCAACCGGCAAAACATATTTCCCCTGCTGAGGGTGCTTCACAACAAATTGCTTCTCTCCTGAAAGAAGCACTTGTATAACTCAGAGTGAATCAACACGCGACCATTCCATCTCTTTAATGTCTTTTCCTGTTGCATCAAACCATACCTTGCCACGAAGTTTTTCACCTGCGAGCAAACGAGGGAGACAGTACGGATCATCTGCCCACATTTTTTCATAGGGAATATCTGAAAACAAAAACCACTGCGGTTTCATTTCTTCTGTCTCAGTCGGTTCGCCATTCCAGGTGCGCACAAAAAATGAATGTACTTCAAGATGTTTCCCATCTTCAAAGAAAAATTCGACAACCGCAACTTGTTCGAGATTTTCCTTAGAGACATCCACCAAGGATTCCTCTTTAAGTTCTCGTACGGAAGCATCCAGAATTGATTCTCCCTCCTCAAGCTTTCCTCCATACCCATTCCACATACCCTCACCAAAACCCCGCTTCTTGTATCCAAGACAAACGCTTTCTTCTCTAAGTAAATACACTAGTGTGAGTGTCTTTTTCATACTACTATTTCATTATTTTTCCGTATTTATCCACGCATTCACTGGATTGCTTCCCACCACGCATTCGCTCGTGGCTAAAGGCGCTCGCAAAGACGACGTACTGTTCATAATTCTTTATTTCATTCTGCCTTCCTCATTTTCAACTTTTCAATATTCAATATTTCATTTTAGCTTTTGGCTTCTGGTTTTAGGATTATTTTCCATATCTCATATTCTCTATCCTATATTTCTAAGTGCTTCAATCCCTGGGAGAGTTCCTTTTTCCAAAAAAGTAAGCATCGCTCCGCCTGCGGTTGAGAGAAAACTGAGTTTGTCACTAAGCCCAAGAGATTCAATAGCCGCAACAGTGTCTCCACCCCCCACAACCGAGTACGCATCACTCTCTGCAATATGTTCGGCGCATGCGTGTGTTGCGTACCCAAACCCATCTTCATAATCACCAAGCGGACCATTCCAGAGAATCGTTTTTGCCTCCTTAATAATTGGTGCCAGTGATTCGATTGATGCGGGGCCAACATCGAGAATTTTTTCGTCAGGTTTGACGCTGTCGACTGAAGTCACCCGAACGCCCGCGGCGCTCTGCACACGCACGTCAGTCGGAAGCATGATATGGGGATGCTGAAGTAATTCGTTTCCACGTAAATCAACAGGCGACAGGAGCGAGGTTCCAACCTCGTACCCTGTTCCTTTCAAAAAATCATTTGCAAGCGCCCCACCAATGAAGACGTGGTCGTAAAGGTCAGCAAATTTTGCGATGAGTGGTTCTTTTGTTTCAAACTTAGCGCCACCTAAAATGAAAAATGATGGCGACACCGGATTCAAAACTTTCATGAGCTCGTTATACTCTTCGATGAACGTTATACCGGCATACCCCGGGATATATTTTGGTATACCAACAATAGATGCATGCTTGCGATGTGCCACCGCAAAAGCGTCATCGACATAGTAGTCGGCGTACGACGCGAGCATTTTCGCAAATGCATCATCATTCGATTCTTCACCACCATGCGAGCGGAGATTCTCGAGCATGAGCACTTCACCATTCTTCATTTCTTGTAGCGCCCGATCGACTATTGACCCCTCAAGTGCTGACACATACGCAAGTGTAATATGCTTCTCTAGAACCGGAACAAGTGGTGCAAGTGTTGTTTGTGGATCGCGTCCAATATGGGTAATGAGAATTACCTTTGCTCCCTGTTCTCTGAGATAGGTAAGTGTTGGAATCGACTTCAAGACCCGAAATTCATTGGCTACCACACCATTTTCGAGTGGAACATCGAGTGATGCGCGAACGAGTACTCGCTTTCCTAAAAGATTAGAAACATCAGTAATGCAGGGGAGTTTTTGGGGAGGCATATTTATTGAACGGCTTTTACAATTCCAACAAATTCTGTTGCACTAATACTCGCACCACCAACCAAGAAACCGTCCATAAGACCACGCTCCATGAGTTCTTTTGCATTTCGTGACGTTACCGAACCCCCATACAATATATGTACGCGATTTGAAGCAGCACGGTCGTAAATGTCGGTAAGTATTTTCAAAATAAAAAGTTTCACCTCGTGAATGTCTTCTGCCGAAGCATTATGCCCCGTACCAATCGCCCAAATTGGTTCATAGGCGATGACAATGTGCCCCAGCTTTGCATTTGTAACCCCGGCGAACGATTCTCGAATTTGTGTCTCAATAAAATTAAGGTAGTGTGCCTCATGATCTCGTGTTGCCTCTCCAATACAGACAACAGGACGTAGCCCCGCTTTGAGTGTTGCGTGCACCTTTTTGTTAACTGAGGCATTGGTTTCTCCGTCACTCCGTCTCTCTGAGTGGCCGAGGATGACGTAGCGAACATCAAAACTTTGAAGCATGGGGAGTGATATTTCTCCGGTGTGTGCTCCCAATTTTTCGGTGTGTACATTCTGTGCACCGAGTTTAAACGTATCACTGCCACTTTGCACACGATGCACACTTTCAAGATACACAAACGGTGGTGCAATCACCACCTCAACACCATCAACTTTTTGCAGTCCTTTTTTTATATCGGTTGTGAGTCGCGTTGCCATCGTCATTGATTGTGGATTCATTTTCCAGTTACCAATGACGAGGGGGTGGTTTGCTGTTTTCATAGTGCTTTTATTTTACCATGTGAAAAGCCACCGGTCGCCCTACGGGCGACCGGTGGCTTTTTGGGTCAAAACTGTTAGTTAACCTCGCGCCATTCAATAAACTCGTAGGTATCCGAGACTTCAGGAGTAAGCGGTGGTGGGTTTGAAACAAGTGCGCGGTCATACGAATTGGTGCGAGTGTTAAACCCAGAAATATACACACCAGAATTTGTCCATTTTGTTCCTTCGCGTCCATTTGAAACAATAGTCCCATTTACCGTGAGCGAATCGCGCATTACGTATGAGTCATGGGCAGAATCAACATCTTGCGTTCCACTTGTCGTATAATGATTCCTACCAAATCGTCCGTTCTGTGCAATAAATATGCCGTTGAGTGTCATGTCGTCGGGTACGGTGAGGCCGGCGAGTACGTCCTCCTCCCCAATCGCAAGCAATCCAGATGTTGCATTTGCGTATGTAATATTTCCGTTCAGGATGATTGAAGGATTCACTCCTGCAGTGTCGACATCAGCTGCGGCGATGGTCACCTTTCCCTTCACAACTCCTTCAAGCCAGACCTTGTCCTCAATGTAAATAATTGAACAATTTGCAGGCACTGCGTAGTTTCCGAGCAATGTGTTCGCACTGATAACATGACGCTCTAACTGCCAATCATCTTCGGTTGTGTACCCCCAATAATTGTATGTGCCGGTAACTCTATATACATCCATGGTCCCGTTGGATTTAAATACAATTCGGTACCCAAAACCTCCTGAAGGACCTCGGTAGAAGCCACCACCTGTCTGAGCCTTCGCCTGCATTGCCAAAAGGTCAACCGTGAGTCCCGTGAAGTTGATTGGTGCTGCGGGATACGACCACAGTGTACTATTTGGTCCGCTTCCGACCACGCCGGGAGCATTAGCTCGTGCAGGGTTACAGCCATACGATGTGGTGCAATTCCATGTGCTCTGACCACTTGAAACAGTTGAGTTATTTGTTCCATCCATGCGAATGCCTCCGTTCGAGTAATAGGGACCGATAATAGTTCTGTCGGCTCCTGCCCATACGTTTGCATTAATAATATAGGCATACTCTGCTACTGTTGGCTGTGCGTATCGTCCATATACCGTCCGCGTCACGCCCGGATTGTCATATGTGTGTCCGGTCGAGGTGATATCAACTGCATACACTTCACCACAGGCGGTTGAACTTGCTATTTGGAGTGAGAACTCACCAATCGGAGCCCCCTCGGGATCTGAATACACATGCTCGTAGGGAGCGGGTGTCGTCGTTCCGTTTGTCGTGTTGTCAGGGTAGTGCGCGAGAAACCATTTGTAGTAATCGAGACCAGCTTCAGCGATATTGAGTGCCTGCTCTTTATTCAGTTTATTTGTTGTTAGTTGTGACTGTGTTATTACATATCCAATAAAGGATGTCGCCATAAGAAAAAATATTGCACCAAATACCAACACAAGGACGAGGAGATATCCGGACATAATGTGTTTATTTTGCATAGTAACTCCTTAGTGATTCAAATTTCTTAATGATGCACTTGAACGAAGCATGTACTGTCCGGGGTCACGAATGGGGTCTATATTCACAATAACACTCACCTGTGCATACGCGATATTTGTAATTGGCGTTGTGGTGGTTGCTTGCACCCCATTTTCATCATAGTACGTAAATATCGGTGTGGTTTGAATTTGATTTTGTACGTACTCAGAAATGGTATGTACTGACTCTGGAGTCGTTGTGCTGTATGTAGGAGGAGTCCCTGTTGCACTATAAATTCGTTTCTCAAGCGTAGTCGATGATAATCGATATTCGATGTATTCAACACTCGAGTCGCGGTCGATATCGCTATAAAAACCCGCTCGATAACTCTCTCTCACCACAAGTGGAAACGCGCCATTGTCAGCATAGGTCATTTCGCGCAAGTCGCGCACGAGCCCCTCAACACCTCTTCGTGCGTGGTCAACCTGATATGTTTGTGCAATCGTGTACCCGTTAAGGCGATAGAACATAACGATGCTTTCCATAAGTGCGAGCATCACCACCGTAAAAAAAGCAAGAACCATAATAGTTTCCACCAAGGTAAAGCCTTGCTCTCGTTTGCTGTTGTATTGAAAAATTGTTTTCGTACTCATATTGGTGCAAGTGTCACCACGAGCGCTTCGTCCCCGTCAATCGTAATGTCAGAAACAGTTTGGTCGACATATCCTAACGCTTCTGTAATGACCCGGTAGTCGGAATTTACACTGAGTCCTGAGTTAAAAAACACTTGGCCACTCGCTGATGATGTCGCTGTCTCAGAAAACCCTGCACGTAATAGCTCAACCTGTGCACCCGCAATAGGAATCCCGCTCGTATTGACTACCGCTACTCGAAGTGAGTATGCAGCATTTGGTACAAGGGTGAGGGTGAGGGTTTCATCAACACCGGGGTCGAGGGCGTAGGGAACATTCGGAGATGCTTCAGAAATGTCATGGGCACCCGTATTAAGCATAAGTGAATAAAAGTCCCACTCAAGATCTTGGAGTTGTATTTCACCACCTGCATCGGTTGTATGGCTCTCGTTGTATTTGTATATTGGTAGCGTCGCAACCGTCGTACCGATAATTTTACTTCCTGTAAGGGTAAACGGAATGTTTCCGATACTCGGTTCACTAATGACATAGTCCACAAACCAATCTTCAAGAACCGGTGTTGCGTTAACATCAGTTGACGTAAAGGTCGCACCAAGGGCCACGGAAGGATAGGTACTTATATCTAGTGATGAGATGTTAATCGGTCCCGTAGAAAAACCTGCGCTATTCCCCGGCAGGGTACCATCAGGAACCAGCGTGTATGTATTTACACCCGTTACACTATATACAGACACCTTGAGTTCAGTATCTACGGGGACGGTCCCGTTCCAATCAACAATTCTCCATGCGGTGATGACGCTTGGTGTTGTTGATGCGCTAAGAACTGTACCCGCAGGGACATACGCACCAGCACCCCCTGCAAGAACGATATTCCCTGAACCCACGACCGTATCCGTTACACTAAAAATCTTGCTTGAATCACTAAAATCATCAGAAAATGTACCATCAGCTGAGGGCCCTATAGTACGTACACGTACATCGCTTAATTCGTCGATTTGAAAATTCATTGTTGATACCGCACCCTGAAGAACTGCTACATGTGTCGTTACGGGGTTCGGATTCGATGTTGTGGCCGGATATGTTTGGTCGGTTGAGTATCCTGTTTTCGTTACCGTAATTTCATAACTTGATCCTGCTGGAGCGCCCGCAAACATTGCAACACCCGACATATTCGTATTTCGAGTGACATCAATTGTTGATGTTGTTGTGTCGTTATAAATATGCACTTCAGCTCCCGCAATTGGCTGTACCGTTGCGTCAAACACATTAACGGTGAGTGTCCCTCCTCCTGCTGTTGATTCAATACCTGGGGGTACGATGTTGGTGAGCAAAAAAAGGCTACTCGTACCATTTTGTGTTGACCAAGAATATTCTACTTTAACCTCTTTATAATCGGCCAAAATGCCATTTGCGTCAGAGCCCCCAATACCATCATCGGGAGAATCGACATATTGAATGAGTATACGTTCATAATAGGTAGTACCATTTAGGGTCGATGTTGCGTGTTGGGGTATAGAACCACTGGGGATTCCCGCCACAGTGCCAACACTCGCATACGGAAGTGATCGAATATACTCGACACGTTCATTCGCGAGTGTTATTGCTCCGGTTGATGCTTTTGTCTTACTAATGAGCTTTAATGCAAACTGTACTGACGACATGAGCCCACCAAAAACAAGGACAAACACCGCGACAGTAACGAGGAGTTCGACAAAGGTGAACCCGCGCGACCGGTTCTCTAAGAGACGGTGTATACCCATACTAGTTGATACTATCTGAGATTGAATAAATTGGTGCAATCATCGCAAGTGCAAAAAAACCAACCGCTCCACCGATTACGACCATCAGAATTGGTTCAATGATGGTTGAAAGATCTTTCGTCTTTTGATCAATTTCTCCTTCATAAAAATGTGCCATTTCTTCAAGCATGATTGAAATTTGTCCTGTTTCTTCACCTACCGCAATCATTTCTCCAACGAGCACTGGATAGAAGTTTGTTTTTTCAATAAAAATTTCTGAGAGTGCTGTTCCTTTTTCAACACGTGCCGCCGCCTCAGCGAGAATTGCTTTGTAGTACACGTTCTGCACAACATCTTCAGTGATGTTAATTGCCGATATAACATCAACACCTGACTTGAGGAGCGAGGAAAGCGTGCGTGCGGTTCGTGCCGCATTCACTTCTTTTACAATGACACCAATGACCGGAATTTTGGTAAAAACTAGGTGAAATATTTTCTTTCCAAGTGTTGTGCGAAGGAAGTAGATGAAGCCCATCACAATACTCACGATGCCCCCGAGTACGAGTATTGAGTGTTGGCTCATAGTATCGCTTATGAGAATAAGAATTTTTGTCGTGGTTGGCAGTTCCACATCCATTTTGGTGAATGTTGCTGTGATTGACGGAACAACGTAAATCATCATAAGTGTGCCGATGATTCCCATAACGACAATAACAATACTTGGATATATCATTGCCCCCTTCACTTTTTTCTTAAGCGTTGAGCTACGTTCCATCTGAATACTGAGAGTTTCAAGCGCACCCGAGAGCTGTCCGCCCTCTTCTCCGGCCCGCACCATTGCAACATAGAGATCAGAGAATACTTTTGGATATTCTGCGAGTGCCGCATTAAACGGTTGTCCACGATTGATGTCTTCTCGCACCCCTTTCATGACATCCTTGAGTTTTTGGTTTTTACTCTGTCGTTCAATAACCGTAAGAGAGCGCGTAAGTGGCAGGCCCGCTTTTATCATCGAGGAAAGATTCCGGGTAAGGGTAACGAGCTCATCCATTTTTACCCGACCGAGGAAAGAATTGATTCGTTCCGTCTTAATGATTCCTTTAAATGAAAAGGATTTCACCTCCTCAACACTTTGCACCGCATGCCCATTTGTGCGTGCGATGTCATACACGGCATACTTATCATCAGCGTCGACGATTTCCGTAACATGTTCTCCCTCACTGGTTGTTCCTTTGTACGTAAATTTTGCCATGAAAATACTATTCGGAAATAACACGGAGTACCTCCTCGATTGTTGTCTGTCCGAGCGCGGCTTTATAAATACCGTCTTCAATCATCGTGAGCATCCCCTCCTTGCGCGCCTGTGCTTCGATGGCGTCTGCGGTTCCTGAGGCCATGATCAAGTCTTTGATAACTGGCGAGATATGGAGCACTTCATGAATACCAATACGTCCTTTATAACCATCTTCTGATTCTTGATTTGGCTTCTGGTGATAAAACGGAATATTGTTCCATGTTGCATTTCCTTTCACAACACCCTCTTTCTTCAGAGCTTCAAGCACGCGGTCGAGATCAACGTGTTTTCCAATTTCAGCTTTTTCATTTGCAGAGAGCGTGTATGATTCCTTTGCTTCAGTAATTCTACGAACCAGTCGCTGTCCGACCGCAACCTTGAGTGTCGACACGAGAAGAAAACTCTCCACACCCATGTCAACGAGGCGAGCTACGGTTGCTGAAGAGGAGTTGGTGTGTACCGTCGCGAGCACAAGGTGTCCCGTGAGCGCAGCATTAATCGCGAGACTTGCGGTCTCTTGGTCACGAATTTCCCCCACCATGATGACGTCGGGGTCTTGGCGCATGAGCGAGCGAAGTCCGTTTGCAAAGCTAAAACCAATTTCTGGCTTCACCTGTGTTTGATTCACACGAGGCATCTGGTATTCAATCGGGTCTTCAATGGTAGAAATATTCACTTCGGGAGTATTCAAAATGTCGAGTACTGTGTAGAGCGTTGTGGTTTTTCCTGAACCTGTTGGTCCGGTCACCAAAATGATACCGGTCGTTTGTTTAGTTGAAGCATGGAGTCGTTCAAGCGCCTGTCCATGAAACCCGAGTCCTTCAAGCGTAAACCCTGAGCGACCTTCGCGAAGGAGACGCATCACAATCTTTTCACCAAAGAAAATGGGGAGTATTGAGACACGAAATGACACACGTTGCCCTTCCATTTCCATCTTAAAGCGACCGTCCTGTGGAAGACGTTTTTCGTCGAGTTTCAGATTTGAAAGTACCTTGATGCGGGCTGAAATAGTTGGTGAAGCATGCTTTGGAAGTGACATGGCGTCGTGGAGAATACCGTCAATGCGGTACCGTACGAGAAGCTCATTTTCCATCGGTTCAACGTGGATGTCGGACGCGCCTTGAATAATTGCGTGACGAAGTAACGTATCGACCACTCGGACAACAGGAAGGTCCTCGGCCATTTTTTTTAGGTCAGATTCGGACATCTCTTCATCTCCACCCTCACTCAGTACTTTGAGTGCCATCGTCTCCTTCATGATAATGTCACCAAACTCATCCTTGAGCGTCTTTTGGTACTGCATGAGTGCGCCCTTCATCGATTCTGTATCGGTAAGACGGGGCAAAATCTTGAGCCCAACCTTCTTTTTTACAAAGTCAATTGCAGAGAGGTCGGCAGTGTCGAGCATTGCAACTTCGAGTGAGCCTTCAGATTTTTTATATGCAATGATGTTGTGATTTCTGGCAATCGGTTCAGGAATGAGGGAGAGAATTGCAAAATCAACCTTCACGTTTTTAAGTGAAACAAACGGAACTCCGAGTACATACGACTCAACACGCCGAAGATCATCTTCGGTCATAGACCCGCTCGAAACGAGCGCTTCAGCAAGCGTACGCTTTTCATCAACCGCAACTCGTTCGGCAGCTTCAATATCCTTCCGAGACACAAGCCCGGAATCTATAACAAAACGTTTTAGTTGTGCATCTTGTATTCGCACAGTTTCCAAAAAAGCTCGAAAGAGCAATTACATAACAAGTATATCATTCATGCGGAGAGAAACTGTTTCTGGATGTATATAATTCAAAGTTAAAATCTAAAATTGAAAAAGTAAAAAAAGAAAATTCCATATTTTCTATTCTCTATTTTCTATATTTATACCTTTTGACTTTTTACATTTTTCCGCTATACTCGTAAGTACGAATGAACGTCGGCCACATGCGGCCGGCATTTTTTTATTAAAATAAGGAGCAATAGCGACTATATTTTAATAACCCTGCACAATTTTGGGTGAAGTACGCGCCAAATAGGCAGACGTAGTACGAGCCCGTAACAAAAAATGGTGCCGGGTTGTAACAAGACAAATTAATAATTAATAGAGGCATACCTCATATATTATGTTCGACCTAAAAGTAATAAATTCCGTCCTCGATCAGATGGAAGATGAGCGTGGCATAGGCCGCGAGAAGATGATCGATGCAATCGAGCAAGCGCTCGCCACTGCATACAAGAAAGAATTCGGAAAGCGAGGACAAATTGTCCGTGCGCATTTTGATATTAATACCGGAGCAACCACCTTCAATCAGATTAAGGTGGTGGTTGATGAAACGACCGCGCGCATTGAGGAAGAGCCGGTTCAGAGCTCTGAACACGAAGAATTTGAGCAAAAGCGAGGACGCTTTGACGCTGAAGAGAAAGAGACGCCGAGCGTTGACGGTGACGACCGTGTTCGTTTTGA
The DNA here is from genome assembly GCA_964593375.1 of uncultured Candidatus Saccharibacteria bacterium. Taxonomy (GTDB): domain Bacteria; phylum Patescibacteriota; class Minisyncoccia; order Phycocordibacterales; family UBA918; genus Damh-18. The sequence goes on along the minus strand of CAZQIF010000011.1, from coordinate 9,274 downwards.
CCCTGAGAAACATATTCTCCTTGAGAATGCACGCATGATTAAGCGCGACGCTGCTCTTGGTGAAGAACTTGTCTTCCCTCTCGAACCAAAAGATGATTTCGGTCGTATCGCCGCGCAGACTGCAAAACAAGTCATCATTCAGAAAATCCGCGAAGCAGAAAAAGAATCAGCACTCTCGGAATTCGGACAGAAAGAAGGCGACATCGTCGTCGGTCATGTTCAGCGATTTGAACGCGGAAATCTGTACGTCGACTTAGGTCGCGTCACGGGTGTTATGCCATACGATGAACAAATCCCCGGAGAACGATTCAAACCCGGAGAACGTGTTCGTGCACTCCTCGTCTCAGTTGATGAGACACCACGCGGTATTTTCCTAAAACTCTCTCGCTCACATCCTAATTTCCTCGAAAAGCTCTTCGATATTGAGACGCCCGAGCTTCAGAACGGTACCGTGCTTGTGAAGGCAATTGCACGAGAAGCGGGTTCACGTTCAAAGATTGCAGTCTTTGCAACCGACAGCCACATTGACCCAGTTGGTTCACTCGTCGGACAGCGCGGGGTACGCGTTTCAACCGTGATGAGCGAACTTGGTGGTGAAAAAATTGACATTATTGAATGGTCACAAGACTCTGCAGAATTCATTGAGGATGCACTCTCTCCAGCTCAGGTACTTAAGGTGACCATCGATGAAGAGACGGGTGGTCCTCAGGATGAAATCCGTGGACGCGCAACCGTACTCGTTGCCGGAGACCAGCAATCACTCGCGATTGGTCGCGGTGGACAAAACGTTCGCCTCGCTGCAAAGCTCACCGGTTGGAAAATTGATATTATCTCAGCAAAGCAGGAGCCTAAGGAAGAGGAAGTGAAGGAAGTCGAAACTCCAAAAGAAGACGCAACCCAAGAAGGAGAAGCGGAGGTTATATAATTCGTTATTAACGTTAGTTCACAAAGCACTATGAATTTACTTCACGATATTGCTCCAGGAACCGCTGAGGAAATGAATGTCATTATTGAGATTCCAAAATTCTCAAAGAATAAGTACGAGATTGATAAGGAAACCGGCCTCATTGCGCTTGATAGAGTCATGCACACCGCGCAAGATTATCCGTGTGATTACGGCTTTGTTCCTCAAACACTCTTCGATGACGGAGATGCACTCGACGTAGTACTCATCACGACGCATCCCCTTATGCCCGGAATTCTCGTTAAGGCACGCCCTGTCGCAATCATGGAAATGATTGATGGAGGTGATCGTGATGATAAAGTGATTGCTGTACCAATTGAAGATCCCCGATTTGATGATGTGAAGGATTTATGCGACCTCAATAAACATTTCATTAAGGAAATGACTCACTTCTTTGAAACATACAAGAAAGTACAGAACAAGGAAGTTACAGTTGGAAAATGGCATGGGGCAAAAGAAGCAGGGGAAGCGTTCACGAAAAGCGTACAGATGTACCAAGATGACCGCAAAGCATAGCCATTTAAACAAATGTTGTGCATAAACAGGCCGGCGCAAAGCGCCGGCCTGTTTTATACTGTATGGGTAGACATGTTCGAGGAGGTTATTAGTCTCTACACGTATTTTTAGCTATGAAATTTACACTTTGTAAAAAACAGTATCTCTACCTCGCCCTCGCGGTTATTAGTATGCTTCTCGCCGTAGCGACACGTGCGTTTGCACAGGATGCTGTGCCTGCAACATATAGCTCCCCTGACGCACCGCCAAACGGTGCCCCGGTCAATCAAATGATTAATGCTCGTAAAGAACCAGTAGTCGCCTTCGAAGACCCTAAGCAGAATCGCATCATCAACCTTGCCCGCAATGTAATCGGAAAAATGCAGTCGGCGACAAACCGTATGGAACAAATCATCACCCGCATTGATGCACGCATCGTTATTCTCAAAAGTACGGGAGTTAATACTGCACAAGCAGAAACATCCCTCATGAGTTCAGTAAACTCTCTAAAATCTGCAAAAGAAATGTTAGCTTCCCTCGACTCTTCCGTAATTAGTACAATTACAAGTGAAAATCCTCGTGAGTCATTCAAGACAACAAAATTTCAGTTTTCAGTTGTCCGAGAGGCCCTTCGCAGTACACATACAAATCTCAAAAACACCGTTACATCACTTAAGGAAGCTGTAAAAGCATCAGAACAACCGTCTGGAGCAAGCGACGCCGTACAAAATCCACAGAGCCTCGAGGAAAAAACTTCACCAGAATCAACGCAGTAGTAAATTATTAATATTAAGAGCAACGAACGGAGTTCGTTCGTCGCCACAAAGCATTAGGAAAAGCATTGTGGCGACGGCTAAGGATTTCTAATTCGTTGCACTCATAACAAATCCTAAGCATGGCACTTGAAAACAACTTAGAAACTGGACCAGTCATCGATACTGAGGCGATGAAAATGCCTGAGACCGGCAAGATACACCACTCGCATCTCGGACCCATTCTTGGTGTTCTCCTTATTCTCCTTGTCATTGTTGCTGCTGGCCTCTACCTCTGGGGAGCAACACTTTTTGAAGAGGGGGCAACTACTGAACAACAGATTCCTATGATTCCAAACAATGAACCGGAGACTCCACGAGCTGAGGCGGACCAACAGATTCTTGAAACACTCAGTCCATCAAATGAGATTGATGCAATCGAAGCAGATGTGCTCAGCACTAATCTCGATTCTATAGACGCCGACCTCAATACAGTTGAGCAGGAGCTGAACAACGCACTTCCGGCACAATAATTTGATATTCATGACGAAATCCGCCGCGGCCTTCGGCCGCGGCGGATTTCGTTTGCAAATATGGTGTTCTTCTGTACACTGCTGGGTTATGACACACGAAGAACTTGAAGCAATAAAAGTTGAGAAACAAGAGCGATCTACCGTAAAAATCTCGGGAGAAATACCATTTGCGTACCTCGAGAAGCATCGTTCTGCCGCCCTTGCCCATATTGGAAAAGATATGGAAATTGACGGTTTTAGAAAAGGTCACGTCCCTGAAAAAATGCTCATTGCACGTGTCGGGGAAATGGCAGTGATATCAGAGATGGCAAATCGGGCGCTTTGGGAAATGTATCCACTCATCGTAACGAAGAACAAACTTGATGTCATTGGGTATCCTGAAATGAGCATCACGAAAATGGCACCTAATAATCCACTCGGATTTAGCGCGGTTGTTGCCGTCATGCCAGAAATAAAGCTTCCGGATTACGAAAAAATTGCGAAAGATATCAATAAGACCAAGGAATCAACAGACGTCACCGACCCTGAAGTTGACGCGCAGATTGAGGCAATTTTGCGACAAAAGGTTGCATATGAACGTTTACAGAAGAAGGCGGCGACTGAACATGTGCATGATGAGAACTGTACTCATGATTCTGAGCATGAACACGCGCATGACGAAGCACACGCGCACGAAGACGGAGATGCTGACAAACTGCCCCTTCCTGAACTTACCGATGAGTTAGTAAAAACTCTCGGAAAGCCAGGACAATTTGAGACTGCTCTCGACTTCAAAGCAAAAATTAAGGAGCACCTGAGCATTGAGAAAGAGCGCGAGGTCAATTCAGCTCACCGCGCAAAGATTACTGATGCAATCATCGAAAAAACAAAAATGGATCTTCCCCAAGTTATGATTGATTCAGAAATCAATCAAATGTTTGCACAGATGGAGGAAGACCTGAACCGTGCACAACTTAAAATGGATGACTACCTCGGTCATATCAAAAAGACAAAGGAAGACATGGTGAAAGAATGGACGCCAGCTGCGGAAAAGCGCGCAAAGCTCCAATTGGTGCTGAATGAGATTGCGAAGAAGGAAACCATTACGCCAGACGCAAGTCTTGTAGACCACGAAGTATCGAGTCTTCTCGAGCGATACAAAGATGCGGATGAAAAGCGTGTTCGTATCTATGTGATGTCAATACTCCAAAACGAAGCCGTCCTCAAGAAGCTTGAGGAAGTTGCGTAATTTTGTCACTGACACAATAAAATCCCCCCGAGGCCTTCGGCCTCGGGGGGATTTTATTTGAATTTCTTAATGCATCGTATTATCAGTTCTGGAGTGAAAATCAGCAATTTCTCGAGTGAATTTTATAAATCGGTCTTCGAGTGCAGCCTTCTGTTGTTCATCTTGAGGACTAAGCTTCTCTTTCTGTGTAAGTTGATTGAGCGCATTTCGAATTTCACCCAACTCTGTCTCAAACTTATTCAAATTGCTTTGATCTAAATAAAATTCTGGGCTATGCGTTTCCATATCTGGTGATAACTCTCTGTCCACTTTGATTTTCGGCATTTCACTTGGGTTTGTAAACATGATAGATAAAGCTTACCAAAGTCTCTTGCAGGCGACAATTCGAAGATTACTGTCATAACCGTAATCGCATAATTATTCACCACAACCCCGCGATTCCTCCGCCAGCTGGCGGAGGAATCGCGGGGGATTTTGATTTGACTAGCGTGGAAAAGCATTTTCTGATATTATGCATTTCTATGCAATCAAAAATCAATAACTACCTCGTGCCGATGGTTATCGAGAAGACCCAAGGTGGCGAGCGCGCGTTCGACATCTATTCTCGCCTCCTTAAGGAGCGTATTATTTTCGTGACTGGCGGTATTGACGATGAAATGGCTAACTTGGTGGTCGCACAGCTCCTTTTCCTTGAAGCTGAAGATCCAAAGAAGGACATAGCGATGTACATCAACTCCCCAGGTGGTTCAGTGAGTGCCGGACTAGGTATTGTCGACACGATGAATCACATTAAGCCTGATGTAGCGACGGTCTGTGTTGGTATGGCAGCATCAATGGGTTCCATCATTCTCTCACAGGGCGCAAAAGGAAAGCGCACCGTGCTTCCAAATGCTGAAGTGATGATTCACCAGCCATGGGGAGGAACGCAAGGACAGGCATCAGACATTGAAATTACGGCACGTCACATTCTCCGCACTCGTGAGCAACTCAACAAGATGCTCGCAAAGGCAACCGGAAAGCCTCTTTCTCAAATTGAAAAAGACACCGACCGCGATTTCTTTATGACCGCAGAAGAGGCGAAACGTTATGGCATTGTAGACGACATTCTTAAATAAAATTTCTTTATTTAAGAATGCAAAATCCAGACCTGCGTCTGGATTTTTTCGTCGACAATGAGCCGGAGCGATATTTTTCTGCCTGACATAGCAGAGAAATCGCGAGGCCGGACAGGAGGTTCTTAGCGAATGCAATGAGCTTAGAAACCTGACGTTCGTAGACGATATCCTTAAATAAATTTTGTTTGTTTGAACCCCCCGCGCGGCGAAGCCGCGCGGGGGGTTCATTTTGAATTTTTGTTTCCATTTTAGCTTTTGGTTTTTTGTCTTTGGTTTCTCTTCTCTCTTCTCTTTTCTCTATTCCATATCCTCTATTTTCTATCTTCTTTTTTCTATTCTATATTTCCTCGCTCATTTTCTACTTCAATTGCATAAGTTCACATACATATGGCACTCTCATAATTGAGAACGCCAATGAGAATTCGAAGCAATTTGAGGGGAACAAAGGGATTTGTCACTGCATACAATCGACTGATACGCTTTCGGTATATGATAAGCGAGAAAGCCAAGGAACGAGTGAGAATACTCGCCTTCTGGGAGAAACACGGCACCGATGCGACCCGTGATGCCTATAGGGTATCAAAACGGACACTCTTCAGGTGGCAGAGCGCTCTAAGTGGTAGGCAGGGGAAACTCGAAGCACTTAATCCAGAGCGTACTGCTCCGGTGCATCGCCGATCGAGAACGGTTGATGTGTGGGTACGTGACCGTATCATCAACCTTCGCACACACTACCCTCGACTCGGTAAGGAGAAGCTCCATGCACTTCTTGTGAAAGAAGGATATGTGGGGAGTATCTCCACCATAGGACGTATACTCAAAGACCTCAAGAATCGGGGACAGATACCTGTCCGTACCCACCTCTCGTTTTATGCACGAGGTGGTATTCATCGTGAAAAACGAAGACAGACACAGAAGAAACTTCGTAGACCACAGTCAGTGCGTGTCCTCGAGCTCGATACTATCGTACGGTACATTGATGGACAGAAGCGGTACATACTCACCGCTATAGACACTGAGACCCGTACTGCATTTGCGGGTGCGTATACCAACCACGGAAGTCAGAGTGCCTCTGACTTCCTCAGACGGTGTATGGAGGTCATACCGGACTGTCCATATCACATACAGACCGATAACGGCTCTGAGTTTGCGAAGTATTTCCATGAGACTTCAAAACGACTTAATCTCGTCCATTATCATACGTACCCACGTACTCCAAAAATGAATGCACACGTTGAACGCTTCAATAGAACACTCTCTGAGGAGTTTCTTGTGTATAACCGTGCACTCCTCCGTGACGATGTTCGAGCTTTTAATGAGAAGCTCATTGAATACCTTCTCTGGTACAACAGTGAACGACCACACCACAGTCTCCATCTTAAAAGTCCGTTCCAGTGTATACTGGAGTCATTAGAAGAACGGGAGTGCCATAGGTGGTGGACCAATACATCAATTAGACACCTCCGATTAATTCTGGTACTGTGATGAAGTCGATTATTGATAAATTTGTACCGTACTGCTTTGCACTCATCTCTGACACGCCGATTTCTTTCGACATACAATTCATTCATGTAGTGCATCGCCCGTACACGAACCATTATGCCAATCCAAGTAATCGTTGCGCTCTTAGGCGCAGGTTTGCTCGGTCTCGCTTTGGGGTACTATCTTCGTTATGTTTACGCGCTCAGCAAAAAAGAGTCGCTCGAACTTTCCATCAAGGAGAGAATGGTCGAGGCTGAGGAAAAAGCAATCAAGGTAGTTGAAAAGGCTGAAGCGAAGGCTGAGACACTCGAAAAGGAAGTAAAGCAGACATTAAAGGAACAAGAGGAAAAGTTTAACAAAACAGAAGAGCGTCTCATTCGCAAGGAAGAGATGCTCGATAAGCGCCAAATTGACCTCGATTCTGAGGTTGAAAACGTGCGAACAAAGATTGACCAAGTAAAAGATATAAAGGCACAGCTTGACCAGAGAAAGGGCGAGCTTGATTTGAAACTCGAAGAAGTTGCCGGATACACAAAGGAAGAAGCCTTTGAACGTGTCGTCACTTCGATGGAAAAGGAATACGAGCAAGATATTGTAAAGCGCATTCAGAAAATGAGCGTCCGTGGTGACGATCAGTATGATGAGAAGGCGCGCGATATCATCACCTCAGCAATTCATCGCATCGGTAATTCACTCCGTGTCGACATCATGAGCTCAACCATTGAGCTTCCAAACGAAGAAATCAAAGGAAAGATTATTGGAAAAGAGGGACGTAACGTGCGCGCGTTTGAGCGTGCTACCGGTGTTGATGTACTTATTGATGATACCCCTGGCCACATTACCCTTTCATCCTTTGACCCCGTTCGTCGTGAGATTGCACGTGTTGCTCTCGAGATGTTGCTCTCTGATGGCCGAATTCAACCTGCAAAGATTGAAGAAGTTGTTGAGAAAGCACGCAAAGAGGTTGGCACGATTGTGCGCAAGATGGGAGAGAAGGCAGTCTATGAAGCAGGTGTTCCAAACTTGCACCCCGACCTCGTTAAAATTCTTGGACGACTTCACTTCCGTACGAGCTATGGTCAGAACGTACTCTGGCACTCCGTTGAAATGGCACACATCGCAGCAATCATTGCAGAAGAAGTTGGTGCTGATGTTGCAGTTGCCCGTGCAGGAGCGCTTCTCCATGATATTGGAAAGACGGTGAGTCAGGAAGTGCAAGGAACGCACGTTGAGATTGGTATTCGTATTCTTCAGAAGTATGAAGTTGATGATCGTGTCATTCTCGCAATGCGCGCACACCATGAGGAATATCCATACGAAACACCTGAAGCAATCATTGTGCAGGTTGCCGATGCAATTTCTGGTGGTCGTCCTGGAGCACGCCGTGACTCAATTGAGAACTATATTAAGCGACTTGGTGACCTCGAAAAGATTGCAACCGACATGCCCGGCGTTGAAAAAGCGTTTGCAATTCAAGCCGGTCGTGAGGTGCGCGTCATTGTTAATCCGGAACTCATTACCGATCTTGAGGCTCACAATCTAGCCCGCAGTATAGCCACGGATATTGAAGAGAAGCTTCGCTATCCAGGTGAAATTAAAGTGAACGTGATTCGTGAATCACGCGCTATTGAATTCGCACGGTAACAAATTATTATTTGGAAACAGCCGGTTCTCTAAACGAGAACCGGCTGTTTTTATATTTCGCATCGCGAGAAAAAAACTATGCAGAAAATCACACCACATTTTATTAGTATACGGTAGTGTATTGCACAAAGAATGGCGTACTATATAATTGTTTGTAGCCATACAACTTGGCAGCGCACAAATTATTACACGCCATAAGTACACATTTCATACAGTATGAATAAGGCAGATATCATCAACAAGGTTCACGAGGTCGTCGGTGGCACTCGTGCAGATGCTGAACGTGCAATTGAAACAGCAATCGACAGCATTGTTGATTCTCTTAAGAAGGGAAAGGAAGTATCAGTCGCAGGACTTGGTATTTTCTCAACAAAGACACGCGGAGCTCGCACTGGTCGTAACCCACGAACTGGTGAGTCAATTGAAATCCCTGCAATGCGCGTACCAAAGTTCCGCGCTGCGAAGGCACTCAAGGATGCAGTAAAATAAACTTCTCCTTTTAAAAATGTCCGCGTGCTCTCCGGGGCGCGCGGACATTTTATTTATAGAGTCAATTCTATTTCGTGTACATATTTTATTTGTATCACTTCATGATGACGTGATATACTTATATGCATAGCGGAGGTATTAATGAGTTTGGTTTCATGTACGCCCGACTCACGCTATATATACATCGTGGGGAACCACGGATATACATATCCGCTATCTCCCATCACAGCATAAAAGCCCTTCGCGGGGCTTTTTGCTTGGGCGAGAGGAATGATCCTGACGGTCACTAACTCATTATGTTCATAAGTGCCACGGTCCCGACTTACAGTCGCGGTATACCTTTCGCAGAAATTGCTCAAGGTCCTTAGAAAGTGCACAGCACTTTCTAACCTCACTCGTTCGTAAACTCACATCGTTCCGGCGGTTCGATTCCTCACGCAAGTGCCCAGTGGCACTTGCTTCGCCCGCACACTATGTTTCAAACGAAAAAGCCCCTTACGAGGCTTTTTCGGAAACATATGTGTGCGGGCGAGAGGAATCGAACCCCCGCCAGAAGATTGGAAATCTTCTGT
>CAZQIF010000010.1:0-44729 GCA_964593375.1 uncultured Candidatus Saccharibacteria bacterium | reverse complement strand
TTGTTGGGGAATGTTTCGGGCGGGGTTGTGAGTGGGTCGGTGACAATTAATTGAACACCGCGGAAGGCGAAGCCTTCCGCGGTGTTTCTGCGTCTTTCCGCGTGCTATCTGCGTGTATCCGCGTCAATACGGTATCTGGCACTCAAGGAAACAATGTGCCTCGCGATTCAGTGTATACACGCGTTCCCTTCCCTTATCTTCCACATCAACTGCATTCACAGATTTCAAAATGTTGAGATGGTGCGTAATGGTCGGCTGTTTGAGTCCGAGTTTTGCCGTAAGTTTTCCTACCGTCTCGCCGTGTTTTGCTTTTCCTAAAAGACACACGAGCTTGTAGCGACTTTGTACACCCACAACCTTAAAACAGTCTGGACAGAGTTCTTCTTCAGAAGCCACCCCTGGCTTCACCCACGCTGGACGCTTGTATGTTTTTGTATTCGAATCAATCGGTTTATTACTCATTTTTTCCTTTTCCACAGGGCCTTAAAACGTATAGATAACGACCTATATATAATGCTCGTATAGATAGTTATCAATAATAGCATGCGCGTTGCTCAGGGCAACCGCATTTTAGTCACCACCACCATGCCACATACAGCGTCAGAGCAAAAAATCACGCACATTATCAAACGCTCAGGAAGAAAGGTTCCATTCAATCAGGGGAAAGTAACACGCGCAATTGAAAAAGCGCTCCATGCAACCGGCGTCTACAAGTCGGGTGCTCCAGAAAAAATCACTAAGGCGGTGATTGCTGAACTTAGTGAACGTGCATCAAAAACAGAGGGGTACATTCCAACCGTTGAAGAGATGCAGGACATCATTGAGCGTACACTCATGGAGATTGGATACCTTGATACGGCAAAGGCATACATCCTCTATCGCGAGCAACACGCACAGATTCGTCGCATGGTGAACACAGAGTCAATTGATTTGGTGGATCAATACCTCGCGCGTGCTGACTGGCAAGTCAATGAGAATAGCAACATGGCATTCTCGCTTCAGGGTCTCAACAACTACATTGCATCTGAAATCAGTAAGACGTACTGGCTCAATAAAATCTATCCAAACGAAGTGCGTGAGGCACACGCAAATGGTGACTTTCATATTCATGACCTTAACCTCCTCTCTGTCTACTGTGTTGGATGGGATCTCTACGGACTTCTTCGAAAAGGATTCGGTGGCGTAGCCGGCAAAGTGCAGAGTAAACCGCCAAAGCACTTCAAGACTGCACTCGGACAGATGGTGAACTTCTTCTACACACTCCAAGGTGAAGCAGCAGGTGCTCAGGCATTCTCAAACGTTGATACACTCCTTGCACCATTCATTTGGTATGACCATCTTTCGTATGATGAAGTGAAGCAAGCGATGCAAGAATTTGTATTCAATGTGAACGTACCAACGCGTGTTGGATTCCAAACGCCATTCACGAACATAACGCTTGACCTTACTGTACCAAAGCACTACGCAACGATGCGTGTCATTCGAGGTGGTGTCGAAGTTAAAGAAACGTATGGAGAGTTCCAGCGCGAGATGGACATGTTCAACAAGGCATTCCTCGAAGTCATGAGTGAGGGCGACGCATCTGGACGTGTCTTCACCTTCCCTATTCCAACCTATAACATCACGAAAGATTTTGATTGGGACAATGAAAATATTGCATCACTTTGGGAGGCATCTGCAAAATACGGCATTCCGTATTTCTCAAACTTCGTAAATTCTGACATGAGCCCTGATGACGCACGCTCAATGTGCTGTCGCCTCCGCATCGACAACCGTGAACTTCAGAAGCGCGGTGGCGGACTCTTTGGTGCAAATCCACTTACGGGCTCAATTGGTGTTGTCACCATGAACCTCCCACGACTTGGAAAGACCGCTAAGAATAAGGCTGATTTCTTTGAGAAACTTGGTGCCCTCATGGATATCGCAAAAGAGAGTCTCGAAATCAAGCGAAAGATTCTTGAATCATTCACCGACAAGAACCTCTATCCGTACACAAAGTATTACCTTGAGGACATCAAGACTGCGTACGGCACTTTCTGGAAAAATCACTTCTCAACAATTGGCCTTGTGGGTACGAACGAAGCAATTCGCAATCTCCTTGGCACCGACATCGGAACGGAAGAGGGGTCTGCATTTGCAGAATCAGTGCTCGAATTTATGCGAAACCGTCTTGCTGACTATCAGGAAGAAACGGGCAATAACTATAACCTCGAAGCGACACCCGCCGAAGGTACTTCATACCGCCTCGCCATCATGGACCAGAAGCGATACCCCGATATGATTTTCGCAAATGGTGTTGGACATGAGGTGACTGACCCGTACTACACAAACTCAACACATCTTCCTGTACAGTACAGTGACGACATCTTTGAAATTCTCGAACTTCAAGATAATTTGCAAACAAAGTACACCGGTGGTACGGTCATCCACTTCTTCCTCGGCGAACGCATTAATGACACCGAGGTGGTAAAACAACTCGTAAAGAAAATTTGCAACAACTACCATCTTCCCTACTTCACTATTTCACCAACATTTAGCGTATGTCCCACACACGGATACCTCCACGGGGAAGCGTTCACGTGTCCAACCTGTAACAGTGCGTGCGAAGTATACACGCGCATTGTTGGATATCTCCGTCCTGTCGATCAGTGGAACAAAGGTAAGCGTGCAGAGTATGGCGACCGTGCACGTATCGAACCGACCGCCATACAGGTCATTCCAGAAAAAACAAAAGTATGAAAATAGGTGGGATACAGAAATGTTCCCTCATTGACTATCCCGGCAAAGTTTCGGCAATCCTCTTTACGATAGGATGTAATTTTCATTGCCCATACTGTCACAACCCAGAACTCGTCAACGAAACCGCAACACTCATTCCCGAAGAAGAAATCGCTGCATTTCTTCTCCGTCGAAAAAATCTTCTTGATGCAGTCACCATCACGGGTGGTGAACCGACGATTCATGGTGACCTCATACAATATATCCGCAACATTAAGAACATGGGGTATTTGGTGAAGCTTGATACGAATGGGACAAATCCTGATGTCATACGACAACTGCAAAAAGAAAATATTGTCGACTACTTTGCGATGGATATTAAGTCGCCACTCCAGAATTATAGTAAGACCGTCGGTCGCCCTGTAGACGAGGCAAAAATTAAAGAAAGTATTGAACTCCTCAAGCACGGGAGTATTCCTTATGAATTTCGCACGACTGTTGTGAAATCGCTCCTCACCATGGAAGACATTAGAACGATTGGAAAAGAAATCAGTGGAGCAAAATCATACTACCTCCAAAAATTTGTACCAACCAAAACTTTAAACCCTGCTTTTCTCCGTAAAACAACCTTTAGTGACGCCGAATTTGATGAAATGCGGGATATTATGCGAGAATATGTATCCGACGTCGGCATCAGATGAAATCCGAAATACAAACAATTTACTTAGATCATGCGGCCTCGACTCCACTCCGGAACGAGGCTTATGAAGCTATGCTTCCCTATCTGAGTGGAACCTACGGAAACGCAGGGTCAATTCACCATGTCGGACGTAGAGCATTTGATGCGCTCGAACACGCACGAATGGATGTTGCAAGCACACTCGGCGTGAATGGAGCTGAAATTATCTTTACCGGTTCAGGAACCGAGGCAAATAATCTTGCGCTCGTTGGCACCGCGCGCGCCAAAGGCGCGCGCGGTAAGCACATCCTCGTCTCGGCAATCGAACATAAATCAGTACTCGAAACAGCAGAAAGTCTCCGTGCGGAAGGATTTGATATTGAATTCATTCCGGTAGACTCTGTTGGGAAAGTTTCCGTTTCTGATATCCTCAAGCGCATTCGCCCTGATACCATCCTCGTTTCAGTCATGTACGCGAATAATGAAATTGGCACCATAGAACCAATTGCCGAACTCGGTGAAGCACTGAGGAAAAATTACCCGCTGAATGGTCCCCTCTTTCATACCGATGCGTGCCAGGCGAGCGGACAACTTCCCATTAATCCCAGAGACTTGCACGTTGACCTCATGACACTAAATAGCAGTAAGGTGTATGGACCAAAAGGAATCGGACTGCTGTATGTTCGCGAGGGAGTAGCTCTTGGCTCGTTCGTACATGGTGGTGACCAAGAACACGGGAAACGTGCCGGCACAGAAAACGTTGCCGGAATTGTTGGATTTGCAACAGCACTCTCTCTCGCTGAAGCAGAACGAGAATCAACGAGCACATACCTCATCGAACTTCGTGACGCGTTCATACGTGAGGTAAAGGAAAAATTTCCACAGGCAATACTAAATGGTCATGAAACAGAGCGACTCCCGAATAACATTCATTTTTCATTTCCACGCATTGAAGGAGAATCGCTTGTGCTCCTCCTCGATATGCAGGGAGTTTGTGCATCAACGGGCTCAGCATGCAATGCACGCGACCTTGCGCCATCGCATGTGCTCCGCGCAATCGGTCAGTCACACGAACTCATACATGGGAGTCTGCGCCTGACCTTAGGTAGAGAAACAACGAAGGAAGATTTGGAGAAAACACTGATTGCCCTTACGATATCAGTCGAGCGACTTGAATCACTATCTCCCATCCCTAAGCGTATATGAAAGAAAAACCAGAAAACATTCCTGATGTAACTGCATGCGGAAGCGATGCTACTTCATGGCTCTATAGTGACGTGGTGAAAGACCACTTTATAAACCCGCGTAATATGCTCATCAATGACACCGAGTATGAGTGCGACGGGGTCGGTGTCGTCGGAAGCCCAGCGTGTGGTGACATGATGGTGGTGTGGATTAAGGTCGACAAAGAAACGCTCCGCATCAAAGAATGTGTCTGGCGCACGTTCGGGTGTGCATCAGCCATTGCTTCAACCTCTATGATGTCGGTCATGGCAACAGAAAATGGTGGTATGACACTCCGCGATGCTAAACGCCTCATGCCTGAGGCAATTCTCGAACGACTTGGCGGACTTCCCGATAGAAAATATCACTGCTCGGTACTCGGTCACCAAGCACTGCGCGAGGCGGTCCTCGATTACGAAAACGAAACAAAAAAACATGAGTGATACGTGCGCATGGAAGATTACCGAGATACGCGAGGAAGCACCTCGCGTTAAAACTCTAGTACTGGAAGCAGAAAGTGGGCGCCTGGAGTTTATAGCTGGCCAGTACCTCACGGTACAACTCCCCAATTTTGAACCCGTTGAAGGAAAATCATATAGCATTTCAAGTAGCCCACTCGATGAGGCTGTCTGTCTTACCATAAAAGAAATGGGTGCGTTTTCGAAAGCACTACTTTCACATACGGTTGGTGACACACTCACCACCTCTCTCCCCTACGGATTCTTTTATCCAGACCCAGAAGAGGTACACGACCTTGCATTTGTCGCGGGAGGCATTGGTATCACGCCCTGCATGAGTATCATTGAAACCTTGGCACGAGCAAACTTTTCAAAAAATATTTTTCTATTTTATTCAAACAAAACTACCGCCGATATCATCTTTAAAGAAAAACTCGATGAACTCGCAAAATCATTTCCAAATCTAACAATTGAATATTTCTTGACTCAAGAAACTCCTGAGGACTCGAGTATGCACACAGGCAGAATGACGGCCGACGCAATACTCCCCCACATCAAAAACTCAAAAGATACTGACTTCTTCATCTGTGGTTCAACCGATTTCACCAAATCACTTTGGAAAATGCTCCGTGACGCAAGTATAGAAAGTTCACAGCTCTATACCGAGGGATTCTTTTAAAGAAAATTACGGCTGAAAGTCGACTTCAAACGGATACATCCCCATGCCACAGCTCCCCTCAAGAGGGCCTGCAGATGGAGTACCCACATCAATATCAGTAGAACCACTCGAGGGGAGCCCCTGCGAAATTTTCATACTTGGAATACGAATCGATGACGAACAGTCAAACGTGTTTGCCGTATTGAATTTAATGATGGTGGGTATACCCGCTTTAGCAACGCTCTTCCGTGGCAGATAACCTCCCTTCGCATCAATCTCAATAATTTGTTTGCCGTCAACAATGGTCACATTATTTTCTTTTGGTGCGGTAATGGTCTTTGGTTCAGTATTTCCTCCGCCACGCGAAAAGATAATCGCTGCGCCGAGAATGCCCACACTCAATATTATTGCTACCGTAGTTGCTTTCATAGAAGTGATTATATCCTAAAAGGTGAACACTGGTGATAATACTCCAATCACCACAAAACTATTAATAATATTCAGGAGGGCAAATGCAATCACGATTAGTCCGGCAGTCTTGAAGAAAACACCGGCATAACTGCTTTTCTGAATACTGAATGAACTAAAGCTAATGAGGGCAAGGACTGGAAATGTACCAAGCGCAAACGCGAGCATCGTAAGTCCGCCAGCCATAAAGCCACCCGTTCCAAGTGTATAGAGTTGCATTGACTGCGTGAATCCGCACGGCAAAAAGAATGTCAGCACACCAACGAGGAGTGGGGTGAGCGTGTGATTAAACTTTGAAACCCCAAGCGCAAGCTTTCCTAAAAACTTTGGCATACCAATTTGGAATGCTTTCGCGCCGTGAAAAACGTCAAGAAGATTGATACCGAGTATGAGCATAACGAGACCAATCAAGACGCCGAGCACAAATGTAGCAACGGTACTGAGAGTAAATGCGGTACCAATTGCACCAATAACGCCTCCGAGAATGAAGAATGAAACAATGCGCCCGACATGGAAAAGTGTCTGCGGTAAAAGTGCACTCCTTTCTTTCGCAAATGTCGCCGACATGGAGAGCAAAAGACCACCGACGACCGCCATACAGGTCGAGAGTGACGCAACAATACCAACCACAAACGCAGTACCATACGTGACACTTCCTGTCCCCACCAAATTCACGATTCCTGCTTTTTGGAGCAGAATGAACACAAGAATAAATCCCACAGCAATCGGAAGAGCAAATTTGAAATCAGACCAATTCTTGATATCCTCTTGCTTTGCAACTGATATTCCATACCCGTGTGTGGAAATCGGTTTTGTAAGCATCTCAGCAATTTCTGCTTCGGTCATTTTCTCGAACTCACCCGTGACCAAAAGAGTATTGTCATTTAGTTTGACCACCGCAGATTCAACCTTTGGAAGACCACTGAGTTCATCTTCGATAAGTAAACTACATGCCTTGCAGTGCATGCCCTCTACATGAAATGTGTATGTTTGTGTATTCATAAAATTATAGTCGTGTTGCTTTTAATCTGAGCGCATTAAGTACCACCGACACACTACTTCCCGCCATGGCAAGCCCGGCAAATATAGGGTTGAGCACAATTCCCCACATCGGGAAAAGTACTCCTGCCGCAATGGGAATGCCAACAATGTTGTAGATAAACGCCCAGAAGAGGTTTTGCTTCACGGTGCGCATGGTCTTCTTTCCAAGCGTCACTGCCTTGGCAATTTTGGTAATATCTCCCTTGAGTAACGTAACCCCTGCTGATTCAATCGCAATATCGGTGCCCGTCGCCATCGCAATACCAACGTTCGCTTGTGTGAGTGCGGGTGCATCATTAATGCCGTCTCCCGCCATCGCAACAATATGGCCTTCGTTTTGAAGAGCTTCAATTTTGCTTGCCTTCTCGTGTGGCAAGACTTCGGCAATCACCGTATCAATATTTGCCTCCTTCGCAATATGACGCGCCACGCGTTCATTGTCACCCGTAAGCATAATAACCTTAATTCCGAGCGAGTGGAGTTTATGAACTGCTTCTTTTGCTTCATCTTTGAGCGTGTCAGCAAGTGCAATGTACCCTGCCTTCTTCCCGTCAAGATTCACCTCAACAACCGTCTTTCCTTCTGCTTCAAGAGCGACTCGATTTTCGTCTTTTTCTTTACAGTCTGGCTTTGTGACAAACACATGAACTGAATCAACATATGCCTCCACACCGACACCTTCATGTGCAACGAATTTTTCTGCGTATGACAATGCTTTTCCCCCTTTTTCTGCACGCTTCACAATTGCCTCAGCAAGTGGATGTTCTGAAAGTTTTTCAACACTTCCTGCAAAATAAAGTACTTCTGCTTCTGTGTGCTCTTTACCGAGTACCACCACATCAGTAACTTCGGGTGTGCCCTTCGTGATTGTCCCCGTTTTATCCATCACAATCGTATCTATCTTTGCAAGCATCTCAAGACTTTCTGCATCTTTAATAAGAATCCCATGTTCCGCACCCTTTCCAACACCAACAATAATCGCGGTCGGCGTCGCAAGCCCGAGAGCACACGGACACGCGATGACGAGTATTCCCACAAATGAAAGTATGCCGTATGAAATCGCGAGCGATGAGCCGAGCACCAAAGCACCCACGGTAAGCCAGAGTACGAGTGTCGCGAAGGCGATTAGAAGTACAACGGGAACAAAAATACTTGAAATTCGGTCAGCGAGCGCCTGTATCGGGGCTTTGGAACCTTGCGCTTCCTCCACCATGCGAATGATATGTGCGAGGAGTGTATCTCCGCCAACTTTTGTCGCTTCATACTGAATACTCCCCTGATTATTTATGGTTGCACCAATAACTAATTCTCCAACACTTCTATCAACAGGAATCGATTCTCCGGAAATCATTGATTCATCAATCGAAGTAGTGCCCTCTATAATTCGGCCATCGACAGGAATTTTTCCTCCGGGCTTCACGATAATCACATCGCCAACCACCACTTCACCAAGTGGGATTTCAATTTCAGTACCGCCACGTAGCACGAGAGCGGTTTTTGCCTGAAGCTCAAAGAGTTTTGATATTGCTTCGCCTGTTTTTTGTTTTGAACGTGACTCGAGATATTTTCCAAACGTCACAAATCCAATAACTACAATCACCACATCAAAGTAGGTGTACTCGGGTACCTGAATCAATGTTCGTACCTGTGGAATGAGCGTAATAATCGTGCTGTAGAGATATGCGCTTAGTGTCCCAATGCCAATGAGTGTATCCATGTTCGCCACACGGTACCGAATGAAGCGCGTAACACTAAGCATGAACGGTCTTCCAATCCAAAACAGCACGATGGTTGCAAGAACCATCGTGATGATGTTCATGAGTTCCATGGGAATCGGGAAATTCGGGATAAATGCAAAAGTTCGGGCACTGATATCCCACATCATGACGAAAAAGATGAAGAGTGCGAGCGGAAGCACAAATTCCGTTTTTGCTTGTGACTCTTTCATAAAATCGTTTTTTGTTATCGTGTCGGTAGCATTTTCAGTCTTCGGGGTAACAATGGAATATCCAAGCATTTCAATTTCACTATTCATACGAGCTACATCAACAGCCGTTCTATCATAGTCAATAATCGCCTTCTCGGTCGCAAAGTTCACCTGTACATCATGAACGCCTTCAAGTTTTTTGAGCTGTTTTCCTATAATGGTTGCGCAACTCGCACAATGCATCCCCTCAATTTTATATATATTTCCTTTCATACTGATTAAATTCCGTACCAAGATTTTCTCCACTGCTTAAGCATTTCACCACTCTGTGAGAGAAATAGTTCAACGGCGTTTGCATTATCGAGCACTGCTCCCCTACTTGATTTGAAGCGCACGTCTTGTGTCATACGGATACCATTTTCATGATGCGCAATGAGTGCGTTGAGGAATCGCAAATCGAATGTTTCATCATACGTCCCGAGTTGCGGAACGACTGGGTCTGCTACCGTTTTTATATCACCATACCACTCCTTCTTCCAAGCATAGAGTTCTTGGATGAGTACCGGCTCATTTTTCTGGATTTCACGTGCAAGGTCAGCAACTTCGCGACGTTCACTTTTTTCTGCCTCCTCGGCAAGAAGTACCGCACCTTTGTGGTGCGAAATCATGGCGTTCACGTAGCGAAGATCAAGCCATGCATCGGCCTGTCCAAGATTCATGATGTTTTTGTCATACATAGAAAGTGTATATTGAGGAGTGAGCGAATACCCAATACCAACACCGATAATTCCAGTAATAATCATGAGTGCTCCTGCGAGATACACTGATATTTTTGACATATTGAAACAATTACAAAATTACTTGCGCTTTAATTGATACACCTTGAGAATTTCTTCCACTGCCTTTTTACTCTGCCCTTCCTGAATCTGATGCACAAGACAAGTGCCAAGATGTCCTTCCATAAGTGCATCTTCAACTCCCGAGAGCGCCTGTTTTACTGCTGAAGTTTGCGTAATGATATCGATGCAATAGGTATCTTTTGCGAGCATATCTTGAAGCCCGCGAACTTGTCCCTCAATAATCTTAAGACGGCGCATTAATTTTTCATTTGATGTCCTTGCATGTGTGTGTTCTTTTTGCATGGATAGAGTATATACCCCCTAGGGGTATAGGTCAAGAAGATTACCTGTTATACTATTTGAGTATGTTTTCACATCTCGAGGAAATACTGCTTTCATACATACACTCACTCCCTTTGGAGCTTTTTGCCTTTATTGCATCCTTTATTGAGGAAGTTATTGCACCAATTCCCTCCCCTTCAGTCATGATGCTCACCGGAAGCTTTGCCTCAGTAAATGGGTATACACTCGGTGGCCTCGTGATACTTACGCTCATTGCGGCATGTGGAAAATCACTCGGAGCAATCGTTGTCTATTACGTTTCATATGGAGCGGAAGATTTTATAATGAAAAAGTTTGGGAGATTCTTTGGCGTTACGACCGAAGACGTCACGGCCTTTGGGAAGAAATTTGGAAACGGGTGGCGTGATTACCTTCTCCTTACCTTCTTTCGCGCACTTCCCATTGTCCCGAGTTCACTTGTTTCCATTGGCTCAGGGCTCCTCAAAATACCCTTCAAACTTTTTATTATCGCAACCTTTGTCGGCACCATTATTCGTGATGGTGTGTATCTCTATGTAGGCTTTGTGGGAACTGAGTTCCTCCATTCACTCATCACGCAGTCAACATCAGTCGAATCTATTGTCGAAGTTTTTGGCGTTTTCCTATTTGTATTTTTCTTTGGGTACCTCTATTTCAAACGAAAGAAAGCCTAGCGCATGCAGTATACATTTCTGAAGAGTTTCTACGACACACTACGATTACATGTTCGGGGAGTGACTGTCGTTGTTGTTGCTGTGCTGTGTCTCGTCGGTATCGGCGCATATCTTGTTGCCCAAGACGGAAAAGAACGCTATGAGACACTCCTGTCTGTGGTCACGTTCGATAGGAATGGTATACCCATTACCATCACAGAAAATACAAAAGGTCATTATGCATACGAACTTACTTCCATTCCCCAAAATTTTGCAGAACTCCTGATTAAAAAGGAGGACCGTTTTTTTTACTATCACCTTGGCATCAATCCGCTCAGTACCCTTCGCGCAGTCGGACACTATATAAAAAACGGGGATGCGGGTGGAGCAAGTACCCTTACCCAACAGCTAACTAAAAATATTCTTGGGACAGAATCAAAACGTTCACTCAAAAACAAACTTATCGAAAGTGTGTATGCCGTAAGTCTTGAGCTCTTCACGAGTAAGGATGAAATTCTTCTCATGTACGCAAACACGGTATTTCTCGGTAATCAGGTGCAGGGGTTTGAATCTGGAAGTCGCGCATATTTTAATAAACCGCTCGGTGAAACTAGAACAAGCGAACAACTCTCACTTCTTGCCACACTCTCACACCCAAGCACAAGAAACCCTTGGAAAGAGGAAAATTTAGAATATGCTCGCGCACTCCATAATCGACTGAGTATTACCGATGGTTTTGAAGAGCCCCAAGTTACCAAAGCGTATAGCTTTAAACGTCCGAGTGCATTCGAACTTACTTCGCTTGGTATTGACTGCAATCGAACATGTACCACCACCATTGATGAGTCTCTCACAGAAGCGATTCGCAGAATACTTGCGCTCCGTATTCAGAGTGAGCGAGAGCGTGGTGCACGAAATGGTGCAGTTGTTGTCATTGATGCAAAAACATCTGAACTTATTGCGATGGTAGGAAGTCCCGACCCAACACAAACCGTGAGTGGCGGTCAAATTAATATGGCACTCGAACCGCGCCCTATTGGGTCAACCATTAAACCTCTCATTTATCTTAAGGGATTCGAAAAGGGCCTTCGACCCTATTCAAAGGTCGATGACCGAGAGTACAAATACCCTATTGCAACTGGATTCCCTCTCTATCCAAAAAACTTCGATGGTACATACCATGGTGAAGTAACGCTTCACGAAGCCCTCAGCAACAGCCTCAATGTTCCGACCGTAAAGGTGCTTGAGTATATTGGGCTTGAACCCTTTTATACATTTCTTCAGGATACGCTCCGCTTTGAACCAATCCAGCCACTTCAAAGCTACCAGTATGGTATTGCGCTCGGTGGACTCGAGATGGATTTACTCACCCTTTCGCATTACTTCACCGTCTTTCCACGAAGTGGGACCATCGCTCCACTCCATGTACTCATGAGAACTGGTGAAAAACAATTGAAACTTCCGCCGCAATCACACATAGATGAAACTATCTCTGTTGTGGAACCAAAATATGTTGAACTCGTACATGCAATTATTAGCGACCGACTTACAGGGGTGAGTCAGTTCGGACTAAAGAGCAATTTGAACCTCACCATACCCGAGTATGGAGTAAAGACAGGAACGTCACGCGATTTTCATGATAGTTGGGTTGTTGGATATACCCCCGATTATGTTGTTGGCGTATGGCTCGGGAACAGCGAAAATGAACCACTCGAACAAGTAACAGGCCAATCAGGGGCTGGCACTATTTGGCACGATGTTATGGAGTACATGAGTCAAACTCCCTATTACAAAGAGAAAACTTTCCCTGAAAAATTTCTTCGTCGTATTCCCTTTGGTGCAACGCTCGAGTGGGGTCTACCCGATGACGTGGTGAGCGAACACGAGTTGCTTCTCCTTGAAAACCATCTCATTTTGAGTCCTCATGAAGGTGATACCTTTGAATACACAGAAAATACCGTTATTCCGCTTAAATCTCGTGTCCTTGTGGTATGGAGTATAAACGGTAATGAGATTACCGAATCACAAGACACAAACTTCACCCCGGAGGCACTCGGGGGGTATGAAGTTCGTGCATACGATAGGGTGAGTAACCAAACAGAATACCTACAGATTTCCGTTACTCTCCCTCAGTAACCGTAAAGGTTGCACCACTCGTTCGTCCAAAGACTTCTGGGAAGTAGAGTTCTTCAGCACGCGCTGGAAGATACTTAAAGGTTCCGGGCACGAGTGCGCGGAGGTAGTAGGTATACTCGTAGACACCAGGAGCGAGCGACTCAACATAGAGGAATACGCGATCATCGTGTGATTCTATGTGTGTTGGATACAGTGTTCGTGAGTATGTTTCGGTTTCATTCCCATAGTACCCTCCGTCAATACTCCATGAGTCGTACACTTGCGCAGTTTGCTCTCCTTCAAAGAAAGAGGTGACCCGGTCAACAGCCCGCGTAATAAACCCTTCTTCTTCGTTATCGGTCTGACGAATGCCAAGTGGTTGGCCCTGTGATTCAATCGCACCTTGCTCTGTGTCTAAGTTTTGATTCACAATTTCAAACCCCGCAGGAATCATATCTTCAATCGCCACGTGCGAATACGCACCTGGGGTCATGATGGTCAGCTTCCCCTGTACTACATCGCCAACCTTTGCCTGCGTAAGTGGTGTTGTTCCCTTTGCGTCATCAAGTGCATACAATCCACGCGTAATCGTAATACCCTCATCGCGTGGTGGTAGTGACTCTACTGGCAAGAAGTACTTGAGACTCATATCGTAGTAGAGATTGTTCTCACGATTGTTTAAGTCTTCGCGGGTGAATTGAAGTGGAACAAGCTTCTCACGCACAATGTCATCAATTGAGATAAAGTGGGTGAAGGTGCTAAAGACGTTAGTCGCGTTAAACTCATGGTCAAAGATGTCTTCACCATCAAGTTTCGCGGTGAGATTAAAGCGGGCTTCACTCTCATGCTTCCACATAAGATAATCAACCATTGCATCAACGACCACAAACGTGTTTTGTGTTGAACCCCACACACCATTAACATCACGACTCGCAAGGAGCCACCTGAGCACATTTCCAGTCTGGGGATGGTCGTCTCCGCGGGCGACAAACGCCTTGAGGAGTAATGCGGTGTCTTTCGTGGGGGTTTCAAAGTAGCTATAGTAGGGCGCTCCGTTTGACTTTAGATACGCCCCTCTTCCATCAATATCAATCCGGTTGAGTAGAGTATCGTAGACCCGCTTCTTGTCACTATTACTCCACCCGTCTGCAGTCATAATAGCGAGATACGCAAGTGACATGCTACTAATTTTTTCATTAAGGAAGGCCTTATCTTTAATGATGTTCGCGACATCCTCGGTAAGTTTGGTTGATTGATTTCCGTTTGCCTCGCGAAGTGCATATTCTGCAAGAATCACCATTTCATTGTCATAGAGTATACGGTGCACCAATATATCTGACTGAATATATTCGATTGCACGTGTTATAACATCTTCCCGTACCTCAAACCCAGCTTCTTTCAGTTTTGTGAGTGCAATAAGAACGTGCATGGTGAGACTAACACTAGGGTCAAGTCCTTTATAGTACGCGAAGCCTCCCGCTCCATTTTGAGTCTCGTAGATTTTACCAAGCCCTTCCGTAACCACATCTGCAACAGTGTACGTGACACCCTCATACTCAATCGTTTCAAACTTTCCACTCACATTTGGTACCGTAAGTGCTTTCTGTAGAATTCCGATAGTACTGAGTGCACTTGCAAGTTGTTCGCTACATCCGTACGGATACGTTGCCATGTACGTGAGTGCATCGGTCATAAAGACTGCGAGCGTTGCATTCGCATGAATCGTAAGACCACCATCACCACTTACTACTTCCTTAGGAATATAGAGATATTCCATCGACTCCGGACTACTTGTCATGTTTGCCGTTGCAACCGTTTCATAGGTTGTATTCGGTGTAATCGCAATCGACTGTTCAACTGCATCAACAAGGTTTCCAAAGGATGCCGTAAAGGTGAACGTGTGTTCTCCTCTGCGCTTATTAAGTGGTGCAGAAACTTCAAAATATACCGTCTTAGTTTCACCACCCTTAATCGAAACAGTATCCTCCTTTCCGTCCGTAAATGTAAGTGTCGAGCTATCGAGTTTTACATCAACCTTTGCATCACTATCAGTTTGGTTGAATACTTTTGCGCCGAGCATGAAGGTATCGCCCGGAACCACAAAACGAGGCTTGAGCGGAATGGCCATGAGATTTTTCTTCGTGGTGAACTCATCGTAGTCGACACCTATCTTAGTATCCTCGGTGATACCCACTGACTCAATTTGCCACGTCGTGAGGTTATCAGGAAGTGTAAACGTTACCTGCGCATGCCCAGAACTATCGGTCTCGACTGATGCATTCCAAAATGCAGTATCCTTAAAGAGTCCACGCTTTTTTGTGGCAAGGTCTTCAGGCGCACCTCCCCCACCCTTTGTTCCGAGCGGAATATCAATTTCGTGAAGAATATTTTTGATGTTACTTGCCGTTGAAACAGAGAGTGGGAATCCGTTATAGAAAAATTCAAGTGGGTTTTTCTTTGGATTCCCCTTGAGTGCAAGAACCGACAAATCCGCAACAGCGAGTGAGACTTCAGCAGGTATTGGTTTCCCTACATTATCCTTGGTTTGAACGGTGAGCGTTACCGTCTCTCCCGGAAGGTAATATGCTTTATCTGACGTCACCTCGACATCAAGCACGTGTTCATCTTTATTCACTTGGAATTCAGTAGACCCATATTTCACTTCAGGGTCACTCGAAAGTACGAGTGCGGAAATAAAGACATTGGGAGCATACCCGCTCGTAATGGGGAATTCATGGAGGTACAGTCCCCCGGTAATGTCTTTAATCCAGTAATCATAGAGCGTCCCGCGCTCTGCGGTAATGAGCACCTTTGCGTGGTCGTATGGTGACTTAATGAGTACTGACCCTGTATCACCCACACTGACATTCGGTCGCTCAACCTCGAGGTCGAGCTCATAGTTATTATTTGGTGGCACCGGTACTGCCTCATCACCGTAGATGTATACACTCGTTGTCGTATCGATGACATTTCCCTTTTCATCTGTTTTGGTGACTGTCACCTCATACTGACCTTCATCAGGAAGCGAGAATGAGCCTTGCCAATTCCCATCTTTGTCGGTGCTGATATCTTCTTTTTTGACTTCGGTGAGACGTTTTTCGGAACGATAGTAGAATCCACCATCAACTTCTTGTCGCTTGAAGGTCTCCCAGGTGACTTTCGAAATCGTTTGTGTCATGTTGCGAATGAGCACCGGTTTACCCTGTGTATCTACCGTTTTGACTCGAAGATTTATGGGGCTATTTACACCCGTGTAGTACGTGTCAGTGATTGCACCGATATAGAAGTCGCCCTTGTGCACAATGAACGATTTCTGCATTGAGATGGAGCGCCCATTAATATCCTTTGCAGTAACCGAAACCGTTACGAGCTTACTTCCCACTGAATCATCACTGAAATAATCACTGAGTTTGAGCGTGCGCTCAATATGGGCACTACCCTGCGCATTAATGAATGCTTCACCACGGAAAAGGAAATCATCACCATACCCACATGAGTAGCAATAGTACCAGTCACTTCCGAAGTTAAAGTACTCATCGGTGTAACGATCGAAGTAGTAATCCTGAGCGGTGACCGCATAGGACACCGTACCTTCACTGAGTGGTACACCAAAGTAGTAGTCTGCCTGCACGTCGAGCTTCATCGTGTCCCCATTTACATATTCTTCCTTATCGGTCTTTGCCTCGAGCTTAAAGGCTGCAGGAACATATTCCTCGACACTAAACCATGTACTTTGATTGAAAGCATTAATGTTGTACGTACCAAGTGGCGCATCCGCAGGAAGTTCAAACTCCGTGTTGAACGTACCGTACTTACTCACCCGAAGCTTCGTGTCATAGATTACCGTACCCATAGAGTCATACACCGTGAGTGGCACCTCATCTTTACTCCACACTTCATAAGTACCATCAAACCCAATTCTATCGATACCGCGAACATATACAGTGTGCCCCGGACGATAGATTGGTCTATCGGTGTAGATGTATGTACGTGATGCATTTTGCACCGGACCAACGTATGAAAGCTTGTCTGCCCAATCAGTCACCACGGCACTATCGGTACCTGATAGAACAACCGCTCCCGCAAGTCGCTCTTCAGTTTTTACTCGTGCAATTCCTGAGCTATCAGTTACCCCTAATAATCCGCGTAAAAATGAGTTTGACTCACCGCCACTCGTGTATTGACTCACCGTAGCACCAAGAACTGGTGTGAGTGAAGAACTATAATTTACCCAATAGAGATTACTGCTCTCTGCTACTTTCTTATTGAGGACTGCATCATTTTGTGGATTTGAAGATTCACTCCAGCCATAATCATTGCGCTCAACCGCTTTCCTTCCCACCGCAAGGTTTGTCACACTGAGCATCGTGCGGTCGTATGCGGGAACACTTTCCGTTTTCCATCCCCTCGTTCCATATTCATACCATCCGTTCTCGGTGACAAAAAGAGGATGCGAGAATGTAATCACATAGTGCCCACGCGTATCTGCAAAATAATTATGGAGGTCAACTTGGAAGTAGTTGTTGACCCAATACCGATGTGGTAATTCGATATGATTTCGTACCACCTGGATACATTCTCCGTCGCTCGGTGCTTCCGTATAAGAATACTGCTCTACCGTTCGTTTAAGGAATGTCTCAGGCGTCATCTTGCAGATATGCATATCGACATATTCAAGATTTTCAACGGCATAGGTCAGCTTGGTGCGTTCAGGCTTTGTCACATTGTACTGATCCTGCATGTTGTAGAAGTGCACATACTGTTCACTCGCGGTGGTGGTTTTAAATGCAATATCTTTATCTGCTTTTCTGCCGAACACATCAGCGAGTGATAGTTCCACCCTGTAATCGGTCTCCGGCAAGAGTCCATACGGTATGGTGGTTTGAAATTCACCTCCCTTACACTTGTAATAATTCGAGTTGTAATCAAAGCCAACAAATATTGACTCTGACCAGCGGCCAAAGACGATATATCCACTCGTTTGAATAAACGATGAAAGTTTCTCTTCTTCACTCGGACCCTTAAGGGGCGCATTCGAGCACACGGTGATTTCATTGAGTGCTGCATTCACACCACCCTCATCGGGAAGGGTGCGGAACACCATAAAGAGTGGGTAGGTACGAAGTGCAATCTCTATAGGCTCAGCGTTAATACGAAAACCATCGGGTGTAACCATACGGTCGAGCGTAATCGTGAACTGTTCATCAAGACCAAATGCATCCTTATTAAAGCTGATGATGAGCGTTCGCTTATCAGCTTCCTTTTCACACGTGTTCCCAAGCATTACTTCCTCACCCTTCCCATCCACCTTACATTTTTCATCGTACTCAATACGATGAATTCCTTTCCCCAAAATACGTGAGCGTTCTTTGTCGACATCCTCATATAGTCGAATCTTTAGCGTTCCTTCAGGATCAAAGAAATCAGTGCGCACAAGATGTGTTCTATCAGACTCCGGAATAACCGATTCCACAATATTCGGCACCGATACGCTAAAGGTCTTTTGTGAATCCAAATCAAGATTCCCCGCGATGGGTGATGCACCTCCTATATTGACGGTATACGTAGTATTAAAATCCCAGAGTCGCTCTCGTCCATGGGTATCTTCTTTTTGGTATATGAAGAGTGAACTCTGGTTTTCGGTTACCGTTGTCTTCCCTGTTTCCCAATTGTAGTGACTCGTCTCACCATAGGTAATGACCGTATCAAGAGTCGCACCGTCA
This sequence comes from uncultured Candidatus Saccharibacteria bacterium, assembly GCA_964593375.1. Lineage (GTDB taxonomy): Bacteria > Patescibacteriota > Minisyncoccia > Phycocordibacterales > UBA918 > Damh-18. The sequence goes on along the minus strand of CAZQIF010000010.1, from coordinate 25,905 downwards.
GCACGCGTTACAGTCACGCGACTCTTTGTTCGCTCGAGATCAACTGGCTGGTTAAACTCAATCACAATCGGCGAGCGGTACCCGACGCCATCCTGCGAGTTATAGGTGTAGCGAAGTGGTCGAGTGACAAATGAGTGCGTCTGTGGCGCAACACGAAGTCCATCCACTGAAATGAGTCCATCTCCGATTACAACCGTGTAATTTGAAGAAGGAACGAGCGTAGTCTCTGGAATGAATTGTAAACTTCGGGTACTTATCCATTTAAATCGTCCTTTTGTCTCCGGAGTGATAGTAATCGGTAATGCAATTGACTCGAGTGTCGTGAGTGTCGTGAGTGGTACCATCGGTCGATTAAACATGATGGTGATTTCAGAATCTTCATTTGTCTCACTCCCCGCTACGGGGAAAATTGATTGAATCTGTGGGTCTTCATCAACATAGAAATCGCCCGACATCTGCACACTCCCCGTATCCATATTCACCGCATAGTAGACTCCACTTCGGAGTGTGTCCTCCGGATCAAACACGACAACACCATCATCAGTTTCAGTAACCCATGAACCCTTGAGTTCGGGACTAAAGGTAATCGCAGATTGCGCCTCTGTTTTATTTACACCTTTGGGTAAGGTAATCGGTATGAAAGCGCTTTTTGAAATTTTTTCGGGAACAAAAGAATAGACGTTAGTGAATTGCTTTACTGCTTGTGGAACTTCTGTTGGTCGATATATATACGCAATGGATGCAAGTACAACGAGAAGTATGAGGAGGAGCACGCCATAAAAAATACGAGCATGATTTTGAAACCATTGCTTACACTGCATCATCAAACCTACTGGTGTAGGTTTCTCCTCGAGCGAAGATGGAGAAGGGGCAACAACCTCCTTCTCTACTACCTGCGGAGTGTTCGGGGCCTCCACTTCCGCGGGAGTATTTCCCTGCGGAACAACATTTTTTTCTTGTTCCACACGTATAAAATTAGCTAAATATGGCTAAATTATAGCACCATTCATACTATGTATCGGGGTGAATATACCCCATATCTAGCCAAAAACAGCAAGTTATTGACTTTTTTTAATATAATGCTACAATATAGATAGTCCTGGAATCCTCCAGGCTTTTTCTTTGGAGAAAGACCTTGAAAAAGATTTGCTTGTTCTTTTCAACACTCGTCCTTTCACTCGGGATTACCGTCTCCGCGACGGCCGACGTCCTCATCGATTCGTTCGAAGGGGGATGGAATCCGGAATGGCAGTCAATCTATTACGATGACCTGCATCAAGATCCGTACCGCTTCATGACGACGTCGCTGTTTGAATCCATCGGAAACGACAACACCGTCTTCTTCCCGAAGGATGGAAATTACCTTGGGGTGGTTCAGTCAGGGTTGTTCAATTACCTCTCCATTCGAGTTATCGATTTCTGGGTAACCACGCCTTCCACCTTCAGCATGCGGGTTGGAACGAGTTTTGGGGATTATTTGCCCTTTAATGACCAGGTCTGGGTCACCTTGGTTGACTATGCGACATATAGTCTACAGCTCCAGTTCCAAGCGAGTGTGCAGTCCGCGGGTAATTATGGAACCATGGACTGGAACCAGCTCACGACTGAGCTCGTGCCCGGCAAGTACCGCCTGTCGGTAAATGCATGGAATGTGGGGGATGACGCAAACCAATCCTACTTGCTCCTCGATGACGTTCGACTCATGTCGCATGCTGTCCCTGAGCCGTCCACGTTCGCACTCCTCGGCATTGGTATGCTCGCAACTGTCGGCCTCGGTCGGCGTCGTCAGACTGCCACAGCCTGATCAGTTCTTCGCAGGTCCTCTCGCGCCCCGTCTAAAACACGGGGCGCTTTCTTTTTTGTATTTCTTTTTATATACAGCTTCTTCAATAACTTTACCAAGAACGCCGTATGTTCTTGGTACACGGTGGTTTACAATCTCCGCGATTCTTGGTATCACAAAGAGAGCTGTTCCTCAACCACCGTGGAGTACGTGATGATAAAAATTCGTATCGTTGATGTCATTCCTGACAAACCACATACGTACGCACATTGTGCGGCACTTCTGTATCTCATTTTCAAGGTTGACCCAGATGCGGTCAAGAATCTCCTCAGGAGAAACCTCGATTGGGCAGAATCGTATCCACGGGACGGATGCTATGTTCCGGTGACTGAGATATCTCGAGTTTTCAATGTGCACAAGCTTACCGATGAAGCGTGTTACTGGCTCAATCAACCAAAAGGACTACTCTTTGTTCCAAAGTCCTGCTATGAAATTGTGAGAAAATAAATATGATCACTGAAATGAGACGGCCAGCAATGGCCGTCGTTTTTATACACTGAACTCACCGAAGAATTTTGCAAAAAATTATTTTGAATGGTATGGTCTCATCATGGTTCATGCATATGTACCATACGATGCTAAACGTGAACGATAGTTACATAGCTCATTTTTTTCTTTTTAGTATTCTTACGAGGAGTGAAAAAGTGCGTGATACCCCACAACACTGTGTTTCGCCCGAGGACCTCGCGATGGTTAAGAAAGTTGTCTCGAATACGACTGATAACATCATCATGCTTAAACAAGGAGAAGATGGTTGGACACCTTGGCCAGGCGATGAGGATGCTCTCCGTCGTTTTCGAACCACAGCGTTCTTTAAAATGATTGTTCCGCGAGATACCAATAGGTGGACCGATGTACATCTCGAGAACCTCAGCGTGGCACTTCGGAAAACACTTCTGTTCTTCACTCTTGACCAGGAGTGGGTAGGAATTCACTATCGGTAGGGAGATGGTCGTACCGGCCGGACGCAAAGCGTCCGGCCGTCTTTATATCTATTCACTCACCTACCCTTTTCACCTAAATGCTGTAGTATGCTTCCACTATCAATCATGAAACGAAAACGAGAATCATTACTTCTGGGGAAGCTTCTCCATAAAATCGCCCCACTAATCGGAGCAACTGTTTTTCTAGAACCACACTGGAACATGGTTGGTCAGATTGTTTTCAAAAGTGGGAAAAAATCATATTTTAGATACAACACCGTTGACCTCAATCCGGTGGGTTCGTCCGACATCGCCAAAGATAAAGACTACGCAAACTTATTTATGGAACGGATGGGGTACCCCATTGTTCCAGGTAGTAAAACATTTTTTTCTGATAGGTGGGCAGATGCGATTCGGGTCGAAGGTCGCAAAATTGATGACGCATATGTATATGCAGAACAGCTTGGCTTCCCCGTCATTATCAAACCAAACAGCGGGAGTCAGGGTACCGGCGTTGCACTCGTTCACACCAAAGAAGAATTTTACAAAGGTATGCGTACCATCTTTAAGCGAGACAAGGTTGCGCTCGTGCAAAAGCTCGTCCCCGGAAAGGATTATCGCCTTGTAGTGCTCGATGATATGGTTATCTCTGCATACGAGCGTGTAGCACTCAGCATAACGGGGAATGGTACCTCAACCATCAGAGAGTTACTCACACAAAAACAAAGTGAATTCAATGACGACTTGCGTGATACCCACATTAAGATTAACGACCCACGCATCGCAAATAAACTCTTACGCCAAGATTTTTCTTTTGATTCAGTTCCCCAACATGGTGTCCAGATTTTTCTCCTCGACAACGCGAATCTCTCAACTGGAGGTGACTCGGTTGACGTGACCGACGTGGTACATCCGGATTTTAAGAAGATTGCGATAAAGCTCACGAAAGATATGGGACTTCGCCTGTGTGGCGTAGACCTCATGGTGAATGGGGATATTAGCAAGCAACCAGAAGAATATTGGGTGCTTGAAATTAACGCTGCCCCCGGCCTCGACCACTACGCAAAATCGGGCATGAAACAGGAAAAAATTGTGGAAGACCTGTATCTTAAAGTACTGAGTAGTCTCGATAGATAATTACTTGCAACATATACATCCGTTAATTCTTCTATATAGTATTTTTATGGAAAATGAAGATGCACGAGAGGAATTTGAGCAAATACTAAAATTCTGTACCACCGTTATTGCGTACACTCCACTTCCTGATGAACCTCCGTGGACAACACTACCCCTCCCTTCCCTTCACGCTAAGAATTGTATCCTTGTACCACAAAATAAACACACGGATCCATTTGCGCTTGGAGTACAATACGCTGAAGAACTCCATAACACTCAGGTCTGTATTCTCGTTCCAGGAATTGCATTTGATATGAGTGGCACGAGACATGGCAGAGGTGGTGGCTGGTACGACAGGTTTCTTTCAGAGCTTCCGCGAACATGGATTCGAGTAGGTGTTACATACAGCGAACACATGAGTAAAACACCGCTTGTGAGACAATCGTGGGATGAGCCCGTCGATTGGATTCTCATTTTTGATACAAAGCTATTCACGTGGAAAACACAAAAGGTCGCTTGAGGGCGACCTTTTGTCTCATATCTCAGTTCCTTTACCCTATTTTTTTGTCACTGAAATGGTCGTTTCAGCTCTATTTGCATTCGTTGATTTATCGATAGCAACAGCCTTGATGGTGTGAGCACCTGCTGTCGCCCTTGAGTAGGTCCAACTATACGTACAACTCGTCACCGAGCTACATGTCCTCATGAGTTTCCCGTCCACAAAAAGTTCAATACGTGCAATACCGCTTGCATCTGAAGCGCTTGCTTGGATATTGACCTTGCGTGACGAAAGTACCGTGCCATTGGCAGGACTTGTAATCGACACCATTGGAGGTGTGGTATCACGAGCCATAATGACATAATTTGCGGTCGCGGACGCCCCGTATGTGCCTGTTACCGAGAGATTACGTACTGCTTCAGTAAACGTGAATGTCGCCGGTACCGAAGAACCCTCCGAGGTTAATACGACAGATTGTGTTTGCTGTGTCCCTGGTTCTAGGGTCATCGACAATGTCGAGGGTATTTGCATAAGACCAGCGGGAAGTGTTGGAGTTACCACAAATGTTGAACCTGCACATGCACTATCATCCTTGTTTGCGACAGTAATGTTGTAGGTGAGGGATTGTCCGGCACTACCGTTTTGTGTCGCTGGAGCAACCGAGATTGTCGGATTGGTATGTGCACAACTTGTACCTGAGAGAAGCTTAAAGTTTGCAACCATACCCGCGTTCATGCTCATGACGCGTGCATCGTCTGATGTTGGTGTCCCACCGTTTTCAGCAGTACCTGTCGGTAGTCCACCATAGGTTACATTTGGACTTGCCCAATAGCCGATGCGTGTACATGACTTTCCTACCGCCGCACACGCATTGTTGTACGCCATGACCGTTCGCCATCCTGCGGTGGTGTTTGCATAGCCGTGACCATAGGCGTATGGAGAAGTACTTGGGTCCACATATGGATCATGGAGAGCGCCGAAATTGTGTCCAAGCTCGTGTGCGAGGCTCAAGTTTCCTCCTGCACAACCACGATTTACTACCGTGAATGCATAGCTTGGTGAAGGACCAATCCAACCGAGTCCACAATATTGCCCATTCTCAACAAAGAGTGTGACGAGGTCAGCTGCATATGTGTTGCGCATGGTCTGTACTTGGTCGACATACCCATCCGAACCACTTGTGATGCGATCAAGGTCAGTGTAAAAATCGCCACTTTCGTCATACCCAATACTTCCTGCATACGCAAGGCGAAGTCGTGTGGTAATACCGGTGTTTGCAAAAGTATTGTTTGTCACATCAATCGCTGATTGAATTTGTGCGCCGATTGCAGTGCCTGCCGCAGCAGCTGTCTGATTACTGTATACCACCATGATGTCAATAAAATCAGCAGTATCTCCCTGCGCTGTACCCCCTGTCGTAGTTGTCTGTGTCGCAATATCGGGGGCAGACATGGTCGTTACAAAATCCGATTCTGCGTCTGCTTCAACATCGAGTTCTGGATGATCGGGGATATTTGAGTAATCATGTTCTTGCAGCGTATACAATTCCCCATCTACGGACTCAATCGTATAAGTACCACTTGTGTGTGTTACCTCATCTACTAAGGTAACTTGTCCAGCGAGCTGACCATTAACCACTGTGAGCACCGCCTCCCCTTTTTCAAACTCACGTATTTTTCCATACCATGTATAGTTGTCGCCTGCACGATTGTCCATTTTCATCTTATCAATCGTGATAGTTTTTCCATCAAAGAGTTCAAGCGAGAGGGGGGCAACACGAGTGCTTGTGTCTTCGAGTAATTTTGTGTTCACCTTCGTAATTTTATAGCGTCTCAAGCTCTTATCTTCGTCGTGACGCCTCAAAGCTTTAACTGCTTTTTCTGATAGCTTAACCTGCGCCGCTGAACCAAAGAATGGTGTTGAAGACAGTGCTTTCACAACCACTGCCGGCTGTGTTGATACATATTGTTCAGCAACAGAACTCGTACCGACTGCAAGAACAAAGTTGGCAAACAGTACAAGCATCATAATAAGCAGAGACCAATGGAGCACCCTAGTCTGTGGAAGTCTATGCCATTTTTCATACCATGAATACTTTTGGCATAGTTCATCGTGCATTTTTTTCATAAATAAATATATTGTAATAGGGGTTTACTACTAAACTTATAATAAGTATAGCAAAGTTACTTGCCGATCTTTAACTTCTACACAGGCAATACCATAACGTAATGGAGACCATTTCTGAATTCGGGATACATTTATTTTGAAATCAGATATTCTGGTCGGTGTTCTCTAACCCACAGCAATATCTCTCGCGTGAGCGCAACTGCTCCCACTTCTTCCCCGCGTGGCCCCTCTTCGAGGATAAATACAAATACATACTTCGGCTTGTCTTTTGGAAAATATCCGGCAATCCAGGAGTGAATAAATTTTTTCTCAATACCGACCTCCGCGGTTCCTGTTTTTGCTGCAACGGATATACCGTCGAGGTATAGACCAGATGCCGTTCCGTTCACAACCGCGTATTCCATTCCTTCTTTCACCACTTTGAAATGCTCTTTCTTTATTGGTAATACTATGTTCTCGTCAGGTGATGCGTTCGTGTTGTTGTCGGTCGGGGTCATGAGCTTCCCTTCGTTTGCAATAGCCCCGATTGCTCGCACGAGCTGTAGCGGAGTAACCGCATACCCATGTTGCCCAATTGACGCGAGGTACGTGTCTCCCACACGCCATGCATCCCCATTAAATTCTTTTGCTTTCCATTCGGGACTTGGGATAGCGCCCTCACTTTCGGTTAAAAAATCAATGCCAGTAGCACTACCAAATCCGAAGAGGCGCAGATATTTTTCGAGCCGTTCAATGCCCAAACCTTCTTGATCCTGAAATCCTCCCCCTATCGTATAAAAATACACATTCGATGAAACCCCTATCGCTTCTCGCATATCGACATACCCATGCGCTTTCCAGTCATGAAATACTGTAACGTCACCCTCCTTGAACGGATTTGGTAATGAAATTGAACCAGTGCTCAAAATTTTCTTTTCTGGAACAATAATGCCTTCGGAAAGTGCAGCAATCGCAACGAATGGCTTTATAACCGACCCAGGCATGTAGAGACCATTTGTAACTTTATTTAATGAAGATGTGCTATTTTCAAGAGCTTCAGGATAGCTCACGAGCGAAAGTATAGTACCCGTTTCAACATCCATAATGACTCCTGCTCCGCCAACATACTCATATTGCTTAGCGTATGATTCGATAGCATTGTAGATAAAGGCATCAAGGTCACTGTCGGTAATAAGTTTAACCTCTTCGGTTGAGGTGGTCGTTCTCCTATCACTCAGAATCACATTCTGTAAACTGGTTTCTCCTTTGACTGAGGTTTGGCTTGCATATTTAAATCCCAGTAACAGAAGTCCTGATACTAGGACCCAAAAAGTGAAGGCTACAACATATTTACGAATACTGATATTGCCCATATGGTAATCATAGCAAAGAAATAATTCTTGCCTTCGATATTAACCCGACCCGTGTAGTGAAAAAATGAATATGATAAGCTATGTATATGAAAAACCCTGTCGTACTCATTGTTGAAGATTCTCCCGATATTCGTGATTTATATGTGACTGCTTTTCAAATTGCCGGCGTTGATGTAATTACCGGGACAAATGGTAAAGAGGGTGTCGAACTCGCACTCAAACACCACCCCGATGCAATTCTCATGGACATTATGATGCCGGTTATGAATGGTCACGAGGCAATGAACATCATCAGGAGAGATGACTGGGGCAAGACCGCAAACGTAGTGTACCTCACCAACATGGATGACCCCGCAAATATTGTGCATGCTATCGAACAAGGAAGTGACGAATACATCATCAAAGCAAATATGACTCCTAAAGAAGTCGTCAATCAAGTTCGCATGGCCATGCGCGCATAGTGAAACTTATTTCTTGAGCACAGCATCAATAAACACAAATCGATGCTTAAGAAACACATGCCAGACTCCAGCCATAAGAATTGCGAGACCAACATACCCGACTGAGTGTACAATCAAAAACTCAACGCGTGGCGTTGCAAATTCCCATGTCCACACGCGAAAATAGTAATTCGTAATTTCGTAGACTGCTCCGACAATAATTGTCCAGATATAAAAGTGTGGAAGACGAGCACGTTGCATAAGGAGCGTATTCGCTTGCATGAATCCGTATGAAAGCGCTCCATTCACAATGAGAAAGAGTGGGCCGAATCCAAGTTGATATGTATAGAGACAAAAGAATTTACCCACCACAAGGTCGAAGAGTATACCGAATACGATTCCAATGAGTACACCCCATCCGAGAATACGTAGCACATGAGAGAGTCGCTTCTCATAATGTGCATGAACAACAAAAAGAAGGAGTTGGACAAAGATGACAACTGCAAAGTTTAACCACGCTTCTGACATATGTTGAATTTATCGAATTATTAATGTTTTCAACTGTTCCATTGTTTCTTCAATAGTACCCCTCACATCAATTCTGTGTTCGTCTTCCACTCCTCCAGTCATTACGTAGTCGTATAGGTTTCTAAACTCTTCGTCTGGGACCACATACGCCCGTTCGCGATTCCTGTGCATGAGCGTGTCGTAATCAGCAAAAAGAAGTATTGTTGTATACTCAAATCCATATTTCTCCAAAATCGCTACCACATCCTCCATATTGCCATGAGCTCCTTTCACATGCGGCGAAAATAAGCCTTCTATTACGAGCGTGTAACTCCCGTTCTTACAGTAATTCTCAAGTAACAAGAGAAAATTCTCATATGCAAATTGATGCTCTTCCTCATGGAAATCCTGTGGAGTACGATTGCAGAGATGAAATCCCCATCTAAATGTGTCGAGCTCCAGGTATGCAACCTTTCCGGGCAATAGTTTAATGAAGGCTTTCGTGAGTGTTCCCTTTCCGCTTGCTGGCGAACCTCGAAATACGTACGCTATTTTTTTCATATAGAAAGTATATCAAAATTCAGTAGAGCCTACTTCCATTCCTGTACATCGAGCGATTTTCTTTCGAATAGAGTTGCGTTGCGAATACGACGCTTGTTTTTATCGGGTACCACTTTACTAATCGGTGCATAGTATATCTTTGCAGCGATGTCCCATACATCTTCTTCTTCGGTAATCCACTTTGTGCCAAATCGCTTCATGTTTATAGGTTTCGTGTATCCAACGAGTGTCTTTTTGCCATTTGCGTATAAAAAGTATTCATGAAAATACGACATAACGAGTTCTCGAATTGAACGGTAAATTGGGTCACGGTAGCGGAGTACCGGGTGATTCGTTTTACTGAGCGCACCATAGTATCCATTCTCCTTAAAGATAATGAGGATGTGGTCGTCGTCGGGTTTCTTCACTTTGAGACTCACAATAATCGGTTTCCTCCCCGAGAGCATAAAGCAGGCGCAGGCAAGAAACGCACCCTCGATACAGTGTGCTTTGTTTTCACGAAGTACGTGTCTCACGGTCATGCACGTCTCCCCTTTCTTTTCGTGATTGAATGGCAACTCCTCAAGAAATGATTGTACTTTCTCTGGTGTATTCAATTTTGAAAGAAGCCGAAACTCCTTTGAATTTTTCGGGAACATAGGTTCTTTCAGTATACTTGGTTGATTGCGAATACAAGTATTTCCATTGCGTGTTGCTGTGGAGATTTAAGAGCAATAACGACTATGTATCATATTTCTTAAACTGCTTCAGGGCTGACTTTACGAATTTTCCAAATTGTCGATCCTTGTCTCGCTTCTCAAGTTCGGTCATCTCGTAATGTTCTGCTTCTTTTTTAAGACTGAGGTAGTTGTGATATTTCTCCTCATCCAAAGTACCCTCACTCACCGCATTCACAACTACACACCCCGGTTCATGCACATGTGTGCAATCTGTATACCGACACTCTTCTGCTAATACGGTGATCTCATCAAAAAACGTCTCGACTCCTTGGGTTACATCGGTCATACCCACTTCACGTACCCCTGGATTATCAATGACAATTCCGCCATTCTGTAAAAAATACATCTGTCGTGCGGTGGTGACATGTTTTCCCCTGCCGGAATATGCACTGATATCTCCTGTTTTTATTGTGTTTCCACCAAGGAGCGTATTAATGAGTGAAGATTTACCCACTCCTGACGAACCAAGAAAACAGTATGTCCTGCCCTTCTCGATATAGTTTTTCAATTCACTAAGTCCATCACTCTCCACAGTACTCGTGAGAATAATATCAATTTCCGGGAATCTCACTATAAGTTCCTGTACTTTTTCATCTAAAGCTTCGGGAGTGAGCAAATCTATTTTGTTTACAATAATGGCAGGTTTCACTCCACCGTTTTCTGCAATAGCAAAATATCGTTCAAAACGATTTAGGTTGTAGTCACGATCAACCGATTCAATAACAAAAGCCACATCAATGTTGGTGGCAATAATTTGTATGTTGTCTTTTTCTCCGATTCTATTTTTGTCCCCATGTTTTCTTTTTAGAAGAGTCGCCCTTGGTAATACAGCCTCGATAACCGCCTGCTCATCATTAAGCTTAGTAACCGCAACCCAATCGCCGACTGCAGGATAATCTTCACGAGATGAGGCTTCAAACATTTGCTTACCCGTTACCTTTGCAAAGTATTCGCCTTGTGCGTTTTTGACTTTATATGCACCGCGAGACTCTGAAATCACCCGCGCAACCGAAAACTCATCAAGACCGAGCGTGTGTTTACCCGCTTCGAAAAAAGCTCCGTATCCTAAATCTTCGTTGGTGATTTCACTCGGCATGTTAGGATTTTTATAACTGAAAAACTTTAAATTTTCCCTCTCAGGCTAACAAATTTCTGTTCTGGGGCGTGGCCCCTGATAACCCGACCTGCCATAGTATTTTTCCGAATTACTCGTCTGCAGATGACATTTGTGCAAGAAGCAAATCGCTGTAGGAACCTGAGCATTTTAAGTATGATGACAATCCTAACAAATCAACTACTTTGTTGTGTTCATTTTGAGCAACTACAGAATCAAGACTTTCTTCTAAGACAGTCTCGAGTTCAAGATAATTCCCAAGTCCCTCAACTTCATCAACGTGCACTCTCGTATGATCATACTTCCAAAGTTCACGTCTTTTACGTACAACTATCGAAACACCAATTGTCTTTTCTAGAAGTATTTTAAGTTTAGAAAATTGTTCTGATGAAATAGAGAGAATTTCGTATGTTGAAAGTTTTGATTCATCAATATCCGGACGTTCATAATAAATGAGTTGATACTGCTCATTATTTATCTCACGAAGTTTCATCCTTCCTTGTTTGGTGTGAAAATATATATCAGTTTGCTCAAGTTGAGCCTCTTTCACAAAGGAAGAATTTTCCTTGAGCAAATCGTAAATGGCAGTATGATTATCTACTTTTACCTTTAACTCAATATTATTCATATTTTTTAAGATGATTCATTGCATCGGCTGCACCTTCGTATAAGGACTGTCCATGTCGTTCAATAATATCTTTAAGTAACTCCATTTGTCCTTCTTTTTCAACTTTATAAAATACATTACCTTCAGGCATCCAATGTGGTTGTATCTTTTCAGTTTCAAGATCAGAAATTCCTTGTATTAAGGGGTGGTCCAAACTTTTTAAATATAAAGGTCCAGAATAATAACCGAGTTGGTAATTCTTTGTTTTTATCACAATATCTTCAAGTTCCTCTGCTGTAAGTGTCGGCAATAAGGGTCGCAATGCTACAAAGGTTGTTATTTCTGCCTCAAAAAGATTTTGAAGTGTTTCAATTCTTTTTTCGGGTGACGACACTCTTCGTTCCCACATTACGGATGATGAAATACATGGAATAGAGACGGAAAAAGTAAAAACGTTTCCCTGAGTATTAATTTTATCAACGACCCCTTTCAGTTTCTGGATATATACTTCAGAAAGTGGAATCTTCGATACAACTGACAAGTTCTTTTTATATGAAGCCAATTTTTCAAGAACATTGAGCGCTTCTTCTTTTGCTTGGAAAAATTCCGTATCACAACCAAGCATAATAGTTGTCACTTCCTCTGGGAGGCGGTCAAGTAACTCATACTGTTCCTCAGACAGGTATGCAACATTTTTATGTTGATTAAAATTCATGTCCTCAACGAAACAATATGAACAGTCGTAGGGACAACTTAGTTTTGAATAGGTCAGAACACGATCTTTTTCAATTTTTAGTCCAGCCTTTTCAAAAGGTATTTTTTCATTCATATCAAAAGTATACCAAATCTTGAATTCTAAGATATTACAAACATTGTCTTGGGCCTACCTGCAAAAAGGTGCAGTGTTATGACTTTTTTAAATTACTTGTCTGGCTATTTAGACGATTTTGTCGCTTCCTTCAAATTCTCGGAAACTCTGAATTTCGTTATCTTGCGAATGAGGGCATATGGGATTGGTTCACCTAATGGAAATTGCACGGTTCCCTTTGTAGTCTTGTATGGTTTGAGTTCTTTCTTGAAGGCAGTGATTGCGGACGGAGATGGGAAAAAACCAATGTGTTTTTTGAAACCACCGAAGTGCACTAAGTTGTCATTCTGTTTAAATGTTGGAATACCATACTTAATCGTCTCCTCGGCTTTCGGCGCAGCTTTTTTGATTGTCCCCCTTACCTTCTCCAAAACAACCTGAACATCAGGAGCAAAGCTTTTGATGTATGCGTCGATATTCTGAGGATTTTTCATAGAAAAAATATAGCAAAAAATGACCCCCAAGCTGTAATCTGTCGAAACCTAATTAGTGACCCAGTTAAGAGCGACTTTACGGTACTTCAGTGACACACCCTGAAAATGTTGTAGTTCCGCCCTCAGTTACAAATGCGGTGTCTCCCTTATTCCAAAATACAAACGATTCATCCTCCTTCGCGTAGCGTGCGCCGGAAGCAGAGATTGCTCGTGGGACAGATAGTGCTCGTTCATCACTCAGAACAAGATCAACGTAAGCATCATCGGTTGGGTAAAAAGTGGCCGTAATTGTTTTACTTTCATCACAGGTAAAGAGCGCAACTTTTGGTGCGATGGCAGTGCAATAACGTTCCCATGGTCGCTCACACGCTTGTCGCGCATCACACCACGTGTAGCCAGCGGAACCAATACATCCGTGCACGTCACGGTCTCCACCAATGACGTTTTCAATTGTTTCAGTTGTCGTCTCAACCGTTCCAACTTCCCTGCCGAGCATATAGTCAACAACTTTCGGCACCCACAATTTTTGCGTCATAAGAAGTCCAATGCCGATAATAATAAGGATTAAAAGAAATATCTGCACCGCTTTAAGGAGCGGACTTGGGTGATAGTCGCTTCGATTAAAATTGATACTCATAGTGAGATTATACCAAACCTTAAACGTATAATGCACTCGGCAAACTTTTTGCTTTGAGACAGAGTTCTATACAGTATGGAAAAGATAACATTTCGATTTTTCACCACCTGTATGCTCGCCTGCGCAAGCTGTGTCATTGTGGGAATATGGTTAGAGGACAGACTCCCTGAAGTTTACTTCAAGATACCAGCAACTCTCTTCATTCTGGGTCTTGCCAACTTTCTTCTCTGGGCTCCCAGAATCGTCTACCGATTCTTGAATAAATTGTCGTAACATTACCGGTGCGGACACCCTGGCCAGCAGCATGGTCGACGCTTACCCTTAATGAGCTCTGCTTGGGCTCGTTCAATATGATGCTTCCTCGTCTCTGGTTTTTTCACCGAAATAATCCAACAAATCCATTCATTCCGAGCAAGAGGCGTAATATCTTCCCAAGCTTCGCACATTGCAGGAGAAACAGTAAGGACTTTCCGCAAATCTGCAGGTATTTCATGTGCAACGCCACCAGAAATCTTTTTGCTCACACTCTGATTATAACAAAAAATGCTTCATGGTTGACTTAAAAAATTGGCTTTAGAACATGATCTAAGAAAACTTCACGCTTTCGGAGTGTATCTCTTTTAGATACTGTTCATATCGTGCATCGGTCAACTTTAATTTGTAGTTGAGGCGAGTGAATACAATTTTATACGTCTTCCCAATTTTACCTCGGATAGTTGCTTGAATCTGAAACGAGGCGGTTTTGCTTGTTGGTATTTTTGCAAAGAGCAATGTCCCCAAGGTCACCTGTGACACTCCTTCGCCACGGATTTTAATATCTGCAGTTGCAATCGTACCCTCCGCTGTTCCCTCAATCTGATACATAAAACCAGCAGTCTTCTTACCCGAAGCAATCGAGAGCGGGATAAATACATTTTCCTGTTTTGCAGTAATGTCTATTTCGATATAGAACTTTCCTATCGCTTTGTCGTCTTCGCCTTTTTGCTTAATCCGTAGAAAACGCGCTTGGTTCTTTTTTACCTTCACACCAATGAATGCGTCCTTCCCTTCAAGCTTGTTCGCTTCTACTAATTCACCTTGGAGTCTTTTTAATTCCGCGTTTAATGTTTTTAAAAGTTTTTTATTGCCAGTAGTTGTTTTTTCCATGCAATAATTATAGAACACGAAAAGAAACTTTTTCGGTTAAAGCTGTGGGAACAAACTCCCTAGGGGAACCCTAGGGAGTTGTGGTAAAAGAAAATCTACTTCCCCACCATCTCACGTACGTGTACCGCGAAATTTTTATCCTCCTCGTTTACAAGCGCATTATTCACGCGTGATGCACGGCGCAACTCTTCAAATGACTTCGAGGTATCGATAACCCCCACTTCATAGAGCACTTCATCAAAGTATCCCGGGAGAATGCTCTTGTAGGTCATGGGGAAATCGAGTGTGGTCATCGTCTCGACCTTTCTCGTTATCTCGTTCGTGCAGTTATGGAGCAAGGTGTTGTACATAATCGGCTCATCATAAATAGCATTTATGTTCTCTGAGAGACGCACAAAGAGTTCACGAGTTTTCTGTGGCGTAGCAATCGTGGGATAGATGTACACGCGCTCGTTCCTGTGGCCTGTGCGTAAACCAATGAGGTCACGGTCAGTTGCGACGACATACATCATCTCAAACTGATCCAAGAGCCCCCAGAATGGAGAGAACTTCTCGCCCTTCTCACGACGTGACTCAAGGGAAATACTCACGTGTCTGCCATCCTCAAAGCCAAAGCTTAAGAATATATGCGCGAGTCCCTCAAATTCTGCAAAGTGCGAAATAATAACATCGACACTTTTCATTTCACGTAGATCAAACGAGTCAGTGGTGTAATTTTTCTCTGCTTCAAACGGCCCTGTCCACGTAAAGTCGCGGAGGTTTTCTATGGTAAATCGATCTCCCTCAAACACGATGTGGGGTAGTTTTTCCTGCCCGACTTCCCAATCGCGGTCATGACTCGGTGTACGAACAATAATAACAATGGTCGCAAGTACCACTGCAACAAGGACAAGCGAGAGAACGCCCATACGCACCCAGCGTAGTATTTTTCGTATCATGGTAAGCATACGTATGTTTTGTATTAGAGTTACTCCTTACGACTGCACACCATTTTCTGGCTCTTCTGTTTTCAAGAGATTTTTGGACCGTACAATGTACGAGAAGACGAGCATGATGCCACCAATAGTCATGAGAACAAGTATTTTGTTCTGCATACCCATCGTTGCGATGTCATAGAGAATCACCTTACCGACTGAGATAGCAAGGAGGATGAGACCGAGCAGTTTCTCTGCGTGGTATTTTTTGCCACGCTGTATACCGACGAAGAGCATGTAGATTGCGACTGCTACCCACCAGATGGTTGTTGCGAGAGCGCGTGGTCCACCGTGTTCCATTGAAACACCTATATCATTCGCTACCGCAGAAATGATGTAGTTTCCAATGAGAACGAGAGTTGAGAATCCAAAGATTACGAGGAGAAACGACGGTCGTTTGATTACCTGATCCTGCTGGAGTCTGCGACTGATGAAGAGCCCAATGAACAGTATGAAGGTTGCAAAGATACCTTTGTAGAATATCCAATCGATTGGTTCGTCGGTGTGCGTAAAGAGGTACACGTCGGTTGGTGCCGGATAAATGCTCAAAATGAGATGGAGGAATACGGTAAAGAAGCCAAACGCAAACCACCCAAGGACAGATTGCAGTATGGTCGACTTGGTATCGTGAGACAGTTCATCAGGGGCAAAGAGTTGTACATACGCTACATACATGAGTATTGCAAGCGGTATGAGGTAGAAGAAGAGGAAGCTAATGTCTATGTAATCTATTATTTCCCCTAGGACAAAGAGTAGCGCAACGAGGAAGCTGAGTGCGGAGTACATCTTTGCAAGTGGTAGAAATTCTTGTCTCTTTCCCCAAAGCGCGACGAAGTACGTCCCGATAGCGGGCAAGAGCGCTATCACAATGAGCAATGTCTCGTACGAAATATTTGCATCGAGTATTTCCTGTATCGAGAGAATTGAACCCATGAGTGAGAGCGCGCAGTAACTCACAAAGCGCTCTGTCTTCGATGGGTCAAGAACATAGAGTCCTGCAAAAATGAGACTCACATACGCAACGAACATGCTCGTGTACACATTGAGTTCGTGGATGACGAGGAAGAACGAGAAGATGGCCGAAAGCAGTCCAGCAGCATAGAGTGCAGTGTGCTGAAAACGAGTTTTGGTCAAGAGCAGCACGTGCCAACCCATAAAGCAGGATACTGCGATAATTGCGTACAGTATGCCAACAACAAGGTCATTGTCAGCGAGAGATTCTAGATTTGCTACATTAAAGGCAAACCAAATGACGGGAGCAATGTACCCAAGTGAGAGGTACCCGTCATCACTCTCCTTAAAGCGTTTTGCGGAGAGCAGTACGCTCCACATGGTAATTACCACAAGAACCATAAAGAGTACGCCGGTCACCAACTCACTCGTAAAGAAGTTAGCTGAGTTAACCGCATCTATTTTCGATGAAGCTGCAAGCCCCCAGAGTGTTGTGATGCCAAAAAACATACCGATGGTATTGAGCGGAATGATTTGTCGCACTGAAATTTCCCTCCCCATGAGGAAGACCGCCACGTTCACCGCAAGGAAGTAGATGAGGTATGCGTTAAATGAGACATTTTGTACCCACACATCCTGCTGTCCGATGACAAACGGCGTAATATAGGCACCTATCATGCCGAGCATGAGAATGACTTTCGAATTTCTCTTTGAGGCGAAGTATGCAACTGAAACGGTAAAGAGAATAGCGGTAAAAAGAGTTGCAAGTTCTGGAATCACTGCACTTGCGGTTTCCGTAGCCCTTGAGCCATAAATAAGCGTTCCGTACAAAAGCAAAACACCAGATCCAATGCCAACATCAGCGAGGTATCGCATTCTATCTGAGAATGTAAAGGAAGTACCGATAATAACAAGACTAGCAAAAAAGCCAAGTGCAATACGTACTTCCGCAGGAAGAAATACCCATGCATTTGCGTATATGAGATAACCAAGACCGATAATGAGAAAAAGGGCTCCAACAACGGGGATAATCTTTCCGATAATCTTGTCCACGGTAAGCTTTTCGGCCATGAATGTATCTTGGAGGTGTTCCGCTACCGGTGCATGCTCAGCCTGTTGTAATAGGCCGAGTGTATTGAAAGCACTATTCACGTCTTCTGTTGACCACTCGTTATCGAGTAATGTTCGTGCAATGACACCGAGAGAATAACCGCTTTTGACCTGATCTTGAACGTAGTCGAGTAATTGTTGAGTAACCATATGGTTTCCTATTAATAATATAGTGTATGTACTTCTACAACTAATCAAAATTATAGCACTTACGTATTCAAGAAGTGCTAAATCTGTGGAGATAGGAGCAAAAGCAAATGAAAAATAGGACTTATTTTTTCATATTCGCTCATGGGGCGAACCTGAACGTCAGATAGTATTGAATAGGCAACAGGAAATCGTAATCAGTAACTAATTCAAAACCAGCTCCTTTCATCTCCTCCTTAATGATTTCTTTAGGCACTCGATGGCCTGTTGGTTGACCTTCAATTTTTTCTTCGGTTCGGTCAATTATGACAATAATACCATTAGACGTAAGATATTTTGCAATCTTTGAGAAATAGGCAATACGGTCTTTCAAATGGTGATACACATCAACGGAGAAGATAAGGTTTGCATTTTCTTCCAGCTCCGGACTATCGTCTGCTTCTGTAGTGCGAGCATCGATATTAGTAAATCCCAACTCCTTTGCACGATTTTTAAGGTATGAAGTCATTTTGGTAGACCGATCGAAACAAATGACTTTTCCGTTTTTAAGATGTGGAGCAAGTCGGACTGCAAAGTATCCTGTACCAGCTCCCAGTTCTACCACTACGGCGTTATCAAGAAGATTAAATGACTTAATAACCTCATCTGGCTTCTGCCATTCATCTCGCTCCGCTCCATCAAATTTTTCTACAAATATCTCGACATTTTCAAAAACATCATATGGTTTGTCATGACCATGATGCATAGCGTCATGAACAGTATTGTTGACAGTATCTTTCATGTGACTCAATTATTTGACTTAGCCCACATAATACCAGATTGGGTCGTCCCAATCTCCTGAGTTAGCCTGAGTTTGCTGACCGTCTGGGACGATGTTAGAACTTTCTCTGCAGTTTTCGATACACGTCGCCATCGTTTCGCTTTCCAATAACATACACACTGACGATAGTATCATCCCAGTTATAAATAATTCTGTACTCACCACAATCAACCCTGTAATACTCGTAGCCTTGTAACTTTTTTGAGTCTTGAGGCTGAGTGTTTTTTTGAAGTGAAATCAAAGCTATAGCAATTTGACGTTGCTGTTTTGGTGGTAAACCACCGACAAACTTCCTGGCTTGCTTATGAAGCTTTATCTGGCGCATTGAGTATCGTATTTAGAAAAGCCTGACTCTCGGTAGGAGAAAGGAAATCCCCCGCACTTGCTTTCTCTGCTTGCGCGCCCCAATAGGCATCGTCAGATGCGGTGAGTCGAGCATACTCAGTCGGAGACAGCACAATAGCCACCGCGCGGTCATTGCGCGTAATAGTAATAGGTTCTGTGCGAGCCTGATCAACCAAATCTGCAAAGCGATTCTTTGCCTCAGTTGCAGTAATTGATTTATTAGTCATAATAGCTATTTTAGCTAAAGTAGCTAAAATGTCAATCGTTGCTCAGTAGAGCTACTCTATACGTTTCGTAGTGTAAGCTCACTGTCTGGGACGATATTAGAACTTTACTGCTTTAACTAGCAACTCTATTTGGTCTACTTTTTTCCTTTGCGACCGGCCTTCTTTGCTAATAATATCTTTTTTACTGCTAAACGTTTTGGGGACTTATACGGATGTTTAGTGTTCTTATTTGGACTTAATGAAATTAATCGTGTCATAGCCCTTATTGTATATTAATTTTGATTTTATGGCTCGCGGGGACTCGAAGTCTACGATTTCAGTTCAGGTTGTGTGATAGTTCACTTCGCTTCGCTCGTAAACAATCGACAACCTTTTCGAGTCCCTGACTGGGGTCCACTCGCACACAGAAAAAACCAGCATGAAGCCGGTCTTTTCTATGTGAGCTGGCCGTATGGGACGATGTTAGAACTTTATTGAGTAAATAATTGCTCAGGTTTTGTAAAACCTTTTTCTAAGATTGCCTCATAAATTTCCTGTCCTGAGATCTTTTTACCTGTTTCCTTCCGGTATTTTTTAAATTCAAGAATTGTATTTCTTTGTTCAGCGGTAAGATCAAAATCTCTTATGTCTAGTACACCTCTATCTCGAGAATTTTCTTGTTCACTCACAAACCACACATCCAACTTCCATTTTTCATCATTAAGGAAAGTCTTAAACCCCAAATAGTGACCATTCGGATACTGCGTTCCTATTCTTGGATCATCTCAATCTGTCTTAAGATAAAAACTCCTGAATTCATCTTCACAGTTTAAGTAAATATCTTTCATGATGTTAAATATCTCATCCATTGAGAAATCTGTTTCTCGAATAACACGTATATCGATATCACCACTAAACATCACATTGCCTGCATACGCACCCTCATATTCGATTCTACCGTATTTTTCGAGTACTGAAATTAATTTTGATGTCTGAACAAAGCAATCCGCCACTCTCTTGTATTCTTCACTCTTTTCTAGGAGGTTCATAAATTCAGTATAACAAACTGCCATCGATGAAAGAAAAGCCGAAGTTTCTTCCTTAGACCCATTCTAAGATTTCTTAGCGAACTTCTGTGTCCAAATGAACATTTTTGGATCTTTTGTCTTCAATTTGCCTTGCTTGAGATAATTCATGCCAAGCAATTGTCAAAGCTTTAATTTCGGGTGCTGTTAGAGCCATCGAATCAGGAAAGTCATCCTCAAATTGTATATATATGTGCTCAGGCATTTGAGGATTGGGATAATATCTGCAAATATATGTTTTGATAATCCATGAGACATCCGGACGAGACTTAATGACATCTCTTGCATTAGGCAACAACGCTTTTACCTCTTCATTGAAAGATTTCTCATCAGAATCATTCGGCTCGACTTCACCTGTTTGGTTATCTATTGTTTTTGGTTCTTCATCTTCATCCCATGAGTCACCAGCTATTCGTTCTATTTCTGCAACATCTTCCGGACTAAAGGCAAAGAACTGAATTACATCTCGCATATTACTTGGGATTCCAAAACGATCATGAGATTTAATTTCTTCTACGAAGTAGTGTTTCAATAAACCTATTACTTCAGGGGATTGTAGAAATTCCTCGGAGAGTGAGACATGTTTCAGTATTTCAGGGAGTTCATATAATTCCAGTCGAGCATCTCGCTCAATTTCAAACCCTGCCATGTCAAAATCGTTTATGTTCACATGAGTAAGTAGATGACGAATACCTTCTTCAACGTCTTGAGATTGTATAAATTCGTATGGATTTGGTTGAAGTGGGTATTTTCCCTCTTCAAAAAACCGTAAGAGCCACGTCGTTGGAGTAAATATTCCTCTTCGGAAATCTCTGCGGACTACCTGTTCCAAAAACTTTCCTATGAATCTACTTGCCTCCTCCTCTATCTCGGGAACCGCACATATAATATTTGTAAGAACAGGCACTTCCAGTGCTGCCTTCGTTTCATCAGTATTATAATCTAATAGTCTGCTTATCTGCTCGATTGCCAATCTCTGTATAGTTTCTTTGGGGATACCAAGCTTGGAAAGATACTCCATATTCCCATCAGCTGTAGCACACATCTGCAATTGAACATCCATAAGCTTATCTGTCTCTTCTTCAGAAAGTTGGAGTGGTTGCTCTAACCCAAGTATATCCATAAGGCCGACAGCAGATTCAGCAGAACCTTCCTTGATTTCTTTTTTTAGCACCACAATTCCCATTTCATGTAAAGGACCTTTTTTTAATAATTCTATGGTCTGAGGGAAAAAGTGTACCAATTTTTCCAAATTGTCTAAATCACCAGATATTAAAGACCGGTCTGCCTCATGTGAGATACTCGCCAGCAAAACTTCATTACTCATCGTAACAGTTTGAAGACCCCGCCAAACTTCCTCAATATCAACATCCTCTATAGAACTACTATCCATTTTTGTCCCAAGGACGGTGAGAGTACTTGGAATCTGCTCACTGCCACTAATTGGTGATACTTTAGAAACTTCGTAATTCATAAATAACTAACAACATTACTGATTCATTTTAGTAAAATTATCCCCAACATTGCCGAGGAGTCACTTGGAGTATAACAATTACTACCGTCACTAACCATTTTTTCTGAATCGTATACTCCAATTGCAGGGTTTTTATATTGTCTAGCGTAAAAATGAGGATCTTCAATTTCATCGTCTCCGCTCTGAAACAAGAGTTCTTCAGGGGAACAAAAAATTACTTCCGGACTTTTCTTGTCTGCGATTATGTCGTCAGCATTAAACCCACTGTATAGCAATCCTTTCCGGTAAAATGATGCGGAGTGAAGTGCGGAAATAATTACTTCGAACATGGATACACTATCCCAACATTCTGATAGATCCACGCTGATTTGCGGTATCTTTTGATAGTTAAATCTTATAATTTCACTTTTTTGATTTGGCTTTTCTGAAAATTGTGACATCATGAAAATATTATAACACTCTCACAATCGTTACTTTTATCCGACAATACTGGTAGCATTACACCTCAAAAACTTATCTCTTGTCTCATTCAACACCAAAGCTTTCACACTCACTCAATAAATCAATTTTCTATTTCCATATGAAAAGTATACCAGACCAATTTATACCTGGGACTCGAACCAATTTTTATTGAAAAATATGGCTAAAATGACGAGCTGGCCGTCTGGACGATGTTAGAACTTTTCTTGTTAAAGATTAAATCGTTCTTTAATCAATAAAGCGACTTTGTCTGGACTTAGATTTGTATTATTAATACGAATATAATTTTGTGATTTGATTTCACCTTCTCTCGAATTTAATCTCACACTACTTGCAGTCCGTAGTAATTCAGATTCAGACCACTCTATGTTTCGCTTGGTTGGCTTATGGAGTAATCGATGCTCGGTTTTATTTCTCTCAACTCGAATCTCAGTATCTGCTTCTAATTCAACCAGGCAGACTTCTCCTCCATTTTGGAAAAATATGTTGGATATTTCTTCAATATACTCCCAATCATTTTTACTATCAAATTCCCAAATATAGGTAAAAATTAATCCAGAAGAATCGCTTTCAGCAACAGCTTTTAGAATTTCATTACGAAACATTCTCACTAACCTTTTACCTTCTGATGTACCATAACTAAAAAATGGATTCACCAACTCTATAGTCATATGATTGTGAAAAAGTTTTAAGTCAGTGACTTTTTCTAGTTCATGACCTACAGTCATTTTTCCGACTGCTTGTGGCCCAAAGATAATTATCAGATTCATATCAAAAGTATACCAGACCAATTTATATCTGGGACTCGAACCAATTTTTATTGAAAAATATGGCTAAAATGACGAGCTGGCCGTCTGGACGATATCAGAACTTTCTACTTAAACAACTGAGCATGGTTTCCGATACTCACTAACGTTAATATCAAAATCCCGTTATCAATCTGGTAAAGTAGCAAAATATCAGGGGCTAAGTGACACTCTCTAAAGTCTTTTAAATTTCCCGTGAGTTTATGGTCCCGATACTTTTCGTTTAGCTTATTACCTGATGCTAACGTTTCAATGACTTCTGAAAATATTTCTTTTTTAAAGCCCTTTAAATTTTTGACTCTCTTATAGGCGGTCTTGAAACGTTTTGTCCTGACTATTTCGTACAACATACCCTATTTTTCGAGGTCTTTCATGAGCGCATCAACGGTGGCAAAGCGTTTTGCAGAATTTTTTGCTAACTCTGTTTCAAGTATCAAAGCCCTTTCTTGAGCGAGGGTAAAACCATTTTCCGTCAGTAAATCAAGGGGTATTCCTTTTCGATGTACCACATTTGTTAAAAACAACTTAACTGCGCTCGACATATCAATACCCAACTCATCAAGTGTCTTGCGTGCCGCTTCTTTAGTCTTCGAATCAATTCGAATCTGGATAGTATTATGTGTCTTCATACGGCTAGTATATAGAGTGTAGTGACATTGTCAATACACTTTTCGCTGACCGTCTGGGACCTGCCTACGGACAGGCAGGCGATGTTAGAACTCTTCTAGACCCTTAACACACTCATCTATCTCACGCATGGCCTGGTCATAAAGTTTGGCAGGTATGTCGTATTTTTTAGTACCTTCGGATAGGGCGCTGGTATCTAGATACCAAGTTTGTTCTGGGTAGCCCCACTTTCTATCGCAAACCCCTCCCGTCTCTAAAGTGTGATATCGGATAATAAGTTTATTATCTTCGGTACCGATTAAAACCATTTCCTTATTGCATGCCCTCGGGTCATCGCTTGAGAGAGTACTATCGTTTTCTTCATAAATTAAGTCCAACTGTTTACTGGTTGTATTGAGTAGATATATTTTGTTTGAAAATTTGCAAGTTCCATACCTATCAATATCATTAACTACAATGTAGTGCTCCACAAACGAATTTCCTTTTGCCACAGCACTAGAGTTTTTTAAATTTTCTTCCTCTAAAGTTCCAAGATTTAACTGATTAAGTAAATCGGAAGAAAACGTGAAGACGACTTCACTTGGATTAAAGAAATTTACAAGCTTCCCGTCTTTGATTTCAAAAAAACTTTCATGAACAATTCGATCACTCGTGGTTTGAGTAACAACAGGCACTTCCCTATAAACTATCCTTTCTGTTTCAATAATTTTCTCAGGAGCATACACATAGCCGATGTATCCACCAATAAATGGCATAACAATGAATAAAACCATTGCTAAATATTTGGAAAGTGTAGTGACTTTTGTTAACTGATTTCCAGATTTGATTTCTGGCTGGAGGTATTCTTCCATCTCATAATCATAGCTAAAAAACCATGATTAATTTTATCGAATGTTGATAGCTGACCGTCTGGGAAAAAGTTGGAACTACTTTGAAGAATTAATACTCTTAATTTTCATCTCCATTTCATGAAAAATTGCCCCACTTCTCATCTTAAACTTTTCATCTGCCCATCTCCTCCCAGTGTCTTCAAAACCAAGTCTTTTATAAAATTCAATAGCATTGTTGTTATGAACAACAACCTCAACTGTTGTATCTTTTGTGTGATCGATAAATTTTAATACCTCATCCCAAAGCTTATACCCAATCCCTTTCCCTTGAAATTCAGGCAGGACATAGATTGCAGTTAATTGATTTTTATCGTCATGTGTATTCGCTAAACATACACCGACAATTTTTTTATCAACTCTTGCGACAAAAAATCTTTGGTTAACTAATTCAAGACCTTCTTCGATTCTCTTTCGAGATTTTTCGATTCCTTCTGGAGTTAGCCTTTCCTTATAGTGCTCATGTACGTCATCAACCGTCACACCCGTCTCACTATTTGGATATGTTGCTAACCAAGTCTTATAAAAAACATTTTGAATTTCTTCCGCATCGTTGGGTTGTGCTCTTTCAATAGTAACTTTTATTTCTTCCTGAGATGGTATTGATTCCATACCAAAAGTATACCAGACCAATTTACACCTGGGACTCAAACTTATTTAAATAAAACTGCTTAAAATATAGACTTTGGTTTTAAAATTGCTGAAAATATTTGGTTCGAATCTCAAATGAGTTAGTTTTTACAAAAGAGAAGAGCCTCCGCAAAAAATTTTGCGGAGGCTCAAGGTTTGAAGAGGGACAAGCCCTCAAGGGATCAAGGCTCACTGCTTCCTGGCAGCCGACAAGCCGAGCATGTCGTGCCATTTGTCATCCCAGTAGTCGTCGACAAGGAGACCCTCAGCACCCCATTCGCCAACGGTGACACGGCGGCCACCCGAGCCGAGGTCGACGCAATTAACGTTGATCTTATCGAACAAACGCTCCCTAGTGGCGAGGAAGTGGCCGACCATGGTGTAAACCACGATCCGAGCAGTGGGCGTTTCCTCGTCTTTCGAGAGGAGTGCCTGCTGATCGTTCCATGTCTTCGAGGTCGAGTTGGCGA
>CAZQIF010000009.1:19717-52360 GCA_964593375.1 uncultured Candidatus Saccharibacteria bacterium | reverse complement strand
GCTACAATCACTCCAATTACCCGTACGAGAGTCTCAAATGTGGTGGACCAATACAAATAGTTGCTTTTTTTAACGTTTTTAGACATAATGTGCATGCGCACAAGCGCATTTTATTTTGCCAATACTTTTTTGGCTTAATAAATTCCTAAGAGCCGCCTTAGCGAAGGTAGTGGAATTGAAACAATACGGGGTATTGTTTCAGGCTTTTGTAGGATTAAAAATTTTGAGCCGCCTTAGCTCAGCTGGTAGAGCAACACTTTTGTAAAGTGAAGGTCCTCAGTTCAAGTCTGAGAGGCGGCTCAAAATTTTGAATCATGCTTCCTGCTCTCGCTCAAAAATGTAAATTGTGATTTACATTTTATTCGCTCGTTTGGAAGTAAATTGAATCGTCTTACAGACGCTGTACACCTTTCGCAGAAATTGCTCAAGGTCCTATAGCAGTCCCCCAGACTGCTATAGCCTCAGTTCAAGTCGGGGAGTGAGAACGTGCGGGGCACGTTCGCAAGACTTTGAGCAGTTTCTGCGCGACCAGATTTTCCTTTAGAAAATCGAAGTACTCCTGTGGTGAAAAGTGTACAGATCCTGTAAGGATGGCTCAGAATACAAAATTGTAACGAGTTGAACAAAAATCCTCAGGCATACGCCTGAGGATTTTTGTTTACTCACCACTCAGCATCTTGTCCTTTCGATGTTGCTTCTCCTCATCGGTGAGTGCGACCGCAATTTTATGTTCAGCAATAAGATCAAGCTTATTGCGTGTAGTGCGTTCTGTATGCGACTTGCGCGCATGCATCCGATTCGAACGCTGTAAATCCTGTACACGCTTTTCATATCGTTTGAGGAGATGGAGCATCGCTCCAAGGACCGTATGAAAAATGTAATGAAGGACCTGACGAAGTAAATCCATACTCAGATACTGGAAAAAGTGACGAATGCCATGTTCAAGTTTCAGTACGTAAAAGTCAAGGTGCAGTCGTACACTTTTAAACAGTCGCTCTCCACGTCGTTCTTCAGTACGAAAAAGAAAGACACAGAACAAAACTGCTCCAGCACAGAGGGCGACATTAAGGACGGGGGTGAGCATGTCCTTATTTTACCGAAAGACGAGAGATTTTTGAAATGACAGTATTCTCTCCAAACTTTTGAATAGCACCATTAACCAAATCAGCAATGGTCCTATCTTGATCCTTAATGAATGACTGTTCGAGAAGAACGCGGTCTTTAAAGTATGCATCAAGCTTTCCTGCAAGAATTTTTTCCTGAATGTCAGCTGGCTTATTTGCAACCTCAGGTGCAAAAACTGCCTTGGCGTTCTCCACTTCAGTTGTCGGGACATCAGCACGAGAAATGTAAAGTGGGTTTTGCGCTGCAACATGCATCGCAATGTCGCGAGCAAGCGCTGTGAACTCTTCGTTTTTTGCTACGAAGTCAGTCTCGCACGCAAGAAAGACAAGCGCTGCCACCTCATGAGTTGAGTGCACATACGCACCAATAGCACCCGCTCCGAGCGCTCGATCAGATTTTTTTGAGGCAGCTTCTCCACCTTTTCGCTGCAAAATAATACGCGCCTTTTCCATATCGCCACCCGCTTCCTCGAGTGCGCGCTTGCATTGCATCACCGAAATACCGGTTGCATCTCGTAACTCCTTAAGTTGTACTGATGTAATTTCCATACGAAAGAACGAATTAATATAATAATGAGGATAAAGCCTCTGAAAACCTAAGCAGGACGTTGTTCCCGAGGACGCGCTTCTTCCTTCTTTGGCGCAGGAACAAACTCTAATTTGCCTTCCGTGAGTGCATTCGTAAGCTCTTCAAGAATAAGCGAAACACTCGATTGGAGTGAATCATTTACCACGACTGGATGCGTGATGTTACGGAGATTTCCGTCGGAACTTGTGATTCCAATTACGGGAAGGTGCAAAGTCTTCGCTTCTTCAACTGCAATAGAATTATGACGGGGGTCGACAATAACGAGCAAACTTGGAACGCGGTCGAGTGACTTAATACCTTCAAAATTGTATGTAAGTTTTTCAAGCTCACGCCCAATCACAACACGCTCTTTCTTTGTATACTTACGTTCAAGTTCTCCCGAAATGCCCTGTGCGGTAAGATCAGCGAGGCGATTCAGGCGTTTCTTGATTTCAGAAAAATTAGTGAGCATGCCACCAATCCAACGATTTGTGACGTATGGCATCTCAACTTTCTCAGCGTATGACTTTACGAGTGCAGACACCTCTTCTTTGGTGCTCACAAAAAGTATTGTCTTTCCTGCTTTTGCTGCTTCTTTTACAACTTCCTTTGCAGTCGCGAGAAGTTCCGCTGTCTTTTCAAGGTCAAAAATATCCGTTCCTTGTTTGTTGCCGAAAAGGTAGGGTTCTACCGTTGGGTGTCGTCGTGACTTTGTAAAACCAAAGTGTGATCCTGCAGCAAAGAGGCGCTCAATGAGCGTCTTTCCTCCTGTTGCGTTTGATTGTTCTGTATTCATTTAAATAAGAAGTTATGTGTCTTGTACATATCCAGAAACGAGATTAAATGCTTCACCTTAATCTCATCCCGAGTGAGCTATACCTGAGTGGTATACCTTCTAAAAACAGGATTCGTAGATACTAAAAGGCGCGCTTATGCGCCCAGACCGTGAGATACTACCACACGAAATATCATTCCGCAACAGATTCTCCAACCTCACTGACAGCGTTTTTGAGCGATGCCACCACAACATCGAGGTCACCCTCCATGATGAGTGGAATGTTGTGCCACGACTCTTTAATACGGTGGTCGGTGATACGATTTTGGGGGAAATTATAAGTTCGAATTTTTTCTGAACGGTCACCGGTACCAATCTGCTTCTTTCTTGTATCACGGTGATTTTTTGCCTCCTCTTCCTCATGGAGCACTTCAAGCTTTGCCATGAGCATTGCCATTGCCTTCTCTCGATTCTTGAGCTGACTACGCTCTGACTGACTGCGCACTTCGAGTCCAGTTGGTACGTGGACAAGGCGCACTGCAGTTTCAACCTTATTCACATTTTGCCCACCCGCTCCACCGGAACGTGAAAACTCCATCTGAATGTCCGATGGATTCACTTCAATGATTGGTTTTCGGCGCATCGGAAGCACCGCAACGGATGCAGTTGAGGTGTGGACGCGTCCTGATTTTTCAGTTACCGGTATGCGCTGTACGCGGTGCACGCCCGTTTCGTACTGGAGTGCGTCGTATACATCGTTTCCGAGTATTTCAAACGTTGCCTCCTTGTAACCTCCTTGTGTCGCGACCGACTCAGACAGCTTGCTTGTTCCCCATCCTTTTCGTTCAGCGTACCGCAAATACATATGGGAAAGCTCTTCTGCAAAAAGTGCTGCTTCCTCTCCTCCCACGCCCGCGCGTACTTCGAGAATGATACCGTACGGCTTTGCTTCTTCTTCTTTCGAAGCTTCTATGATGCGACTCATTTCTGTGTACATAAGCTCGCGCTGTTCCATAATGTGGCGCATTTCTTCCTCCGCAAGTTCTCTCATTGATTCATCACCGCCCGCAAGTTCTGAGGCTTCCTCGTACTGTTTGGTGAGCACATCAAATTGCCCCGCGAGAAACTGTGTCTTCGGGTGCTCGCGAAACTGAGTTAGTTTTTCTGCTTCAAATTCCATATGCTCTACTAGTTCGTCGCAGAATGCCTCGTGGGCTCTGCCCCGAGGATGAATGCGACATTAATAATGAATTGTCGGCGGACAATTCTTTAGCTAGAATAAACGCCAGGTTCCGCTCGCGTAATGCCCCGTTTTGAAATATGCTTCCAACATATTTCAATACTGCAGGGCATTACGCAGGCGGACGTTTTTACTATATCACTTGATTCAATACAAGGCCCGTTTTCTCGACCACACAAAAGCCGGACTTGAGCCCTGCTCGAGTCCGGCTTTTTTCTCTATGCCTTCTTCGTTCGTGTTCCTGCCTTTCCTGCACGTACCTTGAATCGCTCTACACGTCCTGCAGTGTCCATGACTTTTTCCTGACCAGTATAGAGTGGATGTGATGCACTCGAGACGTCAACAAATGCAATTGGGTACTCCTTTCCATCAGTCCATTTTTCGTTCTTATCGGTCACGATGGTTGACCCAATAAGAAAACGCTCACCACTTGAGTTGTCGTGGAAAATGACTTTACGAAAATTGGCTGGGTGAATATCTTTTTTCATGCAAAATTGGGTTATATAGGTCAGAACTATACCAGAATCTAAACAATTCGCAATACCAAGGAAAAAATTCTAAACTTAACCTCCATCAAGTGTTTCAATATCCCCTTGAAGTCGTGCTTTTCGCTCCATTACCTGGTCTCCGTAGAACTGGTTTTCTGGGCGTGACGCTCCTCCCCAACCAGCGTAATACCGGAGTGCTGCCAAACGGTCGCTTGCATATCCTCCCGTTGCGCCATTGTCACGAAGAAGTAACGCTGAGGCCATAAAGGCATCTTGTTTATTAAATGGGTTAGATGGGACAGTTCCACCAGTAAGGCTTCGGATTTTGTCACTGCCCTTTTCATATATCCATCCGTTTCCAGATTTTATAATTCCTCCATATATAGCCCATGTTGATGGAATAAATTGAAGTGGTCCCATAGCACCTCCCCAACCGATACGAACCCCATCTCTTCCAATAATTGGGCATGATACCTTCTGACTATCTGCATCAAAACCAAGAATATCAGCAATTGCTATAAATATTGGCGCATCACGCTCTGGATGCATCACCGATTTTCCTCCACGGATATCACCAACAAGGCAAGCTCCCAAATTCGTCCCAAACTTTGATTCTTGTTCCAAAACTCCAAGAATGAGGGCTGGACTCACCCCAGTTTGTGACCCTGCAAATTTTGCGAGTGCAACTGCTTCGGGAAACGGAATAGCACCACTTCCTCCCAGAAGTTGAAAAAGTTGATTTCGAAGTTGTGCCGCTGTCTTTTTTTGGCTCTCGAGAAGTTTCTGATATTCTTTTTCCTCTCCCTTGGTTACAGTAAGAATTTTTGTTTTTTCAAATTCTTTTTTCTCTGTCTCTTTTTTTTGCTCTTCCTGCGTTCGATGCATTTCCATTTCAGAAAGTTGCTTACCTTCAAGTGATTCAATTTGCTCCTGTGTATCAAACTTAATTTCTTTTAATAAATCTAAAGAGTGATTTAAGGATGTTTTAATAGATTGAAAGCTCTCAAGATCTTCAAAGAAATAAGAAAGATTTTCTCGACTGAGCATCACCTCAATGAGTGAGTAATCATCAATTTCCTGTGTCTTCCTTAAAAGCTGACCTAATGACTGCCGCTGACGATTTAGTCGCATGTTAAGTTCACCAACAGTTTCTTGTTTATATTCAATCTGGTCATCAAGTTGTTCAATAGCGAGGGCACGTGCTTGAATGCCAAGCTTTGCCTTTTTTATTTGTGCATCCAATATTTTGACATCACGCTCGAGAGACTGCCGTTCAAGTTGTTTATCTTCGACGAGTACTTGTTGTTGAAGAATTTGTCGTTCGACAATTTGTAATTCAAGTTCAAGTCGAGCCTTTCGCTCTGCTTCCGTTTCAGCATGCACCATGGGGACAAAGTTCAAGAAAACAACACAGACAAAGAGACCAAGAAGAAAAAATCGCTTATCCATAAACGTTCACTCTAGTATAGCAAGCTTAGTGGAGTGAGAGCAAAAGAAGCTAACACAAGATTGAATACAAAAAGCGGCCTTTCCAAGGATTTAGAGAGGCCGCTTTTGTGTCTATCGCTACAATTATGCTTTTTCGGGTTCTCCCTCCTCTTCAGTTTTGCCTTTCTTTTCAACTTCAACAGCATCCATATCAACCGCCTCAACCGGCGCCTCAACTTCTTCCACAACAGCCTGTATGAGTGCAACCACATCTTCTGGATCATCTTCAGTTCGCACACCTTCAGGAAGTACAAGGTCCTTAATGTGAATCTGAGATTCCATATCAACAAGGAGGGCCACATTGACCTCAATCTCCTTTGGAAGTTTATTTGCCGCGCAAGTAACTTCAATCTCGTGCATAACCTTAGTGAGCGTACCACCAAGTTTGAGCGCTGGCGCTTCTCCTACGAATACGAGCGGAACATCAAGGGTGAGTTCCTTACCCTGTTCAATCGCATAGAAATCGACATGGATGATTTCTCCACGAAGTGGGTCTACAGAGACATCCTGTACGAGTACATCTTTTTTTCCATCAAGACCTATTATTGAAATGATACTCGACTCCCCTGCTTCCTTGAACACACGCTCAAATGCCATAGCGTCCATCGTAACGGGAGTCGCCGGCTCTTTTGGCCCATATACGACCGCAGGAATTTTTCCAGCCGCACGAAGCTTTTCCGTCGCCTTTCCGCGCTCTTCTCTCTTTGTGACTTCAAGTGTAAATGTCATACGTACGCTGTGCGATTAAGTAATTAATATAATATCGAATGACGACTACCATACCATACACACGCAAAAACTCAAGGATTTTTTAACTCTCGTGAATCAGTGTTATTTGATTTCGACTACAAATTGTGGCTTTATTCCGCCGAGAAAATCAATGATATTTTGTGCAGCAATCTCTGACATCTTGCTCCTTGTCTCATCAGACGCTGAAGCAATGTGTGGGGTGATAACGGCTGAGTCAATGTCTACGAGGCCTTTCGCAAGAGCTGGTTCATGCTCAAAGACATCTATCCCTGCCCCGCGAATAACACCACCCTTAAGGGCATCAACGAGTGCATTTTCATCAATAACAGGCCCTCGTGAAGTATTAATGAGGTATGCGCTCTGCTTCATGAGCGCAAGTCGTTCTGCGTTCATGAGGTGTTCAGTCGACGGAAGGAGCGGAACATGTATCGTCACCACATCAGCTTCTTTAAGGACCGCCTCCACCGTATCTCGAAATTCACACGTAATTTCTTTTTCGAGTACCTCATTGCGTGCGATATCATAATAGACAACCCTCATGCCAAACCCGCGTGCCATTTTGAGTGCCACCTCGTACCCAATGCGTCCTGCACCCAAAAGCCCGAGTGTCTTTCCCTTGAGGTCACTTCCTAAAAATAGTTCTGGTGCCCACCCTTCGTACTTCCCCTTTCGGGTAAAGCGGTCTGCTTCAGGAATACGCTTCGTAACTGAAAGAATAAGCGCAACGGTAAACTCTGCTACGGTGTCGGTGAGTACCCCCGGAGTGTTTGTAATCGTGATGCCACGCTCATTTGCGGTCTTCACATCAATGTTGTTGTAGCCAACCGCATAGTTTGAAAATATCTTTGCGGTCGGTACTGCATCAAATACCTCCGCGTCAATGGTATCCGTAAGGAGCGAGAGTACTGCATCATATGGTTTTACCTTAAGTGCAGTGAGCAACTCTGCTTTTGTAAGAACACCGTCTTTTCCACTCATTTCGACTTCGTGCCCCGCAGCGCGGAGAAGGTGTATGCCGATATCGGGAATTTTTCGAGTTACGTAGATGACTGCCATAATTATGTGAGCTCTGATTATAAATGCTAACCACACAATCATACCACGCACGAAACTATGGATGGTACAATACGAGCATTATGGCTCAACAATATGACTTCGTCGCCATCGGCGATACCACCATTGACGCTTTTATTAAATTATCAGAAAAAGACGCTAAGGTAACAACTGAAGAAAAAACGGGTCGCAAAGTTCTCAGTATGTACTTCGGGGGTAAACTTCCTTATGAAGAAGTAACTGTTGTAAACGCTGTTGGTAATTCAGCAAACGCCTCTGTTTCTGCACACCGTCTTGGTCTTCGCGCTGCGCTTGTTTCAAATCTCGGTAATGATAGAAACGGAAAGGATTGCCTCGACCAGCTTCGCAAAGAAGGAATCGATACCGATTTTGTGAAGATGCACGAAGGAAAAAACACGAATTATCACTACGTACTCCGCTACGGTGCTGAGCGAACCATCCTCATTAAGCACGAAGAATACCCATACGTCCTCCCTGATTTTGGTACCCCACCCAAGTTTCTTTATTTTTCATCAATTGGTGAGAATGGGGTTCAGTTCCATCATGACATTGCGAAGTATCTTCTGGAACACCCTGAAACAAAGCTCGCCTTTCAACCAGGAACATTCCAAATTCGCCTCGGTGTTAAGGAACTGAAAGACCTTTATGCAGTCACCGAAATCTTTTTCTGCAATAAGGAGGAAGCGCAAGAAATTCTCGGAACCGAAGAACAGGATATCCCAACACTCCTCCGCGGTATGAAAGCGCTCGGACCAAAGATGCCTGTCATTACCGATGGGCCGAATGGTGCGTTTGCACTTGAGGGAGACACTGCATGGTATATGCCCATGTACCCAGATCCAAAAGAGCCAGTCTCACGCACGGGTGCCGGTGATGCATTTTCTTCCACCTTCACGAGCGCGATCATCTTGGGGTATGACGTACCGACTGCGCTCGCATGGGGTCCAATTAACTCAATGTCCGTTGTGCAATACATCGGTGCACAAAATGGACTTCTCACAAAAGAGCAGATAGAAAAGTATCTCGCGGAAGCACCAAAAAATTACGTACCGAGGAAAGTGTAGACTTTAGTTATCGGTTATTAGTAATCAGTTATACAGTCAAAATTCAGCCGGCAGGCTTCGCCTGCCGGCTGAACTGTTAACCGAGTACTGTCAACCAGTCGCAAGCAACCGTAAACTGATTACTGTTAACTGATAACCATTTACTCAAACAGCTTCTTCCCTGCTTTCACTATTGCGGGAACGTCAATTTCATAATGATGCAGAAGTTCCTCCATCGTGCCTGATTGCCCAAACATATCCTTCACACCGAGCATCACAATCTTCGTCGGTCTCACCCCTGCAAGATATTCTGCGACCGCTCCGCCAAGACCGCCAAACACCTGATGTTCTTCAACCGTAAGGAGCACATCATGTTCTTCAGCGAATGCGAGTATCGCTTTTGTATCGAGCGGTTTAATGGTTGCAAGATTCATAACTGACGCACCGATTCCCATTTCATTCAATTCCTTCGCAGCTACCATCGCACCATGAAGCACGGTACCGGCACTTATGATACCTACTTTTCGTTCATGCTTCGGGTCACGCTCAAGGTACACTTCTGCCTTACCAATTTGAAATGGTGAACCAGGGGTTGTAATGACCGGTGTATTTTCACGAGCAAGTCGCAAATACGCTGGTCCAACATATCGCGCAATCGCGAGCGTTGCTCGCTTTGCTTCATGCGCGTCACACGGCACAATGACTACCATACGCGGAATCACACGCATGAGTGCAATATCTTCGATTGCTTGATGTGTCGCTCCGTCGGGGCCTACAGAAATACCCGCATGTGCACCAACAACTTTTACGTTTGAGTTGTTGTACGCAATGGTGGTTCGAACTTGTTCCCAGCTTCTTCCGGGTGAAAACATCGCATACGAAGCTACAAACGGAACCTTCCCCATCGCTGCCATACCAGAAGCAACCGATGCCATTGATTGTTCTGCAATACCAACTTGCACGAAACGTTCCGGAAACGCCTCGGCAAAAACGTTCGTCTTTGTTGATGAGGTAAGATCAGCAGAGAGTGCAACGATGCGCGCATCTTTTTCTCCCGCTTCTTTAAGACCTTCTCCGTATCCATTACGATTCGGAGCTTTCTCGACTTTTTCGTCAAAAATATTTGGGTTGATGTGATTAGCAAGCTTCATATTATTCACTTAGATTGATGGTACCCGCGAGTGTGCGGAGTTTTTCTAATGCGACCTTTGCCTGCTCACCTTTTGCCACTCTATCCTCAGGACCAAGCCCAGGAGGATTTCCGTGCCATCTAAAATCACGTTCAAAGACATCAATTCCCTTCGATGCAATCGTATGTGCAATGATAATCGAGGGTTGACCGTACACCGCCTGTGCCTTTCCGATTGCGTCGTTTACCGCTCGAAGGTTATGTCCATCAACTTCCTGTACGTCCCAGTTGAATGATTCAAACTTTTCCTTAAGTGGTTCAAGGGGCATAACATCATTGGTGTATCCATCAATTTGAATACCGTTGCGGTCGACAATGGCAATGAGATTATGAAGTTGTTCCTTTCCCGCATGCATGAGTGCCTCCCACACCTGCCCTTCATCGAGTTCACCATCTCCCATGAAGCAGTATATGTATTTTGCTGAATACGGATTATCAATGCGCTCAGCAAGTGCCATACCGACAGCCTGTGATAGTCCTGAACCAAGTGGCCCTGAGCTCGTTTCAATCCCCGGAAGCGCTTCTTTGTGCGGGTGCCCCTGAAGTCTAGAACCGAACTTACGGAGTGTTAAAAGTTCTGATACAGGAAAATACCCCGAGTGTGCCATCGCCGCATAGAGTACTGGGCAAATATGACCATTAGAGAGCACCACGCGGTCGCGTTCACTCCAGAATGGGTCTTTTGGATTATGCTTTAAGACTTCAAAATAGAGCAGTGTGAAAATGTCTGCCATACCGAGAGGCCCAGCAGTGTGACCGCTTCCTGCCTCAACAAGCATCTCAATAATGCTCTGGCGAATTTCGTTGGCCTTCTTCTCAAGTACGTGAATTTCGTCGTCGGTTAAATAATGCATATAAGATAGTATAGCAAGCGAACGTTCACACAGTGTCATTCACTGTTTATAGGAAGGAAAAATTATTCCCTTACGATTTCCTGAAACCTATGAAAGGTATCTACGGGGCGCTTTGATTTTAAAATTGCTGACCCAGAAATAAAACGATTGACCCCTGCGTCTCTGAGCCGTTTTAGTGTGTCTCCGTTTACACTTCCGTCAACACTGATGCGAACCTCCGGGTATCGTTCACGAAACATGCGCACGTGTGTGAGCACACGTTCGTCAAATGGTTGCTGTTGCGTGCCTATCTGTGCGATACCCATGAATTGCACGTAATCAGCGTGATCCAAATGATCAATAATGAGCGAGAGTGGTGAATCATTACTCATTGAAATACCGAGCTGAAATCCGTGTTCTTGCTTCAGGGCTATAATGCGCGCAAAATCTCTGACACTCTCGAGGTGCACCACGATGCGCCGTATGCCCGCTGCAACATATAAATGAATCATCTTCTCCGGCTCGAGGTGCATGAGATCCATTTCAATATCAAAGTCTGGGGTAAATTCGGAGAGGTCTCGTATGCTTCCTACTTCCTCATACGGCCATGAAATAAAGGGCACAAATTTTCCGTCAACGATATCAACCTGCACCGCGGTCGTGTATGGACGCACAGAGGTAAGTACTGCACGGAGATGTTCACGCGACTGCGGAATGATGGCCGGAATAATTTCGTTCATAAAATACGTTTATAGTTGCTCCATTTTTTGAATGCGTCTTGTGTGTCGCTCTTCCCCACTAAATGGTGTGAGGAGCCATTCACGAACGGCGTCTTTTGCTTCTTCAATCGTTACAAATCGGGCACCGAGTGAAATGATATTCGCGTCATTATGCTCACGAGACAGTGTCGCAATACGCTTATGAACCCCATAAAAGACTGCCGCGCGCACGTGTGGAAACTTGTTTGCAACCATCGCTTCACCCTGACCTGAACCACCAAAAATAATAGCTCTTCGATTCACCGGGTCTTCAGAGACCGCACGCGCAGCAAGGCTAATGAAATCAGGGTAGTCATCTTCTGGGTCGAGTGTTTCCGCACCACAATCAACCACATCATACCCAAGTTCATCACGCACAAATGCAATAATCGTGTTCTTGAGTTCAAATCCTGCGTGGTCGGTTGCAAAGTAAATGGTCATGATGAGTCGTAATTATTATTATCCAAGTAATTTTGCTACTGCACGTACATGTTGAAGCAGTGTTTCTGTGTAGCCGGTTTCATTATCGTACCATGCGAGGACCTTAACCAAGTTTCCATCGACAACACGCGTAAACGAGAGGTCAGCAATTGAAGCATAGCGGGCGCCAATAATGTCTGATGAAACAATTGGTTCTTTCGTGACCGCAAAAATGTTTTTCCACGCATCAGTCCCTGAAGCATCCGTGAGTGCTTTGTTTACTTCCTCTACTGTTGTGTTTCGTTTTGAGATAAACGTCACATCAACAATCGAACCGACAGGTACTGGCACCCGAATCGAAATACCGTCAAACTTCCCAACTAATGACGGATGTGCGAGCGTCGTCGCAATTGCTGCTCCCGTTGATGAAGGAACGATGTTCTGTGCAGCAGCACGACCTTCACGAACATCCTTCTTAGAAGGTCCGTCAACGAGTGCTTGCGAAGCAGTGTACGCATGCACCGTGTTAAGAATTGCCTTCTCAATACCAATTGCTTCATTCAGTATTGCTATAAGCGGGCTCGTTGCATTTGTCGTACATGATGCGTTTGAGCTGATGGTACACGAGGCCAAGGCCGGTTCATTGACTCCCATGAGAACGGTGGCGCCTGTAACACCCGCCGCGTTTGGGTCCCCAGAAACCGGCGCGGTAACCACAACCCGGCGGGCTCCCGCATCAAGATGTACTTTCGCCTTCTCATAGCTCGTGAAGAGCCCCGTCGATTCAACGACAACATCAATACCCAAATCTTTCCATGGTAGTTTCTCCGGTTCTCGTTCGCTCACAAAGTGAACTTTCGTTCCACCGACAACAAGCGCCCCAGCTTCTGTTTTAATATCAAAGTGACTTCTGCCATACGCGGTGTCGTAACGCAAGAGATACGCCAAGTTTTCAATATTCCCCAAATCGTTAATCGCTACAATCTCAAATGCCGGGTCACTAAATGCCATCCTAAAAAAAGCTCTCCCGATGCGTCCGAAGCCATTTATAGCAATCTTTATTTTCATATTATTTTCAAAATTTTACTTAGTTATTATATCTGATATTCAAAATTTTCTATTCAATTTTCCATATTCAATCTTCAATATTCCATATTCCATATTCTCTATTCTATATTTTATATTGTTTCATCTATTCTTATATTGCGGGTAATGCCTGAGTGTACGCCCTGCAATTACGAGGAGGAGTATGAGGACAAGAATAAACCAGAAGAAATAGCTCGTGAGCATTTTTCCAAGACCCGAAAAGAGCGTTCCAAGGAATGTCACTCCATCATCATCGTGCGGCATGTACACAATACGCGAGAGTATTTCGCCCTGTACATATCCAATTTGAGCTGTCTTGAAATCAAAAATTGAAATACGTACGGGAAATACTCCAGAAATGCCGAGTGGTGCGAGCACTGCGGTGTACGCAGTTTTTGCTTCGTTAATGCGCAAGAGAAATGCAAACTCTTTTCCACCTTCGTCAGTGAGTGTCACGAGAATGGTCTTCAGATGTTCTGGTACTAAATCGTACGGGAGTAAAATAAGGAGTTGCTTAGAGCCATCAATCGTCACTCGATTTTCAGTAATCGTTTGTGACTCTCCGTCTTGAATAAATGCAAAATCGGTAAAGGTGAGTGCGATGGGATTTGAGGTGTCCGGTGGAATAACAACTGGCGTACTCGTACCCCCCTCGATACGTATGGAAACAACTGCTCCCGATGATATATTTCCGAGTTTATCGTACGTGAAAACGGTGTAGAACTGACGTGTTCCCTCCACAGCCATTCCATTATCACGAATGGTCTCACCCAGTCCTTCATATATCACCCATCCATCAGCAAGGTCACTCGGATAAAACTGATCGTTCCGCAAAATACGGAGATGATCAAAATCTACATCTTGAGGATTTACCCAAGAAAGGAGGATATCATCACCCTCTTTTATTGCTCTCAGGTTCTGCACATTTCCAGGAGGAATAATATCTACTGGTGGGAGTGTCACAAAGATACCCTCCGTCAAAACTCCTCGAATGCCGATGTTGTTTTCACCTTCAATACTGAATTTGTACGTAGTCCCCGGAGTGAGCCCGGTGATTTTTGTTTCGTGAATTTTTGAGAATGAACGCTCTGCGAGTGAACCGAGTTCATAGGAAATCGTCTTACCCCAACGAATCACTGACCGCACATACCCGCGTGTCTCATATCGAATGAGTACTCCATCTTCTGTAGGAATAACCTCGAGGCGAACAAGTTCAAGTCTGGAAATACTCCCTTGTGACGAGGTTGAAGTGGCGGTTGGTTCCTCTACGGGTGGAGTTGTCGATGCGAGTGTCGTAGTAGACACCACTGTAGATGATGCGGAGATATTATTAAATGAATCGAAGGCGGTTACATAGTATGCATAGGTAGTGCTCGGGGTAAGCCCGACGTCCGTATAGTTTGAGGCTGTAGTGGTAGCAATTTGTACATCGTCACGAAACACCTGATACCCTGAGAGCACAAAGTCATCAGTTGATGATGCCCAACTCAGATTTATCTGTGAGGTCGCAATCGGAATTGCTACAAGACTTGCAGGAACCGTTGGTGGAGTAGTATCACCTCCCACGAGCGTACGCACCATAAAATCATCCGTCGCGCCATGTACGGCAATAGCACCTGACCAAAAGATTATGATGCTGAGTACTGTTTTGAAAAGAAAGCGATGCATCATAGGAGACTTACAGAATTGAAAAACGGGAACATAGTTTCAGATCACCCGAGCTTACAATGGTAATGCGGTTAAGGTTGTCGTTGCCGTATACGAGCCAGGTGGTTGGAGCACCGACCCTCCTATCCCTACACGAAAGTATACCGTAGTTGTGGCTCCATTTGGGTGGTTTGCACTCGTACTCTGTGCAATTTGTTCAGCAGTTGTAGACAGTCCGTCCCAACAAGCGAGCGGGGTTTCAGAAGACCCTGTATTACAGAGCGAAACACCGTCATCCATAAATCGCGACACCACATTCACTCCCGATGGTGAGTATCCAAAATGTGCATCAGCAACACCGGTCGTAAAGTCAAAATCAGGATCCCCAGCGGGCACATAATCAGCAATGGTATCCCCCCCTTTTTGCATTGCAGGACTTAAAGATGCTTTGATGGTGAGCCCGTACCCAGAAGGACTATCAGTTACGACCGTCGCCGTTGTTGAACCATTAGAGGTTCCCCCCGAAATACCGGGGATTGAAGGAGTAAGTGTCACCGGTGCACCAACCGATAGCGAAATGAACGCCTCATGCATTTGTTGGTAACCCGCCTTAAGATTATATGTAGCACTTCCCGATTCGCCCGTAGCAATCTCACCACCGGTCGACTCAAGCGTGTAATCCGTCGATGAAGAAAGTCCACCACCAAAGTTAATACTGTCTTCTTGAATGCGATAACTCCCACTTTGCATGACCTGTGCGCTCACGAATGAAAGACCCAGAAACAGTACGGGTGTAAGGAGGAGTGATGCAGCTGTAGTGAAAAGAAATTCACGCATACAGTGCATTATTATTTCTTGCGTTTAAATTCGAATGTTCTAAAAAATGCACGAATAAGGAAAAGAACAACGAAGATTGCTCCAAATCCAGCGAGGAGTAATTTCCACGGCAAGACCCAGAACGAATAACTCATAGAATCAACAACATCATCGTAGCTTCGATTGATGTTTGCGGTTGCGGTGTAGCGTCCGAAAAGAAACTCTCGATTCCAGGTAACTTCACGAAGTCGATTTGACTGCGGAAGGACAAACCACGGTTCGAGCTCCACTGAACCAACCTCCTCGCCGAGCATGTTATGGATGCGAATTTCTCCATACGGCGCAATATGAATAGAACCGGTGTTTTCGTGAAGAACACCAAAGTTAATTGGACTGCTCTGGTAAAACATTTTTGGAGGTACGGTACCAAAGTTGGTCATCTTACCTTCTTTTTCCGTTGCTCCCGGAATAGTGATGAAAAAGAGTGTACCAATACGCGCAACAATTGCAGATTGTGGTACGGTACCAATGTTGTCACCTGGTTCTGCTTTAATCGCTACCGTATCAACGAGCACGCTACCATAGCGTCCTCCTGGTTCAGCATCTTTTGGAATCGTAATGGTAACTGGTATACGCGCACGCTGATTATGATCGAGCTCAAAGTGCATTGCAGGAAGCTTGACGTAGTCCTTCATTGAGTATGGACCACGGTCGTCACCAAGGAGCACAATGCTTGTTGACGGGTCTGTTGAACCAGTTGCATCTTCAACCGTGAAGTTGAACATGCGTCGCTCTCCCGTACGATTCGTAACGGTCATTTGAAACGTTTTGGTTTCTCCTGGAGCTATCGTGACATCTGCCTTTCCGGGACCTACGACAAAGTCGCCCATCACCGAATCACCACCAGGAACACCTTCTGTTTGATACGGGCTTACGACAGGAGTAACTGGTTCTAAAGTAGGCGTCGTCGTTGTGGCAATGGTTTCTGTTGAAGTTGCATTTGTTGTTGTAGCTAGTTCCTCTTCAGAACGCACTACCAGAGGTAGTGCGTTAAGGAAGAAGAGTGCACAAAGAATAAGAGAGAAAACACGTAAATTGTGCACCGTAGCAAACATAATATAGTAGAGTCTACTACTAGTTGTTGGTTGCGGTCAATGTGCCCGTCGCAACATAGGTTCCCGTTGGGAGCGAAGGTGATGGTGCGTTTGGTACGGCAACCTTGAATTTAATCGTAGACGTTGACGAATTTGAAGGACCTGATGTGTATATAATTCGTTCAGGAGTGGTACTTGGGTTAAGCCAGCAGCGATCATTTGTTTCAGTAGAACCACTGTTACAGGTGGAGCCTGCACTCATAAACGATTGATCAACTTCTCCTGTTGTTGATGCTCTAACAGTGTAACCAAATTCTGCGGCAGCTCCAGAAGCATTATCTACCCACGTAAAGTCTGGAATATTTATAGTATCTGGCGTGTAGTTGTTAATGTATGCTGAACTACTTGCGCTCATAGCAGTCGTGCTACTAAACACGAGTGTCATCGTGTACCCCTGTGCGTCGTTCGTGCGAATAGCAACCATAGTAGTACCCGTTGCATAACCTCCTGTAAAGCCTGCAATAGTACCAGCCATTGTGACGTCACCTGGATATACTATAAACGCGATTTCATCCGTAATTGTTTGCGTTACGAGAAAATCGAACGGCTCTGCAGAGCGACCCAGTTGTGGTTCGAGTGCAAAAAACGTCGATGCAAAGAATGCCACGATGAGCACAGCTGCAACGAAAGCGTTCTTCGCTGAGTATATTAAATGTGTACTATTCATAAATAAATAAGACCTGTTACTAATACTAATATTGTTTGCTACCAATAGAAATTGGTTCTTTCTATTATAGCGGGTATTTCTATTCAATTGTTGCTGAAAAGCCCTTTATGTGTGAATAAGAAATATCGCAGATATTGTTCGTTTGCTTCCGTCTTTCTAGTTTCTCGGCCGTCTTTGCGAGCAATCCACTATAATGATGGACATCGGATGTCCATCATTATAGTATGTAGCTATATAAAATATTTTAGTCTTATGGAGTTCTATCATGTTCTAAACCGAGGTGTCGATAAGAGAGTTATTTTTAATGACTCTCGCGATTATGCTCGCTTCGTCCATGACCTTTATGAATTCAACACAACGGAGCGTGCTGATCCAAACTTGGGAAGAGACTTTGGTATGATGGACATCGGATGTCCATCATTTACAAAAAGACACGGAGAACGACTTGTTGATATACACTTCTTTTGCCTTATGCCGAACCACTATCATCTTCTCCTGTCCCCTGTTATGGAGAATGGCATTTCTCTTTTTATGAAAAAAATGAACATGGGATATGCAAAGTATTTTAATGAACGCAACGAGCGCTCTGGCTCTCTTTTTCAAGGTAAATATAAATCAGTCCATGTTACCTCTGATGCTCACTTCCTCTATCTCCCCTTTTACATTCATCTCAATCCACTTGATATGTCTGAGCCGAGTTGGCGAAAGCAGAGAGTAAAGGACCATGAAAAGACGTTTGAGTATCTTCACAAGTATCGCTGGAGTAGTCATCTTGATTATCTGGGTACGGCAAATTTCCCTTCAGTTTCAAACCGATCTTTCTTTACAAAGTACTACCAAGAGTCGGGTGGGTACAAAAAGGTCTTTGAAAAATTCGTACTTAAATTTGATTCTACCGTTCTGAGTAGGCTCGAAGATACAATGTTGGAGTAGATCATACCAAAAAGAAAATGAGTGACATCGGATGTCACTCATTTTGCTTACTTTTGAGGTACGAGATACCTCCTTATATATGTATCAAGGTCTTTGAGGATGAGTCTTAGGTCGGTATCTGTTGTGATGCCAGCGACCAGTCCCTCTGGGAACATGATGGACATCCGATGTCCATCATTACCATTGAGGCTTGCAAAGTGTTGCTTTGATGGAATCGAGACTTCCCCTCCTCCTCCACCATCTCCTCCTCCGGTTGCTTGGTGATACACGCGGAGGCGTATTGCATCAATCTTGACCGTATTCCCAC
Source organism: uncultured Candidatus Saccharibacteria bacterium (assembly GCA_964593375.1). GTDB lineage: Bacteria > Patescibacteriota > Minisyncoccia > Phycocordibacterales > UBA918 > Damh-18. Next base: position 34,000 of record CAZQIF010000009.1, on the reverse strand, counting down.
TTGGGTTACCTATGACTTCAATCTGTAAGTTTGAGATTTCAGCAGGTGTCCAACTGTAACCCCAGAGATTACTTGCACCACCGAAGGTATACACGGCGTCCGTTGCCGTGAGCGTACCACTGTTTTGTGCGGAAGTGAGGGAGCTACCGCCGTTCCATGAGAGTTTGACGTCGATGGTACCTGCGGCAGTTGAACCCGCAGCTTCGAGGAGTACTTCAATGCCGGTGATGGTATTGTTTCCGGGTACGTTTTGGTTTAAGCCCCCGTAGCTGTGTCGGAGACCGCCCGAAGCTGCAGTTGCGTAGCTACCGTCTGAAGAGTAGGCATTCCCTCCCGTTGTCCAACCTGACTGTGGTGAGCCTTGGGAGGATGGTGCGTTAAAGTTTGGTTCGTCGCCGAGTGTGGCACCGTTCGTGTTGGTATCGACTTCGCCAGAACCGGCTCCTTCTTCTCCTCCTGTACGAATGCCTTGACCAGGAGGCGCATCGCCTCCGATAGCGCCAGTTGAACCTCCACCCAATCCCCCTCGGTCATGCTGAATCCCCGCGACACTTCCCACAAGTAACACGGTGCCGTACGTTTGCTGTCCGCCTGCGGTGACGTTCGATGAACTGAGAGAAATCGTGAGCATGTCTCCAGGGCGTATCTCGGCAACGTCTCCACGGAGCATGTATGAGCGCGTGGTAGTTGCACTGTATGGGGTACTGAAGGTAATGGTTCCAGTTTGGCCAATGACACTGATAGCACCTGCGCCACCGACTTGGATGTCACTGGCGTCGTATGCACCATCGTTGTTCATGTCTTTCCAAAGGGTGAGATTGGAAAGGTCTCCTTGGTTAACTCCATTCACACCCGTGAGCGTAAATACGGTGGTGGATGCCACCATGTCTTCGCCAAACGGAGTAAGGAGGTACCGGTAGAGGATAGCATTCGTAAGACTCGACTCTTGGAACGAATCCGCTACTTGTGACTGGCTGTGATTTGCTAAGGTAAGTGAGCCCGTAATGATAACCGTTTTGTCGTCACTTGCAACGGTAGTGGTGCCGGCGCCTGCGGTACGAATAGCGAGCGCTGAAGTCGCGGTATTCGTCGCAGTAAATTGGCTTAAGGAGAGGCCACTTACGGTGAGTGTATCACCTGCCCCAAAGTTCGTACCAACCGGAATGACGAGGATTGAGCCACCGCCTTCATAGGAGACTGGGTTTGATACTTTGGCGGATGCGGTGCCACCGAAGGTAGCAGTAGTGTCGGTCGTGTCCCAGAGCATGCGGACGGTCGTCGTACTTATCTTAATGCGAATGTCGTTAGCGGACGTAATACTTGGAGAAGCGTTGTCGGTGATGGTGAGCGTACTAATTGATGTTGTGGGGTAATTAAGTGCGAAGGTTTGGTTCGAACCTCCTGAGAGCGTTGCGTTCCCACCAACAAGCGTAAAGTCCCACCCGTTGTTGTTACCGCTGTCTATATATGAGGTTGCAGTGAGGAGCGCTGATGATGTTGCACTTGAATCCTTCACATCAATGAATGAGAGACTGTATGGGCCAGCGACACTGAGGCCTGCTTTCGTTCCGGAGGTTGTGGAGCGCAGTTTCACTTCGTTCCCACTTGTCCCCGTGATGGTCGTCGTGCCCAAAGTCGTGGTCGCACCTGCTTTGAGTTCAATCTTTGTGTTTGGAATGACCGCACGGAAGTTTTTTGAGACGGTAAACGGTACATTAAAAGTAGTGGAGGCGGAGCTATTCGTGAGTTCAAGGTTATAGAATGAAGAGGTACCGGTGGCGATACCGGAGATGGTTTGTTGACTAGTGCCGTTGAGAGTTGTCGTACCCGTGCCGGCAATAAAGGTACCATTGTTGGTATAATTTCCACTCGATGAAAATCGTGTCGATACCGTTATTTTTTTCCCCGCATCAATCGTCAAATTGGTCGTGCTTGCCGAGGAACCGAGAGTAACTCCATTCCCTCGACGATACACAATTCCCGAAGCACCCATCCCTGCAAAGAGTGCACCACTTACCGGATCGACGATAAATTCATACACACGCGTGTCAGAAGTGGTTGTTGCCATTGAAAAGTAGCTTCCCTGAGAACAGCCTGTACCGGTAAAACACTGATATATGACACTAGTCGTTGGACCTGTCCCAACATAGAGCACATTATTATTGGTATCAACCAAAAGCGCACTTGTATACGATGCGGGAGTATCAACAACGAGCGTAAAATCAACTGATGCATCGCAACTTGTCGAGAGGACACATTTATAGACGTATCCATTTGGGTACGTGCCTATGTACAAAACCCCATTTACCGTATCGATGGTTGGCGAATAGACTCGACTTTCAGTTGTGTCATATGCAGGAGAATACTCGCCCGCTATGTCACAGCCCGAAGATAGTACGCATCGATACAAAATGCCACTCAGGACTGTCCCGGCATAGAGCACACCGTTTGTCTGGTCAATAGTAATATCGAGAATACTTGTCTCTGTTGTGTCATAGGCAACAGCATACTCACCCGCTATGTCACAGCCAGAAGAAAGTACGCATCGATAGATTATGCCCCCGGAATTTGTTCCTGCATAGAGAACACCGTTTGTTGTATCAATCGCAAGTGCATAAATATCAGTTTCTGTAGTGATATCAATCCAAGAATAATCACCCGCGACATCGCAGCCGGATGAGAGGAGACAGCGATAAACATATCCCGAAGCACCAGTACCTGCATAGAGCACACCGTTTGTCTGGTCAATAACCATACTATAAATACGCGTTGCAACTGTGTCATTTGCGGTCGCAAAATCGCTACTTTCATCACAGTTTGTCGAAAGGAGACAGCGGTAGATTATTCCGTACGTAGCAGCACTCCCGAGATAGAGGACTTGGTTGGTGGTATCAACAGCGAATGAGGCAATGAATGAATCGGTTGAATCCATCACTTTGCTAAACTTACTATTTGCCGTATCAGCTCGCATGATTACATTTCCAAGTGCCGAGGTTCCACTCAGAGTACCGGTTGCAACAGTCCCCATTCCAGAAAGGTACAGTGTGCCACCATTGTGTGTGTAGGTGCCACTTTGTGTAAAATTGCCTCCTATCGAAAGTCCGCCTGAGGGCGCGACAACCGTCGCACCCGCATCAATCGTGAAATCGCCACTCGTCGTTGCGTTTACAGAAAACGTTTTTGTTCCCGCTCCACTCATAGTGACATTTGGCAACGTCGAGCTACCGGTTAATTTACCGGCGAGCGCTTGAGCACTTCCCCCATTAAAAACGAACGTGTTGGTTGATGTTGAGGTTGTTGTACCATCATTGGTGAAATTTCCACTGATGACGACTCTATCTGGCACAATGAAGGTTGAATTACTATTAACTGTGAGGTTTGTTACATGAAATGTTTGCGCATTTTCATAGCATCCTGAGCCTGAATAGCAACGATACACAAAGCCCGACTTTTCAGAACCTCCATAGAGTGCATCGTTTGTTTGGTCATATGCAAGCGAACGGATACTTGTTTCATCAGTATCATATGCGGTAATAAATTCGGTCGAAGTATCACATCCGGTTGCAGTGAGACAGTAATAAAAAATTCCCGAATCGTTTCCTGCATAGAGCTCACCTTTAGAGGTGTTTATGGCGAGTGCGTACACTCTACCTGCGTCGGTAAATACACTTGTGTAATCTCCATTTACATCGCATCCGCTCGAGAGGACGCACCGATATACCCCCCACGCATCAGTTCCCATATAGAGGATGCCATTCGTCGTATCAACAACGAGCGACAGGATGTTATCTGGACCCGAAAAACCAACTGGTGTGAAATCTGTCGAGTCATCACAGAAGGAAGAAAGTGGGCACCGAATGATATCAGCAGGACCCACGCCGTATTCGCCCGTACCTGCATAGAGGACACTGTTCGCTGTATCTATAGCAAGAGAGCTCACTTGGGTACCTGAAGTAAGCGTGTATGCGAGTGTGTAGTCCGAAAAATCATCACAGTAAATTAACAGGATAGAATTACATCGATAAATGCTTCCCGAGGGAGTCGCTCCAACATAGAGAGTGTTGTTCACACTATCAACGACGAGTGACTCAATCGTTGTGTCGGTCGTATCATATGCCGTATTGAAAGCCGCAGAATAGTTGCAACCTGTTGAGAGTAGACAGCTAAAGATGATTCCCTCTCCACTACTGCCGGCATAGAGATAGGTACCCGATATCGCGAGTGCTGTGATTGCAGTCTCTGTGCTATCAAACACCGCAACAAAATCACCAACATCATCGCAGTTCGACGTTAATAAACAGCGGTAGATGATGCCACTATTGCCACTCCCCGCATAGAGCACACCATTAACCCTATCGACAACAAGTGAACTAATCATCGTCTCTGTGGTATCGGTTGCAACTGCATATTTGTTCACAAAAGATTTTGTTGCCGCACCACCCATTACCACAGAATACAGAGGTGACGTGGTTGCGAAATTGCCCGAGAATTTGTTCACCGTCGAGGTTGATATGTAAATAATTCCTGAATTATGCACAAAGGCACCATATTGCGAAAAATTACCATATATTCTGAGATTCGTGGGAGCAGTAACAGTACCGTATTGAATATTGAGATTTGATGTAGTTGCATTACTTGCAAATGTCCATCCACCCAAGCGTCCGTTAAATGTCACATCACCGAGTGGTGTAGTGAAAGGTATGTTAATAACCTTACCCGTCGTGGTAGCAAGAAAGGAGAGCCCGTGTGTACTCGGGGTGAATGTACTTGAAGACGAGGCCGTGAAGTTGCCGGCAATCGTTGTGGTACCACCTTGGGTGAACGTGGCGGATGAAGCGAGATGAAGTGAACCATCAAGAAATGAGGTGCTACTTGCATTTCCGTTAATCGTCAAGGCACCACTGGGAGCGAAGGTTTTACCTGACCATACATAGAGTTGTGTATTCTTTCGCACAGTGAGTGTTGAGTAGTATGCATCCGCAATGTACGGGATATCAGTGTCATTATCACTGTCGTAAAAAGACATGTTCGAGATGGTCGTAGAAGTACCCGAAGTTCCCTCATGGCGAACAATCGCTCTGTTCTGATAGAGATGGAGTCCGGTGATGTTGTTCACTGAACTTGAGGCCTTCGTAAATGTTGTTGCAAAAGTCGAGGCATCACCATCAACAAACGCAAGAATGGGCGTTGAAGGAACAATCGTGTGTCCGGTGGGAATAGTAACCGTCCACACACCACTTGAGGTGGTAGTGGTGTGAATACTTGTGGTCGTCGTACCGACCGCAACTTTAATGGTCTTTGATGCACTGACGGCGGTCACGCCTTCGTCACTATAGAGCGTTCCCGAAATGGTAAGTGAAGCGGCGTATGCAGAGGGAGTAAAAAAGAAAAAAATGAAAAAAACAAAAAGGGTTAGTACAAAAAACTGCATGCTTAGATACATGGAGTCGCGAAAAGTATGAGTGTTCTCCATCGTTGTATACATGTAGAACTTACTTACTATTTTACGGCTTTTCTTCAATTTATTTTAGTAAAGTTATGCACAGAATTTAGCTCTTAGCTCGTTAGCTCCTAGCACTTAGCAAAATAGCAAAATGATGGACATCCGATGTTCATCATTTTGCTAAAAGGAAAAGATTCAGCAAACTTCGGTTCGTCGTCTTCGCGAGCGAAGCGAAGCGACCCATAAGCTAAGTGCTAAGTGCTAATAGCTAGTAGCTTAAAGCTAAGTACTAACCATTACTATTTCGCCTATCCGAGATATCCTGTATTTACAATATATTTTAGTTTGTGCATAGTCGTATCTTAGTCGCATTATAATCGAATGTCACATTAACTTTTGTCCATACGATATGGTTAGTGCACACCCATAATGAGTGACATCGGATGTCACTCATTTTGCTTACTTTTGAGGTACGAGATACCTCCTTATATATGTATCAAGGTCTTTGAGGATGAGTCTTAGGTCGGTATCTGTTGTGATGCCAGCGACCAGTCCCTCTGGGAACATGATGGACATCCGATGTCCATCATTACCATTGAGGCTCGCGAAGTGGTGGCTACTTGGAATCGAGACTTCACTTCCCCCGCCGGCACCTCCTCCCGTTGCTTGGTGATAGATGCGTACCTGCATCGCATCAATTTTCACTTGGTTGCTGTTTGGCTGACCGATGACTTCAAGCGCGAAGGCACCGTCAATGGTTTCAGTTGGTATCCAGCTGTGGTCCCATGTGTCACTCGGGCCACCAAGGGTGTACACGGTGTCGGTTGTGGTTAAGGTTGGGGTTGATTGTGCGGAAGTAAGTGAGTTACCTCCGTTCCAGGAGAGCTTCACGTCAATCGAACCGGCTTCAGTCGTAGCGGCCGCTTCAAGCTCGACTTCAATACCGGTGATTTGATTGGTGCCGGGGATGTTGAAGTTAAAGGATCCGTAGGTGTGGCGATGGGTATCAGTAGCGGTTGCGTAGCTACCGTCTGAGGTGTATGCGTCACCGCCCGTGGTCCATCCTGCCTGTGGTGAGCCGTTACTTGATGGTGGGTTGAACTCTGCTCGACTTGAGAGTGTGTCGCCACCGGTGTTGGTATCGACTTCGCCACCGCCACCCGCTTCTCCACCTCCTTGAATTCCCTGTCCTTCGGGTGCGCCACCGCCAATTTCACTTTGGTTACCGTGTGAGCCAACGCCACCTTTCGCATGCTGAACGCCTGCAACACTCCCCACGAGTGGCACGGTGCCGTACGTCTGCTGTCCGCCCGCAGTGATGTTTGCAGGATTAAGGACAATAGTGAGCATGTCTCCGGGGCGTATCTCTGCCACGTCTCCAATGAGCATGTATGAGCGCGTGGTCGTTGCACTGTATGGGGTACTAAACGTGATGGTTCCAGTTTGGCCAGTGATGGAGATTGCACCCGAGCCGCCGACTTGAATATCTCCGGCGTCGTATGCACCGTCGTCGTTCATGTCTTTATAGAGGATGAGGTTTGTGAGGTCTTCCCCATTTACCCCGTTTACGCCACGGAGGGTGAAGATAGTTGTTGATGCGACCATGTCTTCGCCAAATGGCGTGAGGGTGTACCGATAGAGGATGGCGTTTGTTTCGGTGGGGTTCTGGAATGTATCAGGTGCTTGAGACTCTGCATGGTCTGCGAGGGTGAGAGAGCCCGTGATGGTGACGGTTTTGTCGTCACTTGCAGTGGTAGTGGTGCCGGCGCCTGCGGTACGGATAGCAAGGGCTGAGGTGGCAGTGTTCGTTGCCGTGAATTGACTGAGAGATAGGCCACTTATGGTGAGCGTGTCGCTCGCTTCGAAGTTCGTGTCGACCGGGATGACGAGGATTGCGCCGTCTGCTTCGTATGAGACGGGGTTCGATACCTTAGCTGAGGCGGTGCCACCGAAGGTAGCGGTGGTGTCGTTCGTGTCCCAGAGCATGCGAACGGTTGTCGTACTAATCTTAATGCGGATGTCGTTTGCGGAGGTGATGCTTGGGGTGACGTCGTCCGTAATGGTGAGTTCGCTCATGGTGGTCGTCGGGTAGTTAAGCGCAAAAGTTTGATTTGCTCCTCCGGAGAGCGTGGCGTTACCACCAACGAGTTCGAAGGACCAGCCGTTGTTGTTGCCAGAGTCGATGAGTGAGGTGCCGGTAAGGAGAGCTGATGAAGTCGCACTACTGTCTTTGATGTCGGCGTATGAGACTGCGTATGGACCCGCGACACTGAGGCCAGCGCGGGTACCTGCGGTTGTCGAGCGGAGCCAGACTTCATTCCCTGCAGTACCCGTAATGGTCGTGGTACCCAAGGTCGAGGTCGCGTTCGCGAGAAGTTCAATCTTGGTGTTCGGGGTCACCGCGCGGAAGTTGTTCGTGACGGCGACCGGCGCACCGAAGGTGGTGCTTGCTGAACCATTCGTGAGTTCCAAGTTATAGAATGCACTCGTGCCCGAGAGCGTGCCGGTTGCTGTTTGGAGCGTGGTGCCGTTTAGCGTGGTGGTACCAGTGCCGGCGGTGAAGGTGCCGTTTTGGGTGAGATTCCCCGAGACTGAGAGGACACCCGTTGCCGGCGCGACTGCGGTCGCGCCGGTATTCACCGTGAAATTCGTCACCGAAGCGCTCGCTCCAATGCGCGCGGTGTTGTTGCCGTCGCGGGCGGTACCGTCTGATTTATTTAGGGCGATGGTGTATAGAGCTGAGGTATTTGAGGTATCGGCGCCGCAAGGCTCGGTGGCGGTACAGCGTCTAGACCCCGTGACATAGAGTGTGTCCTCATAGCCCCAGATATCGCTGGCGGAGTCGGAAGAACTCGAGGGGTTCGTGGTCGTTGACCAACTTAGGGAGCCGTCTGATTTGTTGTACGCGATGGTATAGAAGGCGGTGGCTGCAGTATCGGCGCCACAGGGTTCGGTGGCGGTGCAGTATCGGTATCCGGTCACGTAGAGGGTGTCGCTGTCGCCCCAGGTGCCGTAGACGTAGTCGGAAGAACTCGAGGGGTTCGTGGTCGTTGACCACCTGAGGGAGCCATCGAATTTGGAATAGGCAATGGTGTATGGGGCGGTGGCATTTGAGGTATCGGCACCACAGGGTTCAGTGGCGGTGCAGAATCGGATTCCGGTCACGTAGAGGGTGTCGCTGTCGCCCCAGGTGCCGTAGGCGGAGTCGGAAGAACTCGAGGGGTTTGTCGTCGTTGCAAAGCGGAGGGAGCCATCCTGCTTGTTATAGGCGATGGTGTATAGGGCGGTGCCAGAGGTATCAGCGTCACAAGGGGTCGTGGCGGTGCAGGTGCGATACCCAGTCACGTAGAGAGTGTCACCATCGCCCCAGGTGGCGTTGGCGTAGTCCTGGGAACTCGAGGGGTTTGTCGTTGTTGACCAGCGGAGGGAGCCGTCTGATTTGTTATAGGCGATGGTGTATATGGCGTAGGTGTTCGAAGTATCGGCGCCACAGGGGGTTGTGGCGGTGCAGTATCGGTATCCGGTCACATAGAGAGTGTCGCTGTCGCCCCAGGTGCCGCTGGCGGAGTCAATGGAACTCGAGGGGTTCGTGGTCGTTGACCAGCGGAGGGAGCCGTCTGATTTGTTATAGGCGATGGTGTATAGGGCGGTGATATTTGAGGTATCGGAGCCACAGGGTTCAGTGGCGGTGCAGGTGCGGTTTCCGGTCACGTAGAGGGTGTCGCTATCGCCCCAGGTGCCGTAGGCGGTGTCGCCGGAACTCGAGGGGTTCGTGGTCGTTGACCAAAGGAAGGAACCGTCAGATTTACTATAGGCGATGGTGTAGAGGGCGGCTGTGCCCGAGGTATCGGCGCCACAGGGGGTCGTGGCGGTGCAGACTCGCTGTCCAGTCATGTAGAGAGTGTCGCTGTCGCCCCAGATGACACGGGCGTAGTCGTAGGAACTCGAGGGGTTCGTCGTCGTCGCGCCACTCTCTCCAAAGGAAGCGGGGCCAGAGGCGGTGACGTTATTAAGTGCAGATGCGCCCGTGAGGGTACCCGAGAGGGTGGTGGAGGCGCCGGCGAGCGTAAGCGAGCCGGCGTTGTTTGTGAACGTCCCCTGGTTACTTAAAAGCCCGGTCACTGAGAGCGCACTCGGTGCGGAGAGCGTGTTCCCTGCTTCGATGGTGAGGTTTGAGGTTGAGGCATTTGAAGAGAAGGTCTTCGTGGAGCCACCCGTGAGAATGACAGACCCTAAGGTGGTAGAGCTGGTTAAGTTCCCTGAAATTGTTTGCGATGAGCCCCCAGAGAGATAGAGCGTGCCAGTGGTATTGGTGAACGCGCCACTGTTACTGAAATCACCTGAGACCGAGAGTGCATACGGTGAGGTGACCGTTGCGCCGGCGCCAATCGTAAGGTTAGTGGTGGAGGCACTGTTGTATACAAGCTTCTCGGTACCGCCCGAGAAAGTGATGCTCCCGAGTGCGTTTGCGCCGGTTAGGTTGCCACCGATTTCCTGCTCTGCGGTCGTTGAGGCGAAGGTGATGGTACCACCTGCGCGGAACTCGTCGTAGTTCGTGAAGTTGCCACCAATCGTGAGTGAAGATGGTGCGTAGAGCGTTGAGGTTGAGGTAGTTGCACTCGAGCCGTTCCTGAGGTTGCCCTGAACCTCGGCGGTAGAAGCAATGCGCGCAGTGTTGTTGCCGTCGATGAGTGCGCCAGTCGATTTGTCGTATTTGAGTGTAAGATAGGCGGTGCTACCAAGCGACCCGCAGGCGGTACAGGGCCCCGTGACGTAAAGGTAGTCTTGGTCAGAGGTGATAGCGTTTGCCCAGTCATAGCTTGCGGCTGGGTCAATCGTTGTCACCCAAATAGTAGCGCCATCGGTTTTTCGGTATTTGATGGTGTAATTGGCAGAGCTGCTGTAGTAGCCAGTGGCATAGAGATAGTCTTGGTCAGAGGTAATGGCAGTTGCGTAGTCAGCGCCTGTGGTCGGGTCGGTCGTCGTTGCCCAAATGCGAGAGCCGTCTACCTTAGAGTACTTAATGGTGTAGTGAGCGTTGCTCCCAAGTCCACAATTGACACAATACCCCGTGACATAAAGGAAGTTCTGGTCTTCCGTGATGGCAGTTGCAGCATCATTGTTTGCAGTCGGATCAGTCGTTGTCGCCCAGATAGTTGAGCCGTCGGTTTTTCGGTATTTGACGGTGTGGAAGGCATCGTTACCCAATGACCCACAGTCGTCACATGCCCCGGTGACGTAGAGGTAGTCTTGGTCTCCTATGATGGCGTATGCGTAGTCATGGGCTGGACCGTCGTCTGTCGATGTCGCCCAGATGCGTGAGCCGTCGGTTTTGGAATATTTAATGGTGTAGTAGGCTCTGAGGAAGCCAGACGACCCGCAACCATAACAAGTCCCCGTGACATAAAGGAAGTCTTGGTCAGAGGTGATGGCGAAAGCTTCGTCACTGTTTGTCGTCGGGTCGGTCGTTGTCGCCCAGATAGTTGAGCCGTCGGCTTTTCGATATTTGACAGTGTGATAGGCATCGTTACCCAAGGACCCACAGCCGGTGCAGGACCCCGTGACGTAGAGGTAGTCTTGGTCAGAAGTAATGGCGGTTGCAGAGTCATTGCTTGCGGTCGGGTCGGTCGTTGTTGACCAGACAAGGGATCCGTCTGCTTTTCGGTATTTAAGGGTGTAGTAGGCGGTGCTCCCAAGCGACCCACAGCCGGTGCAGGACCCCGTGACGTAGAGGTAGTCTTGGTCTTGGATGACAGCGGTTGCACTGTCAATACCGGATGTCGGGTCGGCAACAATACCGAGAGATGGAATGGTGGTGGACGCGTCCCCGCCCGCGAAGCGGGCGGGGCCATCTACCGCCACCTGTGCGAGTGCAGATGCTCCCGTGAGGGTACCCGAGAGGGTGGTGGAGGCGCCGGCGAGCGTAAGCGAGCCGGCGTTGTTCGTGAACGTGCCTTGGTTACTTAAAAGCCCGGTCACTGAGAGCGCACTCGGTGCAGAGAGTGTGTTCCCTGCTTCGATGGTGAGGTTTGAGGTTGAGGCACTTGAGGAGAACGTCTTCGTGCTCCCGCCACGCAGAATGACGTTTGCGAGCGCTGAGGTATTCGAGAGATTGCCCGCAAGCGTCTGTGCCGATGTTGACGCGAGAATGAGTGTCCCACCACGGTAGTAGTTGAGTTGACCTGAGTTCGTGAAATTCGCCTCCACGGTGAGGTTGCCGATTGGTGGCGTCATCGTGCCGGAATCAATGGTGAGTGATGAGGTAGTGGCGTTGTCGCTCATGAACTCTATGTTCCCCGTACCGGTGAGGCGAACGTTACCAAGTGACGAGGTGGCATTGTGCGTGATGTACTTCCCTGACGACGTTGCGGTGAAGAGGAGTGTCGTGCCACCGTGCGTATATATCGAGGTTGAAGCGGTGTAGAGGTGACCGGCAATCGTGGTGGTGGCACTCGGGGTGTACGTGCCTCCTATGTAAAGAGAGCCGTCGGTGCTACTGCCCGCGTTACCGTTAATCGTCACCGTACCTGATGCGTAGAACTGGGAGTTCGGCCAGATATAGAGCTCAGTGTTTTGATTGATGGAAAGGGTGCCACTGTTTGCAGTGAAAGGAATGTCACTGTCGTTGTCGTAGTCGTAGAGGGCTAAGTCACCGATGGTGGTCGAGGTAGCACCCGCTCCTTCATTTTTAATGATGACTCTATCCTTATAGAGGGGGAGGTTGGGGATGTTACCCGTAGATGATGCCTTCGTGATGAGAACCGCGCGGAGTGAAGCATCCCCGTCGACGTAAATCGTAAGTGGGGTTGCCGTACCAATCGTGTGACTACTGTCGATCGAGAACGAGAAGACACCACCTGCGCCCGTTGTGGTGGCGTGCGTGCTTGGGGTGCCGGTCGCGACGTATAAGGTAACTGACTTCCCTGTGCCGGCGAGGGTTTGTCCGCCATCCAGATAGAGGAGACCGGAGATAGTGAGGGCGCTTCCACCACCGCCACCAATCGTAAACGTCCAGCCGTTGTTGTTACCACTGTCGATGTTCGTGCCACCGGTGGCGGTGATGGCGCCGGTTGTGGTCGTACCGGAGGAGTCTTTGACGTCGGTGTACGTAATCGAGTACGGACCAGTGATGCTGAGGCCTGTCTTGGTGCCCGGAGTCGTTGAGCGGAGTTTGACTTCGTTCCCAGCGGTGCCGGTGATGGTTGCACTGTTAAGTGTGCTGGTCGCTCCTGCAGGGAGTTCAACCTTTGCTGATGGTGTCGTTGCTTTGAGGTGATTCGTAACGGCGACCGGCGCGTTGAAGGTGGTCGACGCAGTGCCGTTACTCAGTTCGAGATTGTAGAACGCACTCGTGCCGGTCGCCGTGCCGGAAATAATTTGTTGTGTTGTGCCACTTAGGGTTGTCGTGCCTGCGTTGTGGAGGAACGTGCCACCATTTGTGTAGTTGCCGGCGAGAGAAAGTGAGAGGGGTGCATTTACCACGCCCGAGTCAACATAGAGGTTAGTTGTCGACGCGTTACTACTCAGAGTCTTTGGGCGCTCATTGTAGAGGTCAGAAACTTCTGAGCCAGAGAGATCTCGATTGTATATGCGCGAATCATCAATGATACCGGGGAAGAAGTTTGTCGTACCTGCAACATCATGACGTTTGCCAATGACCACTTTGTCGAAATTTGCTGGGTTTAATGAACCCCCAGGGTTATTTGAATTTACTTCTGTACCATTTTTATAGAGGCGGAGTGTTGTACCATTCCACGTCCCCGTAATGAAGACCCACTCGTTGAGGGCAATATCGACGCTATCTTTCACAATGCGCCAACTGGCCCCATCATAAAATCCTACCGACAGTTTTGAGGACACACCTGGTCCAAGGTCCATATCAAAACCAAGTTCGTACTGTACTGTCGTGTTAGTTGGTGAGTACATTTCACTTATAACGCCAACGCCATTTGGTGCGGAAGTTGGATACACCCAAGCAGAAAGTGTAAATTTGTTTGCAGTTGAAAGATCAAGTGACGACGGATTACCAAGGTCGACAAAGTCACTACTTCCATTGAATGAGAGTCCATTCCCTATCTTTCCCGTTGTCCACGAGGTGCCACTGAGCGTGCCCGTGTTTCCGCGTCCGCTTGCATCACGCGCTGTCGGACCACTTCCTTCTTCAAACATCCACTTGCCCACAAGCCCCGTGGTGGTTGCGCTCGTCGTCGCACCGATAATGCGGAGCGTATTGAAGCCAGAGGTACCCGACAGATTTCCAGAAAGGCCTTGTGGTGCTGTTGTTGAAGCAAGTACGACCGTACCACTGTTATGCGTGAAGGTACCATTGTTTGAATAGTCTCCGGCAATGGTGAGCGAGGGGGGGGCGATAGTGGTGCCACTTACGATGATAAGGTCGGTTGTTGAGGCGTTTGAAGACATGGTGATAGTACCTTTCGTGGTGAGGGTGTTGAGTGCATTTCCTCCGGTGTAGCTTCCTGTTATGAGGCCGGTGTCCTGTGCGTTTGCGGAAAAGATGAGAAGTTCACAACCTACGGCGTTCCCCGGGGTGCCGTCGCAAGGGGTGGAACTATTTTGCTTACCTAGGTAGAGAGAACCACCAACGTTGGTGAAGGTGCGGATATCTGCATTTCCTGTCCCCGAGGAGTTACCCGAGGCGTCGCGACCGCCCGCGAGTGTGGGGTTTGTGGTACTCGAGATGTCGAGGATGAGAAGCTCGCAGCCGATGGCGTTCCCGGGGGTGCCGTCGCAAACACCGGAATTATTTGCCTTCCCCACATAGAGGGTAGAGCCAACGGTGGTGAGGGTATAGATAATCTGGCTACCTGTCCCCGAGGAGT
>CAZQIF010000009.1:0-19617 GCA_964593375.1 uncultured Candidatus Saccharibacteria bacterium | reverse complement strand
CGCCCGCGAGCGTTGGGTTTGTGGTCGATGAGATATCGAAGATGAGAAGTTCACAGCCGATGGCGTTCCCCGGGGTGCCGTCGCAAAGGGTGGAGCTATTTTGCTTACCTAGGTAGAGAGCACCACCAACGTTGGTGAAGGTGCGGACATCTGCATTTCCTGTCCCCGATGAGTTGCCGGAAGCATCGCGACCGCCCGCGAGTGTGGGGTTTGTGGTCGATGAGATATCGAAGATGAGAAGCTCGCAGCCGATGGCGTTCCCGGGGGTGCCGTCGCAAGGGGTGGCGTCGCCACCCTTCCCCACGTAGAGAGTAGAGCCAACGGTGGTGAGGGTATAGATAATCTGGCTACCTGTCCCCGAGGAGTTGCCAGAAACATCGCGACCGCCCGCGAGCGTTGGGTTTGTGGTCGATGAGATATCGAAGATGAGAAGTTCACAACCTACGGCGTTCCCCGGGGTGCCGTCGCAAGGGGTGGCGTTGCCACCATTGCCCACATAGAGGGTAGAGCCAACGGTGGTGAGGGTATAGATAATCTGGCTACCTGTCCCCGAGGAGTTGCCAGAAACATCGCGACCCGCAAGCAAGTTCACGACATCGGTGTATATGGCGTCCATGATGAGTGAACCGGAATTATTGATAAAGGTGCCTTGGTTCGCAAAGGTACCGTTAATGGTCATGGTAGATGGTGCGGAGAAGGTGGCGCCCTGTGCAACAGTAACTGAGGAGGATGCGTAAAGCGGGCCACCAGGGACGAAAGTTTTGCCCGTGTTTACGTATAAGTCGGTGCTTGTTGCAATAATGAGCGTTCCCGCGTTTGCGGTGTATGGAATATCTGCGTCGTTGTCACGATCATAATATGAAAGATCAGTAATGGTGGTCGAGGTACCGGAGGTGCCTTCGTGGGAGATAGTGACACGGTTTTGGTAGACATTGAGGCTTGGAATGCTGTATGCGGTTGAGGATGCTTTCGTGACGTATGCGCCAGTCATGCGTGCCAGTTCGTCTATGTATATGGTAAGGGGGGTAGAAGTACTAATGGTGTGGTTAACGTCGATATTGAAGGTGAAGGTACCCGTGCTCGAGGTGGTCGTTGATTGTTTAGAAGGAGTGGTGGTTGCGACGATAAGTGAAACAGTCTTTCCTCCTGCGATAGTGTTGTTTGCGTTATAGAGGGTACCGGAGACGGTGAAGGCGATGCCAGCACCTCCGCCGCCGATGGTGAATGTCCAGCCGTTGTTATTCCCTGAGTCGATGTTCGTGCCACCGGTGGCGGTGATGGCGCCGGTGGTGGTCGTACCGGAGGAGTCCTTGACGTCGGTGTACGTAATAGAGTACGGACCAGTGATGCTGAGGCCTGTCTTGGTGCCCGGAGTTGTGGAGCGGAGTTTCACTTCGTTCCCTGCAGTGCCGGTGATGGTTGCACTGTTAAGTGTGCTGGTCGCTCCTGCAGAAAGTTCAATCTTTGCTGATGGTGTCGTTGCTTTGAGGTGATTCATGACAGCGACCGGCGCACCAAAGGTAGTGGACGCGGTTCCATTTAGGATTTCAAGATTATAGAACGCAGAGGCACCCGAGAGCGTGCCGGTTGCTGTTTGGAGCGTGGTGCCGTTTAGCGTGGTGGTACCAGTGCCGGCGGTGAAGGTGCCGTTTTGGGTGAGATTCCCCGAGACTGAGAGGACACCCGTTGCCGGCGCGACTGCGGTCGCGCCGGCATTCACCGTGAAATTCGTCACCGAAGCACTCGCTTCAATACGCGCGGTGTTGTTGCCGTTCCGAGGGGAGCCGTCTGATTTGTTATATGCGATGGTGTATAGGGCGGTACCTGAGGTGTCTGCGCCACAGGGTTCGGTGGCAGTGCAGTATCGAGTTCCGGTCACGTAGAGGGTGACGCTATCGCCCCAGGTGGCATTGGCGACGTCATCGGAACTCGAGGGGTTCGTGGTCGTCGCCCATTGGAATGAGCCATCCGATTTGTTATAGGCGATGGTGTATAAGGCGAAGGTATCTCCAGTATCGGATTCACAAGGGGTCGAGGCGGTGCAGTATCGAGTTCCGGTCACGTAGAGGGTATCGCTATCGCCCCAGATACCATAGGCCTCATCGCCGGAACTCGAGGGGTTTGTGGTCGTCGCCCAGCGGAAGGAGCCGTCTTGCTTGTTGTACGCGATGGTATATAAAGCGTTGGTGTTTGAGGTATCGGATCCACAAGGGGTCGAGGCGGTGCAGTATCGATACCCCGTCACGTAGAGGGTATCGCTATCGCCCCAGGTGGCGCTACCGGAGTCGTAGGTACTCGAGGGGTTCGTCGTTGTCGACCACCTCAGAGAGCCGTCTGATTTGTTATACGCGATGGTGTAGTGGGCGTAGGTGTTTGATGTGTCGGCGCCACAGGGTTCAGTGGCGGTGCACGTGCGAAATCCAGTGACGTACAGGGAGTCGCTGTCGCCCCAGGTAGCGTTGACACGATCTTCGTTACTCGAAGGGTTTGTGGTTGTTGCCCACCTGAGGGAAGCGTCGTATTTATTTAGGGCGATGGTGTAGTAGGCGTAGGTGTATGAAGTATCGACGCCACAGGGTTCAGTTTCGGTGCAGCGGCGGTATCCGGTCACATAGAGGGTGTCACTGTCACCCCAGGTGGCGCGGGCGTAGTAGTTGTTGGAACACTCATCGACACAATAGTTAAATGGGTTCGTAGTCGTAGACCAGCGTAGGGAACCATCCAGCTTGTTATAGGCGATGATGTAGTAAGCATCGGTACTCGAGGTATCGGCGCCACAGGGTTCGGTGGCAGTGCAGTATCGGGATCCCGTCACGTAGAGGGTGTCACCATCGCCCCAGGTGCCGTAGGCGGAGTCGGAAGAACTCGAGGGGTTTGTGGTCGTTGACCACTTTGGAGAGCCGTCGGATTTGTTGTATGCGATGGTGTATAGGGCGGTACCTGAGGTGTCTGCGCCACAGGGTTCGGTGGCAGTGCAGTATCGGGATCCCGTCACGTAGAGGGTATCGCTATCGCCCCAGGTAGCGTTGGCACCGTCAGAGGAACTTGAGGGGTTTGTGGTCGTCGCGCCATTCACGCCGAAGGAGGCGGGGCCTGAGGCGGTGACGCTCCCAAGCGCGGATGCACCGGTGAGGGTGCCCGAGAGGGTGGTGGAGGCGCCGGCGAGCGTAAGCGAGCCGGCGTTGTTTGTGAACGTACCTTGGTTACTCAAGAGCCCGGTCACCGAGAGCGCACTCGGTGCAGAGAGTGTACTGCCACTTCCTATAGCGAGTACATTCGTATTGAGGGTGGCGGGGGTGAGGGTACCATTCGTGAGAGTGATGCTTGAGGTAGTAGCGGGGTTTGTGAATGCCCAGCTTCCACCTAAACCATTGAATATGAGATTGAGTTCCTCAATCGATGAGGTACCAATGTGCGCGTCGACCGTCTTCCCTGTCGTTGTCGCATTGAAGACGAGCGGGAGTCCATACGCCATGTAGGTGGTTGAGGCCGGTGCGGTGAAGTTGCCCGCGATGGTGGTGGTTCCTTCTGCGTAGTACACAGATGAGGTGGCGAGGTGGAGTGAACCGTCAACACCACTCCCAGCATTGCCGTTTATTGTTACCGTGCTCGTTGGTGCAAACGTCTTCCCTGTCCAGATGTGGAGTTCGTTCCCAGTGGCGACCGATAGGGAGCCGCCGTTTGCGGTGTATTGGATATCAGAATCATTGTCTGAGTCATAGAAGGCCATGTTGGAGATGTTTGTACTTGTGCCTGAGGTTCCCTCGTGGCGAATAATGACGCGGTTCTGGTAGAGGTCGAGACCGGAGATGGTTGAATTCGTGGAGGAGGCTTTGGTAAACGTAACCGCCTTTTCAGAAGCACCATCGATATAAGTAACAACGGGAGTCGATGTACCAATTGTATGCCCCGCGGGAATGGTAATACTCCAGACACCCGAACCATTCGAGGTTGTCGTGTAGAGACTCGTCGTCGTGGTGCCCACTGCAAGCGCTATCGTCTTCCCACTCGTGATGGCGGTTACACCCTCATCCGAGTAGAGCGTACCGGAAAATTCGATAGATGTTCCTGATGGTATGACCGCGTACCCAACATCATACGTCACCACAACCTTCGGAAGGAACGAAGTCGACACATCTGCAACAGCATTGAAGTTGAGTGCTTTGGTTGATGATGCAACTGAGATAGTAGTGGTCGCACCGATGAGGACAGAGAAAGTCATTCCCTCCCCAGTACTGGTATGCGAAATAGAACCGGTTCCTGTCGAGCTCGTCGTTGCCCCATCAATGTTGAAGTTGACCGTTGCGGGTGAGGTGGCATCCGAAGAAACGACTGTAGTCTCAACGTACGCTGACCGGAGGGTTCTTGTGTACTGCTCGGGGAAAAAGAGGCGAATTGGGTACGTCTGAAATACACCAACCGTACCCACAGCGGTGTGCCCCTGTGTCTGATAGGGGGTGAAGTATTCAACGGTCTGTGTCTGGGTTCCTCCTTGGTCACCACTCCAGGTGTACGTAATAAAGAGCTCGAGTGATACGGGGTTACCACCGGTTGCTGAGTACTTCGACTCGATCATGATCGGTCCACCCGATACGAACGAGGAGGCATCGCGCGACATGTCGTGAATAATACGGTTAGTACCGATTTGTTCACCCCCCGTTAAGTTGAGCGCATAGGTGCTCGTCGTCGCAGCAGCCCCTCCCGTATCGTCAATGTCGGTGCGTAGGTGGAGATTCGTCGCAGCATTGTTTGCTGCATGTGCACGTACGTAGAGATTCTTCACCGAGAGGCCCGTGTTCGAGATGACGGGACTAATGATAAAGGTGGAGGACGAGGTATTGTTTGAAGTCGCGGTCTGCCCCACCATATACCGCACGGTTTGTGTCTGAGTTGGTGCATCGGTTGAATACTTGTACGTGACGACAAGTTCTCCACCCACGGCCTGGAGTGCGTTCGTGCCCGGAGTGATGAGGAGATGCTGTGCGATATTTGGTTGAAAGTTGAGTGAGTCAACCGGGGGTCGATAGATACTAAATGTACCCGCAGTATCTCCAAGTGACGTGTCGGTACGAAAGGCGGGTGAGGTCGATCCACCATCAATACCGACTGAGAGCGTACCGTTTGATGACGCTGCCGACATCTGTGCGGATATCTCAAAGTACACGTCGAGAATGTCGCTGTTTGAGGCGAGGTCAGGAATATCAGCAAGATACCGGTACGCCTGTGTAGTCCCCGCACCAAGAGAGGCGCCACGAGATCCCTGGTCCGCAGTCGAGGTTGCGCTTAACGGAAAGCGTACTGTCTTCACCTCAGTATGTGCGGTTGTGGAGTAGTCAGCTTCATAGGTGATATAAAGCTTTGCACTTTGATTCGAAGTGATACCGCCGGTTGCGGTGGTGCGGAGAATAGTTTCAATACCACTCGCCCACTGTGCGTCACTGAACCCAGCGAGATTAGCAGTCGCATCTGCACGTACATGGAATATGTTATGTTCTGCTGAGTTCACCACTTGAAACACCGTAGTACCCGCACCCACACTCGCAAGTGATTCGTACGACGGTCCATTTGAGCAGGATGCTACGGTACCCGGACACGTGGAAATCTCCATAGCGACATTTGAGATGCTTGCAGCAGATGATGCTGTCTGGGCACGGTATTCTACCCACGCACTCTTAATGACAATGTCTGATCCGTGAATCTGAAAATTAAAGCCATCTCCTGCGGTACTGGGGTTCGCCTTAGTCCATGAGGTGGTTGCACCGTTCCCTGTGTCATACACAAAAAGTGGGAGAGCACTCGCAGTAGTGGCAACGGCAGAGTTACCAAAAGAGTACTCGATGGTTTTGATTTGGCGGGGGGTTGTGTCTGGAAGTGCAGAGCCGGTAAATGCAACATCATACGTCACCACAACCTTCGGAAGGAACGAAGTCGACACATCTGCAACAGCATTGAAGTTGAGTGCTTTGGTTGATGATGCAACTGAGATAGTAGTGGTCGCACCGATGAGGACAGAGAAAGTCATTCCCTCCCCAGTACTGGTATGCGAAATAGAACCGGTTCCTGTCGAGCTCGTCGTTGCCCCATCAATGTTGAAGTTGACCGTTGCGGGTGAGGTGGCATCCGAAGAAACGACTGTAGTCTCAACGTACGCTGACCGGAGGGTTCTTGTGTACTGCTCGGGGAAAAAGAGGCGAATTGGGTACGTCTGAAATACACCAACCGTACCCACAGCGGTGTGCCCCTGTGTCTGATAGGGGGTGAAGTATTCAACGGTCTGTGTCTGGGTTCCTCCTTGGTCACCACTCCAGGTGTACGTAATAAAGAGCTCGAGTGATACGGGGTTACCACCGGTTGCTGAGTACTTCGACTCGATCATGATCGGTCCACCCGATACGAACGAGGAGGCATCGCGCGACATGTCGTGAATAATACGGTTAGTACCGATTTGTTCACCCCCCGTTAAGTTGAGCGCATAGGTGCTCGTCGTCGCAGCAGCCCCTCCCGTATCGTCAATGTCGGTGCGTAGGTGGAGATTCGTCGCAGCATTGTTTGCTGCATGTGCACGTACGTAGAGATTCTTCACCGAGAGGCCCGTGTTCGAGATGACGGGACTAATGATAAAGGTGGAGGACGAGGTATTGTTTGAAGTCGCGGTCTGCCCCACCATATACCGCACGGTTTGTGTCTGAGTTGGTGCATCGGTTGAATACTTGTACGTGACGACAAGTTCTCCACCCACGGCCTGGAGTGCGTTCGTGCCCGGAGTGATGAGGAGATGCTGTGCGATATTTGGTTGAAAGTTGAGTGAGTCAACCGGGGGTCGATAGATACTAAATGTACCCGCAGTATCTCCAAGTGACGTGTCGGTACGAAAGGCGGGTGAGGTCGATCCACCATCAATACCGACTGAGAGCGTACCGTTTGATGACGCTGCCGACATCTGTGCGGATATCTCAAAGTACACGTCGAGAATGTCGCTGTTTGAGGCGAGGTCAGGAATATCAGCAAGATACCGGTACGCCTGTGTAGTCCCCGCACCAAGAGAGGCGCCACGAGATCCCTGGTCCGCAGTCGAGGTTGCGCTTAACGGAAAGCGTACTGTCTTCACCTCAGTATGTGCGGTTGTGGAGTAGTCAGCTTCATAGGTGATATAAAGCTTTGCACTTTGATTCGAAGTGATACCGCCGGTTGCGGTGGTGCGGAGAATAGTTTCAATACCACTCGCCCACTGTGCGTCACTGAACCCAGCGAGATTAGCAGTCGCATCTGCACGTACATGGAATATGTTATGTTCTGCTGAGTTCACCACTTGAAACACCGTAGTACCCGCACCCACACTCGCAAGTGATTCGTACGACGGTCCATTTGAGCAGGATGCTACGGTACCCGGACACGTGGAAATCTCCATAGCGACATTTGAGATGCTTGCAGCAGATGATGCTGTCTGGGCACGGTATTCTACCCACGCACTCTTAATGACAATGTCTGATCCGTGAATCTGAAAATTAAAGCCATCTCCTGCGGTACTGGGGTTCGCCTTAGTCCATGAGGTGGTTGCACCGTTCCCTGTGTCATACACAAAAAGTGGGAGAGCACTCGCAGTAGTGGCAACGGCAGAGTTACCAAAAGAGTACTCGATGGTTTTGATTTGGCGGGGGGTTGCCGCTGCTTCTGCCTTCTCAACTTTGAGTGGACCAGATGAAAAAATATTTCCAAACGCAAAAACGAGCACGAGGAGAAAAACGGTTACTCGCTTCAGGAGTACAAAAAACCGCATGCGGAGATGCATGAAGTCGCGAGATGTATGAGTGTTCTCCAACGTTGTATACATGTAGAACTTACTTACTATTTTACGGCTTTTCTTCGATTTATTTTAGTGTAGTTATGCACAGGAAAAATATAAAAAAGAAAAAAGAAAAAAGAAAAAATTTGAGACAAAACACCGTCTGTCTTTGCGAGCAAGGTGTGGGTGTGGCGTTCCAGAAACAGTTCAGTTAGAAAAACATCTGGATTCCAGCTCGTGGGCCGGAATGACACACAGAAGGCGTCGTCATCGCGAGCGAAGCGCGGCGATCCAGAGTTAGTGAACCGTACTCTGGATTGCTTCCCACCACGCATTCGCTCATGGCTAAAGACGTTCGCAAAGACGAACGATTTTCGTCTTTAATTTTTAGATTTTCAATTTTACTTTTTAGTTTTTTAGCACTTCGCCTATCCGAGATACCTATATGTTGCATAGTTATTTTGGAAAATCTATCATACATAATAACTCTGTGATTCTATTTCACTTTCGATAGTCTCCTAATTTTTGTGGCTATAATAAGTCGTCATTCCGGGTTTAATTTTGTCATTCCGGCCCACGAGCCGGAATCCAGAGAATATGCAATGAGTGCTCATTTTAATAAAATCAATCAAATACTAGCTATTTCGGTTATTTTTTGTCATTCCGGCCCACGAGCCGGAATCCAGAATTTCGTCATATAACCCTGGATTGCTTCGCTTCACTCGCAATGACGGACGACTTGGACAAGGTCAAGACCCACGGAAGGCAAAGCCTTCCGTGGGTCGTTTAGACGGACGACAGTCCGTCTTCGCAAGCGAAGCGTGGCGATCCAGACTCATGCAAACCGAGGAAAGACCTCGAAAGCAATTTCCGAGGACTTACCTCAGTTAATGAATCCGGGGCCTTTCGAAAAAGCTAGAAGCTAGGCGCTAAGAGCTAAGTGCTAAAAGCTAATTGCCATATTCAATATTCCCTATTTTTATTTGACGGTATGTGTTTTTTTGGTATTATATATGGACAAGTGCCTTCGGGCTTGCCCCCGTAAGGGGGAGAACGATTCAGGAAAATCGTCAGAGCATACCTCTGGCGATTTTTCGTACAACTTCAAAGGTTTCTTTATCAAGAAAACAGATTTTTTCAACAAGTCGCTTTGTATCTACGACGCGTATTTGTGAAATAAGAGCTGTTGCATCTTTGCCTCCGACAAGACCAATTGGAATTCTATATTTGTGTGCGTGTGTTGACCGAGTAAGTGGCACAACAAGACAGATGTCTTTACTTAAACCTTTCAATATAAGCACCGGACGTTGACTTTCCTCTCCACCACCATCTTGCTCATGTCCAACATTAATACCAAGAGAGCACTACCAGATTTCGCGAACATGATAAAACTTGCTTGTTCCATCCTGGTGAACGAGCTTTTTATGCATATTCCAAGTGTCAAAATCTTTATTCATATATTTAGATGCTCGGCTCTCCAGATGGTGCCGCTTCTGCTACTGAAGCGGGTTCTGGCTCAGGTTGAGGTTCTGGAGTAACTTCTGGTATCGGAGTGACCTCAGGTGCTGGAGTTTCCTCAACTACCGGAGGTGCTGGTTCAGTACCACCGTCAGCTGGTGGGTTTTCATCTGTTCCACCAGAACCTGGGTCTTCAACGGGAGGTTGAGGTTCTGGTTCTGGGGTTGGATCAACAGGTGTTACTGGGCCCTGCCCCTGCGCCTGGAGGAGTGCCTTGAGTGTTGCTTCATCAACACAGGTCTCCCCGATGCAGAGCATGCTGGTGTTCACTTCCTCGGCGGTAAACTTATCTGCTACCACTTCGGCGAGTGTGAGTACCCCATCCACAAACGCATTCGCAAGCGCTTTGAGGCGGTCAAACATCGTTTCGGTACCATTACCATTCAGTAGTGTCGTCGTTGAGTTGAGTTCTGCGAGTATCTCAGATTCTGATGGAATGGTGTAGTGGGTGAGTTCAATGAACATGATAGCTTGGCCAATGTGTACCTCTTCCCCATTTTTGAGAGTTGTCGTTGTTGCTTCTTCTCTCGAGAGGGTGCGGAGGGTCTCTGTACGCTCATCTATAGAGATAACGAGTGGCTTCAGTGCCTTTACCTTATCAGGGGTACATGGTGTCTCTCCGAGTGCCACACCGCCTCCTTCGTAACAACCGTTGTC
This sequence comes from uncultured Candidatus Saccharibacteria bacterium, assembly GCA_964593375.1. GTDB lineage: Bacteria > Patescibacteriota > Minisyncoccia > Phycocordibacterales > UBA918 > Damh-18. The sequence goes on along the minus strand of CAZQIF010000009.1, from coordinate 9,659 downwards.
GGTACGTGGGTCAGCGTTCCTCTTCAGGGTAATGCGTTCCTTTACGAGATCGTCTCCAAATTGATTGAGGAAGCCTGCAGAGTAGGCGGTTTCACCGTTGTAGTCTTCAAGGGCGATACCGACGACGGTACTTGATTCAGTAGCCTTCATACCGACTCCGGGTACTGACGAGATGGTGATTCTATCTCCTTTCGCGATAGGACCGTTCTCCGTAGAGAGCTGTACCGGGACACGTCCTTTGAGTCCCACTGGGTAGCCCTGTTCCCCTGGTACGAGTGACGTGTCATCGAATCCAAGGGTCATACCGGGCTTCGTGGAGACGACGCCGAGAATGTTCTCTGTGTTTTCCTTGCTTGCGCGTCCCATAGAGAGTCCGCCAATGAGTGAAACGATTTCTCCTGTTTTGAGTGTTTCTCCCGAGAAGTACATTTCGGCGAGGTCTGAGTTACCGAGTGCTGAGGTGACGGAGCGTATCTCACCAGTTGTTGTGGAGATACATGAGCCATCGTTGTCGACACAGATTCCTCCTCGTGGGATACGGAGGCTTGCGTTTACCGAGCCGTCACCAATCGTAGTCGAGCCGTTTGCGGCGACATAGAACTTTGAAGTACCTCCGACTTGGAGGTCGATGAACTTAGCGGATGAGGTGGCAGCGAATGAACCGCCGGCGTTACCGAAGTTCATGAGGAGGCCGGTGCCACTGAATACTGATGAGTCTTGGAAGAGGTATGCGAGGTTTGAAGTGGTGATAGTACCTGAGTATGCGCGGAGTGCGTTACCCTGTGTCGTACCACGTGTTTCTGCGTATACGCCGGCAGGGAGATACGTATCTCCCGCATCACCTTCGGTCGTACCACGTACACCGAACGTTCGGCCATAACCAGAGATTGCCGTGTTTTCACCCTTTGTGTTTGTTCCCTTCTGCGCCTGAACCTCAATGCCACGAACGGTGTTGCCGAGGTTGGTGCTGTCTTCAATGCGAAGCATCTTTGCAACCATGGTTGATGTCGCCGTTGGAGCGTTCACGATGTATGCATTGTCGCCGTAGTAGACCGCACTCTGAGTGCTGTTTACAAAGCCCAAGTATTCTTTAATGCCGTAGACTCCTGCACCGGTGATACCTGCTTTGTTGAGAGTGAGGAGAAGAGATTCAGGAGTTGATGAACCGATTGAAACACGGCCGTCGTAACCGACCTTGAAGAGTGATGAAGTTGCATATGATGAGCTTGTGGTTGTCGCAATATCAAAGAGTGCGGTCGTTGAACCAAAGTTGTTTTGGATACTGAACTTAGCAAATGGAGTGCTGGTGCCCGTTACAATATCGACTGAGTTGGCGCCGGTGCCACCGAGTACCATAGTATTTGAGCGTGCAAGGAGTGCCCCAGCGCCAATGGCGGTTGAGCTTGAGATGCTTCCGTTGAGAGTGTTCGTCCTTGCACCAAGGAAGAGTGTCGACGTACCGGTCGTCATGCTGCGCCCCGCACTGAAGCCGATACCTATGTTATATGAACCAGTGGTATTTGAATAAAGAGCCCCATTACTATCGAATTGCGTCGCGCCACCAATTGCGATATTTGAAGAACCAGTGGTATTTGAACCCAAAGCATCCATACCAAACGCATTGTTGTGTGAGCCGGTGGTGTTACTACGAAGTGTATTAGACGCACCCATGGCGTTGTTATATGAACCCGAAGTGTTTCCTTCGAGTACGTAGTTACCAAAAGCATTGTTATATGAGCCAGTGAGGCTGTGTCCGAGAGCTCCATTACCCATGGCGTTGTTGTGTTCTCCAGATATATTCAATAGAAGCGCAGAATCTCCAATTGCAGTGTTGAATGAGCCTTCAGTATTATCCCTAAGTGCCCAATTACCGATTGCAGTGTTGTATCCGCCACTGGTGTTGTTGGTAAGAGCCTGTGACCCTGCTGCGAAGTTTTGACCGCCCGTCATAGGAACACTCGACGAACCGTAGAGTGCCTTGTTGCCGAGGGCGATGTTGTTAAAGGATCCAGATGTTGAAACGTATGAGAAAGCTTCATTACCAATAGCAATGTTGTTATAAATATTTGAATTTATTGGAGTGGAAGTTGGGCCACCATTGAGGAAGATGTTCGCTCCATCCAATAGCCCCGTAGTTGTACCAAAGGTAAGGACACCACGAGCATTAAGTGCGAGAAGTGTCGAACCCGTTGACGACGCGAAATTGAAGATGTTTTGACTACCTGCGGTGCCGACGACAGAGAGTCTTGCTGACGGTGACGTAGTACCAATACCGACAGTGCTTCCGAAGTATGCGCCGAGCGTCGTCGTCGCACCACCATATATAGTGAGTCCTGATGCTCCAGTACCACCACCGATGGTTGATGAAGCCGAGACGACAATTCCCTTCGTGCCTGAGGTGGTGGTCGGTGCAAGAGCGCCGTTGACGAGATTCCAGTTAGAAACGCCGTCGCCTGATACTGAAAGTGTTGACCAGAGTGTTGAGGTGCCCGTCGACATGAGGTACTGACCGTTCGTGCCCACTGCGTTTGCGGTGTCGTAGAGGGCGCCACCGAGGTAGAGATTCGTTAGTGTGAGGCCGGTCGTGCTTGCGTACGAAGAAGAGGCGAAGTTGAAGTAACTGTTTCCAGATACGGTGAGTGCAGTCGAGGATGCAAAGCCGAGTGTTGAGGATGCAGAGACCGTGAGTGCATTCGTGCTTATGAGTCCTGAAGCAGAGAAATTACCCGTGAGCGCGAGCGCGCCAGAGCCACTTAGTGTCAGAATATTTGCATTTGATGACGAAGCGAAACGGAAGATATCATTTGTGCCCGACCCAGTTACTGAAAGTGTTGCGTTTGGCGTTGTTGAACCAATACCGACACGGAGATTTTGCACACCGCCCGCGCCGTCACTTTCGCCGTACACGGTGAAGACATCATTGCCATCGAGTTTAGCGGTGTAGCTTAAGACATTACCAAGTGGCGTACTGCTTGCGTCCATATTGACCCACGTGACTGCACCCGAATCAACACCAAAGCTCGTTGCACCAATGTTGAGGTTTGCAATCGTCGTTTCGTCAGTCGTTGCGTTGTAGTAGATACCACCTTGCCCGATGTCGACGGAGCCGTCGGCGAGGACGTCGAAGAGAATTGACTCGGTTGAGCTACTAAGTCGGAAGAGTGAGGAGGTCTGGCCAGCCATTCCCGTGAGCGCAAAGTTTGCGGTTGGGGTCGAGGTGCCGATGCCGAGCGCACTCGTGATATATGCATTCCCTGCAACACTGAGTGCCGTACTTGATGCGTAACCCAAGGTTGAGGTTGCAGATACAGTGAGTGCATTGAAGACTGCGGTGCCTGTGAATGTTGGTGCGTTACTAAAGACTGCGTAGCCCGTGCCGGTTTCGTCACTCAGTGAATCAATGAGGTACTGCGAGATACCTGAAGTCGTGAGGAGGTTGTCTGCGCCGGTGAAAATTGCGCGGGCAGGCGTGAGAGAAGTGACTTTAAGATTCGTTGAAGTTGCGGTGCCACTCACGGTGAGGCCTCCTGCACCAGTGCCGTCGCCAATGGTTGAGGAAGCAGAAATGACAATTCCCTTTGTTGAGGTTGGCTTGAGGGCGTCGCCTGCAGAGGTGAGGTTCCAATTAGAAACACCGTCGCCTGATACTGCAATGGTTGACCAGCGTGTTGAGGTGCCGGTCGACATGAGGTACTGGCCGTTACTGCCTGAGGTACTTGCGGTGTCGAAGAGTCCTCCCGAGAGTGAGAGGTCACCAATAACTGAAAGTGTCTTCCATGGTGAGGTGGTGCCGATACCAACGTTCACGCCCCAAGCGCCGGTGCCTCCGAGGACAAGGCTGTTTGATGCACCAACTTTTGCGTGAGAGCCAATTGCCGTTGCATTTGAAAGCGCGCTCGTGAGTGAATCAGATTCATCGCCGAGGTAGGTGTTGTTGTTGCCAATGGTGTTGGTATACCCTGCGTTTGCGCCGAGAGCAGTTGATGAGGCGCCAGTGGTGTTAGAGTAAAGTGCGTTCCAACCGACGGCGACTGATGAAGAACCATATGTATTTGAACGAAGTGCATTATAACCAAATGCGTTGTTGAATGATCCTGTAGAGTTGTTGTAAAGGGAATAAGATCCAACACCACTATTATATGAACCTGTGGTGTTTGCATTTAGCGCACTGTAACCAATACCATTATTATATGAGCCGATAGTGTTTTCCCGAAGAGAGACATACCCAAATGCGTTATTATTCAAACCTGTAGTATTTCTATTGAGGGCCTCGTAACCAAGTGCATTGTTACCCCACCCTGTGGTATTTGCGTTAAGCGCATTGCTTCCAAGAGCATTGTTGTCGGAGCCCGTGTTGTTATTTCGAAGTGTGTTGTTTCCAAAGGCATTATTGTTAGAGCCACTCTTATTAAGCAGGAGAGCACTATAACCAAGCGCATTATTGTAAGAACCTGTCATCCATGCCGTACTCGATCCCTGAAGTGCTTGATATCCCACCGCAAAGTTGTAGTCACCCGTCGTGAGGTTTGCGAGGGCATATTCCCCTATTGCGTAGTTACTCAGTGAACCAAGTGTGGTTGTCGACGAGCTTGCATTTGCGAAGTAGTAGTTACCGAGTGTTGTAGAGGCAATAACTGCAGGCAAGCCATTGAGGTAGTAGCCGGCGAGTAGTGAAGAAGAGGCGGCGTTGAAGTAGTCGGCGCGGGCGGTGCCGGTGACCGAGAGCTGTGAGGTAGGTGTTGTTGAACCAATACCAACGCGGAGATTCTGCACTCCGCCCGCGCCGTCACTTTCGCCGTACACCGTGAAGACTGAGTTGCCATCGATGGTCGCGGTGTAGCTGAGTACGCCATTTACTGGTGTGCTACTTGATTGCATGTCTACCCAATTGACGGCACCGCCGTCGGTTTCAAAATTGGATGCACCGATGTTGAGGTTTGCAATCGTCGTCTCGTCGGTGGTGGCGTTGTAATAAATACCACCCTGCCCGATGTCGACAGAACCATCGGCAAGGACGTCGAATAGAATCGCTTCGGTTGATGATGAGAGGCGGAAGAGAGATGCCGTTTGACCAGCCGTTCCCGTGAGCGCAAACTTCGCGGTTGGGGTGGTGGTACCGATGCCGAGTGCACTCGTGATATATGCATTCCCCGCAACACTGAGTGCAGTACTTGATGCGTAGCCCAAGGTAGAAGATGCGCTCACATTGATGCCCGCAAAACTTGCGCCACCGGTGAACGTTGGTGAGGCACTGAAGACTGCATAGCCCGTACCGGTTTCATCAGAGAGTGAGTCAATAAGGTACTGTGAGGTGCCTGAGGTCGTGAGGAGATTATCGGCACCGGTGAAAATTGCGCGTGCAGGCGTGAGTGAGGTGACCTTGAGATTGGTCGAGGTTGCGGTGCCACTCACGGTGAGCCCTCCAGCACCTGTTCCATCACCAATGGTTGATGACGCTGAGATGAGGAGACCAACTGATGATGTTGGTGCGAGTGCACCGTTTACAAGCGACCAGTTAGAGACACCATCTCCTGATACTGAGATAGTTGACCAACGGGTGCTTGTACCGGTCGACATGAGGTATTGACCGTTACTGCCTGAGGTACTTGCGGTGTCATAAAATGCGCCCGCAACAAAGAGATTGGTGGTTGTCGCGGTGCCGGTTGCCATGATATTCGCACTATATATGTCTCCATTTACGGTAAGCGTGCGTGATGGGGTTGAAGAGCCAATACCGACACGGAGATTTTGGACACCGCCCGCGCCATCCGATTCACCGTAGACCGTGAGGACAGGGTTGTTGTCGAGGCGCGCTGAGTAGCTCAGTGGTGAACCAATCGTTAAACTTTCGGCAGGCATATTGACCCACGACACCACGCCGGCATCCACACCAAAGTTGACCGCACTGATATTGAGGTTGCTGATTGAGGTGACTTGTGACGCTGCGTCGTAGTAGAGTGAGCCGTTGCCGATATCAACCGAACCGTCGGCGAGCACGTCGAAGAGGATTGCTTCGGTCGAACTACTGAGACGGAAGAGAGAACCTGTCTGTCCTGCGGTGCCCGTGAGCGCGAACTTTGCGGTTGGGGTCGAGGTGCCAATACCGAGTGCATTCAATATATATGCGTTTGTCGCAGTGAGACCGGTCGTTGATGCGTTTGTTGATGAGGAGAGGGTGAAATAGCCGTTCGTGAAATTGAGGTTCGTACCTGAGATGCCGGTTGAGGATGCGTACGAAAGGTATGTATTTCCGGAGACCGTGAGCGCAGAGCTTGATGCGTAACCCAAGGTTGAGGTTGCAGATACCGTGAGTGCGTTGAATGCGGTGGTACCGGTGAATGTTGGTGCGTTCGAGAAGACCGCAAGCCCGGTGCCCGTTTCGTCACTCAGTGAATCGATAAGGTACTGTGAGGTGCCTGAAGTCGTGAGGAGGTTGTCTGCGCCGGTGAAAATTGCGCGGGCAGGAGTGAGAGAAGTGACCTTGAGATTCGTTGAAGTTGCGGTGCCACTCACGGTGAGACCCCCTGTGCCAGTTCCGTCGCCAATGGTTGAAGATGCGAAGATACCGATGCCGACTGTGGTACTTGGTGAAAGTCGTGAGCCATTGTAGAGCCAGTTTGAGACACCGTCGCCCGCAACTGAAAGTGTTGACCACAGTGTTGAGGTACCGGTCGACATGAGGTATTGGCCGTTTGTTCCCGTTGCGTTTGCAGAGTCATAAATATTACCGCCGAGGAAGAGCTTCGTGAGGGTGAGGCCGGTGGTGCTTGCGTATGAGGATGAGGCAAAGTTGAAATAGCTGTTGCCTGATACCGTGAGTGCGGTCGTAGATGCGTAGCCGAGGGTTGATGATCCAACAGTGAGATTGTTTGCTGTGAAGATGTCGCCTGCGACCGTGAGCGTGCGTGATGGGGTTGAAGAACCGATGCCGACGCGGAGGTTTTGGACACCACCTGAGCCATCGCTTTCGCCGTAGACGGTGAAGACTGCGTTTCCGTCGAGCGTGGCGGTGTAACTAAGGACACCGTTTATCGGTGTGGTTATTGACTGCATGTCTACCCAACTGACCGCACCAGAGTCAGGAGCGAAGTTTGTGGTACCGAGGTTGAGGTTTGCGATGGTGGTTTCATCAGTCGATGCGTTGTAGTAGATACCACCTTGACCAATGTCGACAGAACCGTCGGCGAGCACGTCGAAGAGGATTGCTTCGGTCGAACTACTGAGACGGAAGAGAGAACCTGTCTGTCCTGCGGTGCCCGTGAGCGCGAACTTTGCGGTTGGGGTCGAGGTGCCAATACCGAGTGCATTCAATATATATGCGTTTGTCGCAGTGAGACCGGTCGTTGATGCGTTTGTTGAGGAAGAAAGGGTGAAGTAGCCGTTGGTGAAATTGAGGTTCGTGCCTGAGATACCGGTTGAGGATGCATATGAAAGGTATGTATTTCCGGAGACCGTGAGCGCAGAGCTTGATGCGTAGCCTAATGTGGAGGTTGCGGATACCGTGAGTGCATTGAATGCGGTGGTGCCCGTAAACGTTGGTGCGTTCGAGAAGACTGCGTAGCCGGTGCCAGTTTCGTCAGAGAGAATGCTGGCGAGCCCTGCGGAATCGGTGAATGAAGAGCCACTGCTGATACCAAGCGTCGAGGTGGCGACCCACTCTACCCCTGAGCCGGTGGTTTGGAGTACCATGCCACTCGTGCCCGCATTGTATGTGCTGTCGTAGAGACCGCCGGTGAGGTGCATACCGCCCGCGACTGAAAGTTTCTGCGCAGGAGTGGTTGTGCCGATGCCGACGTTACCCGCGTTCGTGACCGTGAGAACGCGACTTGATGAATTGTACAAATCGAGGATGGAGCCAGTTCCCTGATTGCGGATTTCTGTAGTACTACTCGATGATGATGCATTGATACCGAAGATGGTGTATGCGCGCGTGTCGTCGGTCGTGATGGTGGTGCGATCCCATTCGTTGTAGCGAGTATTGGTACCGTTATCGACGACGTAAGTACTGGTGTCAGGGTTTTCGAAGAGGTTACCAACAAGGACTGTCCGGTCTTGAGCACTGTCGTCAATCCTGATCAGTGGTGCAGTACCAGTTGCATAAATATTGTTTGCTGAAATGAGTGTATCGTCCGCCGAAAATTCATCAACAAAGATAGCAGGATTTGTTCCGCCACCATTACTTCTAAACACGTTACCAACCACTGAGTTGTTTTCGGATGCAATTCTAACCGTAGTTCCCCTAACTCCTTCAAATCTGTTATTACTGATCGTGTTACCAGGAACCCACGCTTGAACACCAAAATCAGTATTAAGAATATTATTGCTGTCGACGGTTATGTCTCCTCCAGAAGAAATGTATATAGCACTACCATCGTTTTCAATAGTATTCCCCGTTACCAAACCTGAAGAAGAATTTTCTATTAAAATTACCCCACTAGTGACATTAAGAATATGGTTATCTGCAATTAAAAACTGATCTGGGCCATCAGTGTAAATACCATATACCCCGCCATCTATGTAGTTATTCGTTACCTGAAGACCCGAAGATAAGGAGTGATTTACATAAATATTATTGTTTACATTGTTAGAGAAAGTATTATTTTGAATACGTACATTCGGCGATTGGTTAACAGTAATTGGATAACCATCAAGACCAAACAGATTGGAATGTTCGATAGTTGATGACGTGCTATTGAAAAATTTTACAGCAATATAAGTTGCAGCACTATTATTTGCGTCATTTCCATCTAATGCTAGATTTTGAACATGCACATTCGAAACGTTCTGCGCTTCGATCAATGCGATACTTGTATTATGGTTATCTCTTAGCTTGATGACGGTGGTATTACCCTGACCGACGAGTCGGGTTGAGGTCGCCATGTTGATGGAACGGTCGGAGTAGGTAGTGGTACCGACGGTGAAAATACCAGCGAGGAGGTAGACGGTACCACCGCCACCATTGGCATAGACGTAGTCGATCGCCTGTTGGATCTGTACTTCGTCGTTAGTACCGTCGGCTACGTAGTCGGCGTAGGCTTTTTCAGTGGCTGGTGAGTCACTCGCAGCAACTACCACTGCTGTGTCGCCGGCAGTTTCGAGACAGTTGCCATCAGCGGTGCGGAAACAGCCATTTGAGAGTTGGATGCCGTTTGCAAAGGTACTCGTCGCGGTGCCTTGAACAATGAGTGAACCAGTCGTAGTTGCGTTGCCGTTAATCGTGAGGCCTCCTGCGCCAGTGCCGTCACCAATCGTTGACGATGCAGAAGCAGTGAGTGAACTGAAGTTCGCCGTACCCGTAAACGTTGGTGAAGCATTAAAGACCACATATCCAGCAGTACCAACTTCATCTCCGAGGAGTGCAGCGAGTTCCGCACTCGTATCAACCTCACTCGAAAGTAATACTGAGGAGTCGAGATACGACGTACCGATGGTGGTTGAGGCACTGAGTACTCCCGTACTATTTGCAACGAGGATGCCGGAGGTAGTGTTCGTGAACGTGACGGTACCGGTTGCGGTCACATTCCCGCCAAAGTAGCTGTTCCCCGCGACGGAGAACTTGGCGACGGGTGACGTGGAGCCAACGCCCACATTGCCATTGTTTAATACCGAGAACACATTCGTCGTTCCGGAAAGTAACTTGAGGAGATCTCCCGCACCGT
>CAZQIF010000008.1:21500-52721 GCA_964593375.1 uncultured Candidatus Saccharibacteria bacterium | reverse complement strand
TGAAATGCTGGTGCGTATGAGACGAAGACAAGGGAGAGTACGATGAAAGCAGAGAGGAAGAGTTTGATTATTTTGCGGTTCGTAAATATACCCATAAAAGTTACTGTTGAAAAACGAGGAAGAAAGCACCCAGTTCCTCTTTTGTATACGAAATGTTCTGGTTCTTTAACGCTTGAGATATGCTTACGAAAGCGTTAAGCATGCCCTGCACATCATCACTGTAGCGTTTCATGCGTGCAAGCCCATAGAGTGGGTCTTGAAATATAACCTCTGCGGCCTTGATGTCAGTGAGGATGGCTTCGTACGCATTAAGGAGTAAAAGGTGCTCCGAAACAAATTCTTCAGGGACGGGGACGAGGAGTGTGTCGCGAATCATACTTTCATATGCTTCTCGTATGGGCTTTAGTTCGTCAAGAACTGAAGCATCATTTTCTCGTAGTGCACGCTCAAGAATTACAATCTCACTTTCTTTACCTCCAGGATTCTTGAGAATAATCTCCGCAATCCGATTCCCATACGCTCGAGCATCTGCGGTCGGGACCACCATGATTTCTGCTCGACTGTACACTTTACTCGCTGTACTTTCTTCAATGCTCTGTACCGCGTCGTTCACCAAACCCGTGGGGTCGCTAAAATCCTGCCCCCCCGCCTTCCCCCCGAGGTATTCTTTAAAAAATGATTCTGCAAATTGGCCAGTGTACGTCGTGGGTGGCGTGTACTCGGCATTTCCATCGATGGGTGTGCCCGTGGCAGTAATCGAAACAATCACATTTTTAGTGAGTTCTTCTTGCCAGTCGGGAATACCATTTTTATCAGCGTCCACAGATTCGATATACTGTTTGACTGGCGCGTTAATAACAGAGAGTGCGCCATCTTCTGTGGTGTTGTTCTCTGAGCGACTATAAAGACCCAAAGCAACGAGTGCAATGCTAAATAAGAGTGCCCCCAATATACGAATATTGCCTTTCACAAAAGGTGATTACACGTTAAGTATAACAGGGAAACACATGAACGAGGAAAACTTTGTTGAAAAGCTGTGATTTAAGGCTGGTCTAAAGAGTGGACTACTTGTGGACAGTAATCGCCCGTGCGAGCGTGAGCCATGTTGCAAGTTTGATATCTTCCCCACGTGCATCAAGCGGAATGCCAATTTCAGAAAATATTTGAGTGAGTACCTCCCGAGAAAGTAATTTGGTGAGATTGCCAATGAGTTGCTTACGTTTTGAGCCAAACCCTGCATGGAGTATTTCAAAAAACTCCTTCTCATCAAGGTTGGCGAAACTTGTATGCGAGATACCGAGCACCGCAATAATTGCTGAATCAACCTTTGGCGAGGGGGTGAAATTCCCCTTTTTAATTGTTTGTACGTATTTTGGCGTACCGTATACGCCTACACCGAGTGAGAGAAGGGATTCTTTTTTATCGCGCGCAATACGTTCTGCCACCTCTTTTTGTACTAAAAAGACCAAATCAGAAGGTTGTGTGTCAGTTTCAAGAAAGGTTCGAAAGAGTTTTCCGGAAAGATAGTATGGAATATTGGCTACAACCTTGTACTTGTGTTCGGTAACCCCAAGTTTTTTGAGGGGAAACGTACGGGCGTCTTCATGAAAAAGAATGAGTTTTTTGGCCGATATTTCATCAGTGAAGGTCTCCTTAAGTGATTCTACCCCACGATTATCAGCCTCGAGGCCAATTACTGTTGCCCCTCGTGAAAGTAGCTCACGAGTGAGCATGCCGGTGCCGGGGCCAATCTCGAGCACGACATCCCCCGCTCCCACATTCCCCGCATCCGCCATGAGCTTTGGAACGCGCGGATTATTAAGGAAATGTTGGCCGAGAGACTTCTTAGCTTCAATTTTCTGAATAGGAGTGGAAGATGACATATATATATGAGTACCATACCGAGAAACGATTATATGCGCAATCCCGCTTTTGGGCATTTGCCCAAAAGCGGGATTGCTAAAGAAACTGCTTTGAACCCATGCTAAACATCGAACCAAAAAGTTGACGTGCCAAAAAGTGACGGATCCCCGAACACCTGCCCGGACGTAGTCACTTTTTGGCACGTTAAACCTTTTCATCAAAATCCTGAGTAGGGGGAGTAGGCCCCCACAGGATAAATTATGGTTCACTATATATCGCGATTAATCGCGATATATACCATGACGCATATTTCAAAACTATTGATTCACAACCTCTGCGTACCAAAAATGAGACTAAGACTGAGCCTGTGTCCCCAGAATAGTCTCTTTTTTGGTACGACAGACCTTTTTTCACGTAGCCTAAGACTCCTCTCACAATAGTCCAATAGTCAATTTGAAAGGAGTTCAAGGGAATATGGTACACTTATATCGCGATTAATCGCGATATATACCATGACGCATATCTCAAAACATAATCTAGATTCTAAAATACAATCACAACTTTTTGATCAATTTACAACGATGTTTGTTGTTACGGAAGAAAAGCAACTTGGAAAAATACTTAACGCCCTTTTTACGGATTCAGAAAAGATCATGTTTATTAAACGACTTGCAATAATATTGCTACTTAGAGAAGAATATTCAACGTACGCAATCGCAAAAATTCTACGTGTGAGTGATTCTACAGTGCGCGAAATGAGGACGAGATATACAAATGGCAAATACGATTCCCTTCTTGGGGTACCACGTAAAAAAACCTTACGTAAAAAGGATTTTTTGGACACCCTTGAAATATTTCTCCAAGCAGGATTACCACCTCGTGGAAAAGGCAGGTGGAAGAGGCTTTTCAAAAGTTGATAGGGCACCCTGTTCATCGATCAACTTTCACACATTATATTGCGATTAATCGCTGTATAAAGTGTCGAACTGCAATAACATCAGCGTGTTTTAGGACGGACCTACTGGTTCAAATAATCATTTCTGTCAGACTTTCCCTGCAGAAAGCGGACGAGGCAGATTGGATGAATTAATATGTAACATGACTACCCTTCCTAACAGAGAAGTTTTACAAACAAAAGAAAGTTCGTTTATTCATTTATATCGCGATTAATCGCGATATAAAAACTAGTATAGGACAAGTAGTCCACACTCGAGACTTAGTTGTCTGCAAGTACACTACGTTTCGTTTTGATATGTGATGAGCATTTTGAGTGAAAGAGGGCGCAACGCAGTATTTAACACACCCTAATCCAAATACACCGTTTTTTCGTACCCTGACTCACTCGGGTTGTCGCTCTCAATTAAGTCGGCGCTGATGTCGTGGAGAAACGAGGACGGTACGTTGACGCGCTGACTTCCAAAAATGGTGCGAATATGTGCAAATGAAAGAAATACTTTTTTCTGAGCTCTGGTGAGCGCAACATAAAAGAGACGGCGTTCCTCCTCCTCGTCGATTTTTTCATCAGAGAGGCGTTCATGTGGGAAGAGCCCCTCTTCGAGGCCGGTGATAAATACATACGGAAATTCAAGTCCTTTTGCGGAGTGTACCGTCATGAGACGCACCGCGTCTTGCTCTTCTTTTGACTTCAGCTCATCTTGGTCACTTTGGAGAGCAGCATCCTCGAGTAAATGTTCGACGGCTTCCTGTGGCTCATATTCAGCATACCTTGTTCCAAGTGTCACGAGTTCACGAAGATTTTCAAGTCGTTCAAGACCCTCTTCTCCTTCTGTTTTTAATTCCTCCTCGAGGCCAGTGCGCTTTAAGATAAATTTAAGTGTTTCATGAACTGGTTTTGTCTCTGCCACTTCAGCAATTTCCTGCATCATGTGTTCAAAAAGTGCGACTTTTTCATGGGTGGCTCCCGTGAGCTCACTTCGCTTTCCTTCTACTACCTTAAGGAGAGTCACTTTTCCGATGCCACGCGCTGGCGTATTAATGACGCGGGTGAGGTCGGCGATACTGTCTCCATTTAATGCGAGCCTGAGATACGAAAGCACATCTTTGATTTCCTTTCGCTCGAAGAAGCGCGTACCGAGCATCTGGTACGGTACATTGAAATTGATGAATGATTCCTCGAGCACTCGTGATTGGAAATTGGTGCGAAAGAGTACGGCGATATGGGAAGGCGAAGCACCGTCTTTAATAAGATTTTTTGCGGTAAGCGCTACATGTTCAGCTTCTTCCTGCCCTCCCATGGCTGCATAGAGCGATATTTGTTCACCCTCATGGTTTTTGGTGAAGACTTTTTTCGGTGGTCGGTTAAAGTTTTTTTCAATGATGTCGTTTGAAGCTGAGACAATCGTTTGTGTTGAGCGATAGTTTTCCTCGAGCATGACAATTTTTGCCCTTGGAAAGTGACGCTCGAATTGCATGATATTACTGATGTCAGCTCCTCTCCAACTGTATATATTTTGATCGACATCACCAACCACACAAATATTTTCGCGAGCCCCCGCAAGGAGTCGCGCAATCTCATACTGCACTTTGTTCGTGTCTTGGTATTCATCAATGTGAATATACTGAAAGCGATTTCGGTAGGTTGCGAGAATGGGGGGATGGCTTTTCAGCATATTAAGAGTCTTGATAAGGAGGTCGTCAAAGTCGAGCGCATGTTCTTCTTTGAGCGTCGCTTCATAGTGTTTCCACACCTCCCCCGCAACGCGCTCGGGGTATGAGCGTGCACTCTCAAGGTAGGAGTCGGGAGACTTCGCATCTCCTTTTGCACGAGAAACCATCCCAAGAATCTTACGAGGTTCAAACTGCTTATCCGTGTAGCCACATGTTTCGAGCGCTTTTTTCATAGCACGAACCGAGTCGCTCCGGTCGTAGATAACAAAGTGTCGACGGAGCCCCAAGGCTTCATGATTTTCACGGAGCATCCGCACGCCGAGTGCGTGGAAGGTTGAAACGGTTGGGCTTGAGTCGATTCCGGCACGCGCTACAGGAAGATGCTTTTTCATGAGGTCAAAAACACGCTCACGCATCTCTTTTGCAGCTTTGTTGGTGAAGGTGACCGCGAGAATATTATGGGGAGCAATCCCCTTTTCAATAAGGTGAATGACGCGATGCGTGATGACGCGCGTCTTTCCCGAGCCCGCCCCTGCGAGCACGAGGAGTGGACCCTCCGTGTATAAAACGGCTTCCTTCTGCGCGGGATTGAGACCTTCAAGATGATCGTGTTGCATGTAAGAAACAACTATACCACGGGCACGTCTTGTCCCTATACCAAAAAGCACGAACTTTGATAATGTTACGAGGCTAAATTATTACACAACAAAATTGCTACTTTAGCCATAGCCACGATGTGGCTTTCTCACAAGCTAAAAACGGGACTTTTATCAGACTGTGGACAACGAATTGTGACAAGGTTGATTCATTTTCCTGCTTCGATATTATGGTGTCGTACCAGTCACGGTAAGGTACACTTACGAAGTCGGAGCGTTCTCAATGTAGTATCGCTCTTTTTATTTCAGAAAATTTCTGTGGTGGAAGTATTGCGGCGAGCCCATAATAATTGCGTATAAAATCTCATCAACAAGACTCTGCATCCTCCTATACACCTAGGAATCGAGGACAGATGACATATGACCTCATTAAGCGAGTATCATTCGCTCCGGTATCTTTGTCGGTTCCGATACTCATCGCTGTCCTTGTCCACCTCAGTGTGTACTCAGCTATTTATAGTTTTCGCTCTGAAGCGATGGCTGATGAGATTCCTTTTTCTCTCACGAATGCCCAAACGGTACCGCTCCTAAGGGCTGCTCTCCACGCTGATCCGAATCCAGCAAAGGGAGGAGGAGATATTCTTATCGAAGATGGTACCTTGGTTTCACAAGGTGACATCAGTGACAAAGACGACTCGGCAAATGCAAAAACCGCAAACGGAGAGATTAGTGTATACGTCGTCCGCGAAGGTGACACCCTCTCACAAATTGCTCAAATGTTTAATGTGAGCTCAAAAACGATTCTTTGGGCAAATGATATTGCGTCTGCAAGTCTCATTCGCCCCGGTGACACGCTCGTCATCCTTCCGATTACCGGAGTTCGCCACATTGTAAAGAAGGGGGACACGATTGCTTCGATTTCAAAGAAGTACAGCGGTGATGTTGATGACATTCTTTCATTCAACCAACTTGCATCAGCAAGCGAGATTCAGGTTGGCGATACCCTCGTTATTCCTGACGGAACTATCGCCGCACCGACTCCAAAACGCGGAACCTCTAAGATATCTGGTGGAACCCTCGCGAGTGGTGCAGGCTTCTCTAACCCGCTCCCAGGTGCAATAAAAACACAGGGGATTCATGGATATAACGGAGTTGACCTTTCAGGTGTACCGGTGGGAACCGCAGTCCTTGCGGCACTTGGGGGAGAAGTTATTGTTGCGAAAGGTGGAGGTTGGAACGGTGGATATGGCTCGTATGTGGTGGTCAAGCATGCAAATGGAACTCAAACACTCTACGGACATCTCTCGAGTGTGTATGTAACAGTGGGACAGAAAGTATCAACCGGCACCGCAGTTGGTGGCATGGGTAATACTGGTCGTTCGACGGGACCTCATTTGCATTTTGAGGTGCGTGGCGCAAAGAATCCATTCTAATTAAAACGCACATAATAGCGGATGCCTTTGTTGTGCTTCATAAAATAAAAATCACCGTACGTCATGTACGACTCTTTTTATTTTAATCGCACGCCTCGGCCTCCATCCATCATGTGCGCTTTAATATGTTCGGAGTAAGTGGTATTTAGTACTTAGCTTTTAGCTCTTAGCAACTTAGTCAAAACAAAATCCCTTGTATCCGGTCAGCTCCAGGGGTTTTTGTATTGAATTCGTGAGTGCCCGGAATATCACACCTTTGTTGTCGAACGACAACAAAGGTGTGATACCCTCCAAGTTGCAAAACACTACATGTTACCAACTATTTGCTAGACCTTAACTCGGTACTGTAGTGCTTCGAGTACATGCCCAGCCTCAATATCTTCATGCTCATCAAGGTCGGCGATTGTCCGTGCGACTTTAATGAGTCGATGGTAACTGCGCGGAGAAAGTTTCATTTTCATTGCTGATTGTTTAAGAAGTTCACGAACTGAATCGGAGAGCGGTACGCGTGATTCGATATCGCGTGATGACATTTCGCCATTTGTACTGATGCCAAGCCCCAGGAGACGTTTGTTTTGCCGTTCACGCGCACGAAGAATTTTTTCGCGGACCAGTTCGGTTTCTCCCCGTTTCCCCGCCTCAAGTTCTTTTTCACGAACGCGCGTGAGCGTATCAAAATCAACATGGGGCACAGGGAGCCAAAGATCGATGCGGTCAAGAATTGGTCCTGAAATTTTGTTTTTGTAGGTCGTAATCATTTGAGAGGCATAGTTTCCACCTTCATCCCCACCACGCGTTGGGTTCATTGCCGCGATGAGAATGAAGTCGGCAGGAAAGAGTGCGGATGAATGGACGCGAGAAATCGAAACAACCTTGTCTTCGAGGGGTTGCCTGAGCGCATCGATACTTCTCCGTTCAAATTCAGGAAATTCATCAAGAAAAAGAACTCCCCGATGCGCGAGCGTCACCTCGCCTGGTTTTGGCTGTGTCCCTCCGCCGACAAGTGAGGTGTGTGATGCGGTATGGTGTGGCGCTCGAAATGGAGGACGACCGAGAATGCCCGCACCTGTTCCGGCCACTGAGTGTATTGAGGTAACCTCGAGCGCTTCATCACGTGAGAGGGGTGGCAGAATACTTTGAAACGCGCGAGCGAGCATGGTCTTTCCGGTCCCCGGAGGGCCGACCATAATAACATTGTGCCTTCCTGCTGCGGCAATCATGAGACCACGCTTTGCGGTTTCTTGCCCACGCACATCTTCGAGACGAACCGAACTCTCATCCCACAAGTTTTCGATTTGTGTTGGGGGCTGTGTCGTAAGTCGTGCGTGGTCATCACGCGAAGTGTCGATGTGCTGAATGACTTCCGCGAGCGTTCGTGCGGGAATGGTCATAATATCTGGAATGAGTGCCGACTCCTCCCTGTTTTCGTAGGGAACAATTACTTCGGTAAATCCTTTTCGTACTGCTTCGCGCACGAGTGCGAGTACTCCGCGCACGGGGCGGAGTGTTCCATCGAGTGCGAGTTCTCCAATGAGAATACGGTGGTCTAATGAAGCGTGTACATCTCCTTTTGCAATGAGGTATGCTATCGCAATCGGTAGGTCAAAGAGCGGCCCCTCCTTTTTGATGTCTGCGGGTGCGAGAGAAATGACCACCTTTTGATTTTCACTTTTAGGAGAATCAAACCCAGTGTTTTTTATGGCGCTCCCTACGCGGTCGCGTGCTTCTTCAACCGCTTTTCCGGGGAGTCCAACAATCGAAAACGAATACAGACCTCGTGAGAGGTCTGCTTCAATCGTGACGATGTCAGCGCCGAGAACTGATGGTTGTGCTGCATGTACACGTGCGACTGCCATGGTGTATTACAAATCAAGCGTCATCTCCTCGTTCATGTGTGCTTTATCGGTACGCGCTTCGGGGTTTGCCTCGAGCCTATCTTCTTCGATTGGGCTGTTACAAATTTCACACATTCCATAGGTACCCATCTCAATCTTTTTGAGCGCGCGCATGATGTCGTTGTATGTTGCCTCTAGTGTCGCAACGAGTGCCTGTCGTTCATCGGAATCCTCAACTTCGTCAGCAATTAAATCACTATCAGCTTCACTCGAATCGAGTTGTTCGGGTACGGCAATCCAGTCCTGCGGGTTATGAGGATCATGAATACCGACAGTTTTAAGTTCTGCGGTGAGCTCTTCGAGTGCCTTAAGCAACATCGATTTGTATGCATTTGTATCTATCATACGGCCTAGTATATCACGAACGGAATTGCTACTGCATCCGTGCAATGATGGCAGAAAGTGCCTCTGTTGTGGAGGTGATAACAACCGTGTTGTTGTTCACAAAGGCATAAATAATCCGCTCCTGCTTATTCCTGTCATAGAGGATTCTAATTGATTTGTTGTTTGAGAGGGCGTCGGTAAACGGCGAACCTGTAATAGTGTTTTTCTCCTGCTCCACTTCTGGAGTTCCAAAGAGTGGTGCTAAATCAGCTTGCATGAAGGGTTCCCACTCGAGCATTCCGGCAAACGCGGTATCAAATGAGTTCGAGCGTAGGATAATGAAGGGGGCTTTTGACTCGGTTGTGACCAAACCAATCATAAATCGTGTGTCGAGTGCACGAAGGAATCGACTCCCCATGTGTGGCGCAAGGACACCGAGCACCTCAGCGGTCTCGGGTGCATTCAATTGTTTTTCCGAAGCGTCTTCTTTTGAGAATGAAATCTGCACAATACCACCGTTTGCGTTGTCTAAAGTTTCCTCGAGTGTTTGCATAAACAATGCCCGTGTTGCTGTAAATGGTACTGGAGTAATTGAATCGACGCTGAAGAAAGCGGTCATAACGGGAGTTGCGGTCTTTGGGGACGTGTCACCCATGTGTTTCGAGACGTATACCGCAGCACCAACTCCGGCAACAACCCCGATAACGATGACGACCACTACGATAAGTATGAAGGCAAGCGATTTCTTCTCTGTGGTTGCTGAACGAGAGAACTTTTCAGGCGCATGCAAATGTACTGTATCGATATGAGGAAAAGATACCCCAGAATCGAAGGGTTGTTCGCTTCGTAACGTACGCATGACCGGTACGGGAAGCCCCGCCTCAGGTGTTCGTCCAACATTTTCTTCCCGAGCACTCTCTTCGGGTTCTAAGGCTGGTACTGTTGATGAGGCCGAAAGAGGATCAGACTCTGCAACAGGAAGGTTATCGGGGGCAAGCGGTGTGGGGGTTTGGCCTGTCGGTTCAAGCTTTTCATTCGAGGCAAAGAAAGACCATCCTGAACCCGTGGTTGTAAGCGATGGTTCTTTTTTACGCACTTCGACTGGAGGAGTAGTAGGGGGCGCTATCACTTTGGTGTGCTCATTCACACGGGGAGCGACATCACCATGAACCGGTGCGCCCGCCCGCGGTTCCATGTGTGGGTGCTCTGTTTCAGTGATACTAGGAGCTGGCTTGGCGGTCGGTATTTTTGTTTGTGGTGCCTGCACAAAATCAGAAATATCCTTTTGTACGCGGTGCTCGATTTTTGGTGCGACTGATACGGTGCGAAGATCAAGTGTCTGCTTCTCTTTAACATTTGAAGTTGGAATCAGCGTAGGCCTCGTCGGAGGAGACGGAGGCAATTTTTCGGACGATCCATGCTTCCCTGTAGTAGGTTTCGTTGTATCGAGCTCTTCTTTTTTCACAAGGTACGGCCGACCCGTTATGCGTTCCGCATCATGCGAGAGGGTTTTAAATTTCTCAATGACAAGCGCATGGTCATCTCGGGGAACTTGCTTCGTATTCAGCGCTGCTTGCTTGATAACATCTTTTCTATTTTCAGGATCAACAATCGTTGTTGGCTCCTTTCGTTTTGGAAGCTCAATGTTTTCTATTTTTGCTCGGGTTTCACCAAACCACTCATTAAAAGCACCAACAAGTGTTGCGCCAAAACCAAGGCGTTTATGTCGCTTGTCAGTCACTATTGTTCCTGCCTCGACAGCATCTCCATGGAATGCCCCTCCCACGTCGAACACATCATCAGTGCTCGTGAGGAGCGATCGTCGCTTTGGCTGCGGAGCTTGTCCTTGTGGTGCCGTGAGTGGAGCATCCATATTAAGCTTTGGCCGCTGTTGTGTTTTTCCTGTTTGAAACACAATACCCATGTCATCATCATCCACACCCTGCTCCCTTGGTGGAGTAGGTCTGTGTGTGATCGAACTCAACGGAGCTGATTTTTGTGTATCGTCATTTGCCATTCCTACTAGTATCTCATAAAAGCTATAAAAAATGCGCTCACCCTCTGTGAACGCATTTTTTGTTTCTGGTTTCTATGCCTGTGGTGGTGTTGGTGCTGAAGGTCGAGGAGGGAATGGTTTGCGCTCGGGCGCTTTAATTCCTTTCTTCTCGCCCCAGGTCGGGTCAGCTTTCTTAATGGATAGGCCAATTTTTCCTTCTTCAATCTTTGAGATGACGACCGGAACGACGTCGCCCACCTTGAGAATACCGTCAAGATTTTCAAGTCGGAACGACACAATTTCTGAAATGTGGATGAGACCTTCTGTTTGGCCATTGAGTGATGCAAACGCACCGAACGTTGCGATACGCGTGACGGTTGCATCCATGCGTTCGCCGATTTCAAACACACGGGTGAGTGCGGCAATTTTTTCGTACGCACGCTCTGCCGAGCCGTCTTTGCCGGTAATGAATACCGTACCATCGTCTTCGATGGTAATTTCATCAACACCCGTCTCATCTTTGATACCATTGATGGTCTTTCCTCCCCCGCCGATGACGAGACCGATCTGGCTTTGAAGTATTTGCATGACGAGAATCTTTGGTGCGCGTGGTGAAATATCAGCACGCGGTACTTTGATTTCTGCTTCAAGAACCTCAAGAATTTGGAGTCGCGCGATACGTGCCTTTTCTAGTGCCTCACCAAGAATCTTGACCGGAATACCGCCAACCTTCACATCCATCTGGATTGCGGTGATTCCTTCACGTGTGCCCGCAACCTTGAAGTCCATGTCACCATGTTCATCTTCAGGCCCCTGAATGTCGGTAAGGAGTGTATAGTCAGTACCGCTTCGCATCATAAGGCCCGATGCGATACCTGCGACAGGGCGTGTAATAGGAACTCCACCATCCATGAGGGCGAGGGTAGATGCACAGACCGAACCCATTGAGCTTGAACCATTTGAGGCAAGTGTTTCAGAAACAAGTCGAATGGTGTACGGAAACTTCGACTTCTCGGGGATAACCGCAACAAGTGCTTTCTCGGCGAGTGCCCCGTGCCCAATCATGCGACGGTTGGTACCCCCAATTCTTCCTGTTTCTCCCACTGAGAATGGAGGGAAGTTGTAGTGGTGCATGAAGTGCTTCTTGGTGCCATTTTCTTCAATCGTGTCGAGAATTTGTGAATCATCAGGACCACCCAAGGTGAGTGCAGTGAGAATGTGCGTTTCTCCGCGATAGAAAATACCAGACCCATGAAGCACCGGTGAAATACCACCAGCCTGTGCGTAGAGCGCACGAACTTCATCGAGTCCACGACCATCAGGGCGAATTTGTTTTTCAATCACCCCATCGTGGAGCACATCATCGATTGCGTGTTCAAAGAGGTCCCCCGCATCATTCATGTCGGGTCCTTCGAGTCGTTCCTTTACGAGTGCAGTCCACACATCTTTGAGTTCGTAGAGATGTCCTTTTCCGGAACGATTGGAGAAGAGTACCTCATGAATTTTTCCTTTAATTTCAGCATCAAAAAGTGCCTGCATTTCAGGAGTCGTTTTTTTCGTATTCACGTCACGCTTTGGTTTGCCAATTTCTGCAATAATTTTCTTTTGGAATGCTTCAAGTTCGGTATTGATTTCTGAAGCCTGCTTCAATGCTTCCATAACTTCGGCCTCACTGACTTCAAGTCCTGCAGTTTCAATCATGTTGATGTCGCCATCTTTTCCGCATGCGAGAACTTCATATGCGAGCACACCCGCTTCACGTTCAATGTAGGTTGGATTAATGACGATTTCGCCCGTGTCATTTCTTTTTCCGATACGCACGGCCCCAACTGGTCCGTCCCATGGAATGTTAGAGGTACCGAGTGCAAGCGATGCGCCAATGACACCAAGGGTGTCGGGGTCGTCTTCTCCCATAGCGAGGACTGTCACGATTACTTGGACTTCATTTCGAATACCGTGGTCAAAGAGTGGACGAATGGTGCGGTCGACAATGCGACCTGAGAGCACTGCTCCATCACTTGGACGCCCTTCTCGGCGCATGAAACGACTCCCGAGAATTTGACCACTTGCGTAAAACTTTTCCTCAAACTCAACCGAGAGCGGGAAGTACGGGAGTCCGGTGACCTCGTGTTTTCCCATAACGGCGGTCACCAAAATCGCAGTTTCTCCAAGTCGGAGGAGTACCGAGCCGTGTGCCTGATTGGTGAGGTTACTAAACTCGGCGGTGAGTGTTTTCCCACCCATTTGGTATGTATATGAACGTTTTTCCATACAACGACTAACTTAGTGAGCGTTCTAGATTTCAGATTTCAAACCAAATTTGAGCTTGAAACCTACCTATCTAGACCGCTCGCTTAATAATCCGCCCAGTGTACCAGAATGAGCTCTAAATATAAACAAACTCTCCCGGCTGCCTTTGGCAGCCGGGAGAGTTTCGTTTCAGCACCAATATTATAAATTGTCGGTATCCGTCCCAACGATTTGCTGGAGTTGTTTTTTGAACTTCCCTGCTCCGCGGAAGCCGATAAGAAATTCACGTGGGTTCTCATCCATGTCGATGAAATCATCAACAGTCTCTCGGAGGCGAGATGAACTTGAACGCCCGAATGCAATTGCTTCAACCTGGCATCCGTTTGAACGAACGTATTCAACGAGTGGCACGAAGTCGCCGTCTCCGGTAGCGAGCACAATCGCGTCAACTTTCTGTGAGAGTTTAATAGCATCAATCGCCATGCCGACATCCCAGTCAGCTTTCTTGGCGCCACCGTAAAAAATTTGAAGGTCTTTCGTCTTTACTTCAATACCGATTTTTTCGAGTGCCTCAAAGAATGACTGCTCTTCCCCACTTTCGGTGGTAACCACGTAGGAAATGGCACGAACAAGTTTACGGTCACCGAGCGCCGCCTTTACGACCGCGTCGAAATTAACCTTTGATTTATGGATATTTTTTGCACTATGGTAGAGATTTTGCGTGTCGATAAAAATGGCGACACGCTGTTCTTTATGTTTGATTATGGACATGAAAATTAAAATTTAAAAATTAAAAAGGAAAAATAAAAAACACCCGACAACGAACATAGACCAACCACTAACCTCAGTATAGCAAACTGAAACGAGTGTGCCAAAACGAGAAATGCGCGCTTCTCATATGAGATGCGCGCGTTTCATCATGAGTTTTATTGTTTGAGTCCAAGTTTCTTAACAAGTGACTTGAATGATTTCTCATCCTTTCGCTCGAGATACTTCATGTGCTTGCGACGATCCGCAACCATCTGAAGGAGTCCTCGTCGTGAGTGGAAGTCGTTCTTGTTCTTCTTGAGATGCTTCGAGAGTTCGTCAATTTGCTTGGTGAGAAGCGCAACTTGAGATTCTGGAGAACCAGTATCACTGTCATGACGACGTACTTCTTTTATCGCGTTCTCTTTCTTTCGTTTTGTAAGCATATTGTGTGATTAAAAATGCGTCGCGGAGTTTAGATAGAACTCAGGACGCCGTTAGATCCAACCTGCGAAGGTTAGTACTACTTTACCACAAGTTGACATATTTTGCAACCCCTGCCGTAGCGATGGTTTTAACAAACCACTAATCAGTCAGTACGTTTGCTCCAGCTGGAAGAGTCTTTTTAATGACCGCAAGATCTGCTTCGGCATATGCATTTCCACGCAAATCGAGTGTTTTTAGGCTTTTCAGGTTACCGAGCTCATACGGAAGACCAGTTAGTTTGTTGTTTTTGAGGTTGAGTACTTCAAGATTCTGGAGTTGACCAAGTTCCGCGGGAATATTCGTTAGGTTATTGTTCGAAAGGTCGAGTGAACGAAGCTTGGTAAGGAGACGCACTTCAGCTTGGAGCGAAGTGAGCTTATTACCCGAGAGATTAAGAACTTCCGTATCGCTTCTATCAAATTCCGAACGAGAAACCTCCGTGAGACCCTGATTACGGAGGTCACGGGTCACACCAGTGGTAACAGGAACGGGCGGGGTTTGTGTCGTTTCTGTTTTTTCAGTCCCTGACAGTTCGACAGTATTAGTAGTTGTGTATTGAATAGGTGTTTCGGTACTTGGTGTACGAAGTGAAAAACCAGCAAATCCGGCAATCACAATGAATAGCGCAATAATGAGTATTTTAGTCATACAAAGAGTATACGCTTTTACTCTGTAAACGTTACCGGTTTGTTATTTGAGTGACTTCCCTTGAATAT
The DNA here is from genome assembly GCA_964593375.1 of uncultured Candidatus Saccharibacteria bacterium. Lineage (GTDB taxonomy): Bacteria > Patescibacteriota > Minisyncoccia > Phycocordibacterales > UBA918 > Damh-18. Next base: position 37,787 of record CAZQIF010000008.1, on the reverse strand, counting down.
CAACGAGGGTTTGAAGATAGGTGTTCAGGCAGTGTTGGGTAAAATCAATACGCTGTGTTGGCTCGCTGTCCTCCGTAAGAAATCCACCTTCTGCCAACTCCGCATCGCGCAATGTTTCGAGGGTGAGCGTTCCGCCTTTAGTGAGGATGCGGTACGTATCGCTGCCCGTGAGTTGGAGTGCAAAATGTTTTCGATTCAAACGATTGAGCTCATTCTCTATGAGTGACAACTCACTTTTTGACACCGACTCATCAAGAATACTTACGGCGCTCGCGAGACCCTCTGCATAGGCACAATAATTTCTTTGTGAGCTTCGGGTTGCTACAGCTCGTTCTATTCTCCAGTTGGTGAAATCTTTCGCATAGGTGACATAGGCTTCGTTCGGCCAGAGCTGGTTCATGTCTTTGAGCGCTGCCATAATCCAAAGGTAGAGATTGGCATCGTATGGTTGTACTTTGAGGTATGTAAATGTGGCATCAATCGCCTTTTTTACTTCTCCATCTGGGTTGTACTCATAATATCGCACAAGTGCAAGGAGCGCTTCCCCGTTTGAAAATGATGATTCTGCATCGCGAAGGACGGTGCTCCCTATCGTATACAAATCACGGAAGCCACCATTCTCTTTTTGCATGGTGAGGATGTACGTACGGTAGTCCCCGATGAGGTCGCGATACTGAGGTTCCTTTTTTGGATTTGCATCTACGTACGAAAGAATACCGACGAGTGCGAGTGAGGTAGCGCCTAAAGGACAGCGCATACTTGCCTCACTCTTTAATATACAGCGAAAAGTTTTTCCCTCGCGAGTATCTTCCTTTGAAGTGTCCTCAAAGTAGGCAATCGCTTTTTCAATCGTGTTACTCAGTTTGAGTGTATCATCATCAGTTTTTCTGATAATTTCTCCGAGTGCGTAGAGCCCGCCAGCTTGGCGAACTATATTGTCGTCGTGTCGGTATGTTCCCTCGTATGGTACATACTCATATTTAAAATGACCACTTTCTTCCTGCGCATTTTTAAACCATACAACTCCTGCATGAATTGAATCCTGTAATTCTTTCTCTGTAAGTGGAGCTTTATTAAGTTCGTATGAGCGAGTCAGGTACGAGCTTATCGCACTAAGCTGTCCCGCGAGAATATCATTTTCCGAATCATCGTTTTCCGCATGTGCCACAGCAAACGGGGTAATAATAAAACTCACTACCAAAACAATTGAAAGAAGATTTTTAAACATGTGCAAAATTATGGGTTACTATTAAAACAAAACGGGAATCTCGAGGGCATTGTCATTTTGAGGGAGGTCGGAAGGATTGTCTCTTTTGAAAATAATAGAACCGCGACGGTATGGGGTGTCGGTTGCGACAGTAAACTCGACCGTCGCCTTGAACGGTACAAAGTCTTCGGTCATCCAGTCACTCTTTGCTTCTGCAATTCCCTGCCCAATTATTTTTCCGTCCCAATCGACAACAATGATTGGAAAACTCGCCTCAAAGTACCACGTACCACGTGCTTTTCCAGTTACTGTAAGTGGTGAGGTTACTTGTATGTCACGAAGCTGTGCGTCTATCACAATCAAATCCTTTTTGGAATCAATATGTGCTTGGATTTCGTCGATGACTGGCATCTCGGGGCACGGTGCAAACTCACAGTTCGGTCCGGTGCGTCCGACAGCTGTCCCATCAGGACAAATCTTTGCTTCCATCGTACAAGCAACAGGTTCGGGTGCCTCTGCCTTTTCTATAGAGAGTGTCCACAAAAAACCTAAGAGTGCCACAACAAAAATAATAGTGACCACAATATTGAAGCTTTTCATATGTAGAAATTATGCGCTTTTGTGAGAGGAAAGCAACAAAAACAAAAACGGCTATTTACCGACCCGGAAACGCCAACTTTGAAGCCAAAATAGTGAGAGTGAGAAGACTCCCCCCAAGGTATCCATAAGCATATCTTTCTGGGCATCCCAGATATCGCCCTGAGAACCAAGAAATGCAATACCGGCATCGCCACCAAACTTTACGGCAAACCACCATTCAAAAAGTTCATAGAACGCCGCGACGGTTACGACAAAAAAGAGCGGGGTGAGGTACACGAGCCATCTCGTGTTCGCAAGGTTGCGATTCAGAATATATTCGGCAAGTGGGTATGCGTAGAAGCCAACTGAGAAGTGAGCGACCCGGTCATACATGTTGCGCTCAAAACCAAAGAAATTATTGAACCAATCGAACGGAACGCGTTCAAAGGTATAGTGTCCGCCGATGGTATGCATAAAGAGGAGTACGAACATAAACGCATATGCGGTATTTGAAAACTGAATACCGCGGAGGTAGAGAACAAACAGAATAACGGCGATGCCGACAATCGGAAGATTTTCAGCAAACCACACGTCTCTGCTAAATGGACTAATGGCACAAATGGTAAAAAGAATTGCGTACGCCCCAAAGAGTAGTTTGGGAAATAAAGAAGTGTTTTTCATACACCCATTGTACAGCACAGAAGAACGTAAAATCCCCCCCACGAGCCTCATGGCTCGTGGGGGGGATTTTTAAACTTCACCCGAGTTAATCATCTTCCCCTTCATCCTCATCTTGGTCTTCGTCATGATCCTCACGTTCATCTTCGTCCTCACCCTTATCTCGGTCTTCCCCTTCATCCTCATCTTGGTCTTCGTCTTCGCGTTCATCTTCGTCTTCCCAAGAATCATCCTCTTCGTCATCGATTTGGGTAGCGTCATTCGCTACCTGCGAATCCTCGGGACGGCTCGCTCGATTTTCAACTTGGAAATCGAGAGCATTTAGAACCGTCACTCGGTTTACAGCGAACGCCTTCAGAATTTCAGCAATAATATCTTCTTTCGTTCGCGCTGTTGTTTCAAGGAAGGTAACTTCATCATTCCATTCAACCTTTATGATTGTTGTATCGGTGAAGACGTCAGCCTCTGCCTCAAATGAATAATCAATAGGGGCAGTGCTACTACTTTCTGTGCTTGATAGCGGAGTGCGTTCTTCTGCACGTATTGAGTCATCATCAGTACGTGTACGTACACGAACCTCACCGTCTTTTTCTTCAATACGAACACGCTCATTTCCATCTCGTATTTCCATGCGACCCTCACCGTTGTCGTCTTGACGAATTTCGATATGGTCATCCCCCTCGTCCTCACGGGTATTGTTGTCGTCGATACGCATATCAAGTGCAAGCGCATCCATCTCTCCAAAAATCTTTTCAAGCACGCGGACTCGTTCGTCGTTACTCATTTCTGAATCTTTGATGAATGAGAGAATCTCATGAACTGCAACACCAACACGCGCTTCGCCGTTTTCCTTGAGTTTCTTCCCTTTGATTTTTTGTTCCGTTACCGGCAAGGTGGATGTGCTCGATGAAGCAGTAGTGGCGGTTGTTGCCACAGAATCATCGGAAACATCCTCAGATTCTTCCTCAAGAATTTCTCGAAGTTCTGAAAGTCGTTCGTCGGTATATCGTGTGCGGAGTTCATTTCGGGAGTCGTTACTTGTTGCGAGTTTAAGTCGCGCATTTTCAAGGGCGCGTTCTACCGGAAAAAGTAAATCACCAGGGCGGGCCGCGTCTGATGCAAGTGCTGTTCCTCCCCCACCAACAATGAGCATAAGTATAAGTAACAGTGATGCCATAGCTTTTGTGTGTATAAAATTAAACATGAATGGTGACGGAATGGGTGCTTGTGCACCAAGTTTTAGTTCGAGTTCGGTCCACAGAAGAACACGCTCAGCCTCACTGAGTGTTGGAGCATGTTGCTCGAGTCCCTTCTCGAAGTCATTGTCGTTATGCATGTTATTCATGTGATACCTCGCCTCGTAATAATTTGAGTGCTCGATGATGTCTCACGCGCACTGCGGATTCCGTCATGTTAATAAGTGATGCGATTTCTCCGAATGTATACCGTGACCAGTGATGGAGCACGACGATTTCTCGTGTCTCTGGGTCAAGAATCTGAAGCGCTCGCGAAATTTCATCTTCACGTGCATCTCCGGGTCCGCCTGACTCATGGGTATTTGGGACGGTTTCTTCATCGAGCGGGAGCGCTTCCCGCTTCCGCATCTCGTAGAGCGCTGAAAGTTTCCGCCTGCTGATGACAAACACGTACGCATAAAACTGCTCACGTGAATGGTACGTGAAACGCGGAAGCGCTTTCCAAAGTTCAACAAACACATCTTGCGCAATATCGGTCGCCTGCTCCTTTGACCCTGTTCGGGACTTAAGGTAGGCATACACTCGATTGACCATGTGTTCGTAGAGCTTTCGATAGCTTTCTTTGTCACCGTGACCACTCGCTTCTATGAGGGTACGGATATCATCGGCAGACATTTCCATATCTCTACTGTACAGCAAATGGGGCTATTAATGAAAAACGTTACCTGGTCATGTTTATGACCCCATATACTTTGGCGCACTTCGTTCGAAAACACTCATCATATGTCTAATATGCCTCGTATTTTCTCACTCGTGCTTCGCGTCTCTTGGGCCATAAACATGACCAGGGAGATGAATTTCAAAAGCAAGTACCGCAAGTACGATGAGATTCCAAAACGGGACAACCATAGTCCTTCCCCACCACGGCGAACGTCCGAGTCGTTTTGCAACCTCTCCCCAAACAATCCAAGTAATGAAAATATTGAGTATCGGAATCATAAAGTACACGAACCACTTCCATGATTTGCCCGCAATGCGCACGATGAGCCAGAGTCGCACGAATGGAATGAATGCGAGCCACGAATGTTCCGTTTCTGTCTTCTCTGCAATACGAAAGAACGTGTAGCTTACAAAAATGTAGATGATGATTGAGAAAAGGTAGCTCATATATTACTCATTGAATTTTTGGAATGGCGACGCCTCGTCTCCACCCAAATACCACGGCATTGTTCTCCCGTACCAATACTGGAAGTCAGTCCACTCTTCACGTATGCCTGCACGAATATTTCCAAAATTAATGTTGGGAGAAATGGGAGTACCGGGGACGTTTATACTTGCCCCATCTCGCGAAAGGGCTCCGGGGCCGACGCCGAGCGACCATCCATCAATGATCGAGGTTCGTGAGGGTGTGTTGAGTTCAATCACATTCCATTCAAGTGCCGCTCCCTTTTCACCCCCGAGTTCGGTATTAAGGTGGAAAAAAAGAATATCGACTCCATCACCACGAGGGGTAATGAGTCTCCCCGAAAAGAATGCGTTTGGATTATCGTGTTGTTGAATTTCCGCACCAGTCACAGCGGTGAGTACATCACTCCCAAGCGCCACAAATTTTGAAAATGCATCTTGGAGCATTTCATAGGGCGTCATATCACCACCTTGAATCGCAGAAGGAGTCACCGTGGTTACCGCCTGTTCTTCCCCAGGGCAAGGTTCGTTAAAGTGTTTACATTGTGCGAGACAACTTGGGCAAGAAGTATCGTCGGCCGGAAGATAACATTCCTTATTTGGGTCGAGTGGATTTTCAGTTTCACTCCCCGAGGAACCACAGATGCAGTATCCTTCGTAGCTCCAGTGTGCATCTTTGATATCGTTGCAATACGTCTGCTTGCACCCTACCCCACTCCGCGGGTCAAAAAAGTACCCCGAGGGACAATCGCCAAATGCTCCATGGAGCTGAAGCGGAAAGATAAGACACGAGAGTAAAACCGCAACAATAAAAGCAAGCTTTGAGGGCAGTGGCGTCTTTGTGTGAGAAGTGTACCTCATACCAAGACTCGAGTGGACGCGTGGAGCAAAAGATTGAGAGTGGAATGCTCGTGCATTCACCTAGTGACTTAATTATATACCTCGTCGATATGCACCGCGAGGGGCTTCGCCCCTCGCGGTGCATATCCCCGACACAACCTACAACCATTGACTATTCCCCATAAACAATGTATAAAATTACATCACTTTCAGCACGGTGTGCATGAGAAAGTGGAGGTTCTTCATAAATTGGAGTTGAACAAATTCACAGGGAGAAGCACATGTCGACTGTTGCAAGGCAAAACAAGCAACAACGTGCTGGTTCGAGGATTGGGGCAGTACTCAGGGATCTTTTTGGCTGGGTAACATTTCCGGTCCTCATCCTCCTCCTCGTGCTCATTGCATTCATTTGTGCGGTTCGTCCTGCGCACGCACAAAATGGAGAGGCTACCTTTCTCGTTCCGTCGAAGGAGGAAGTTGTTTACCCGTCGGTAAAACTGCTGCATCCTTTTGGAACGGACTGGAAAAAGGTGAAAGAATTGCAGGCTGACTTTGAAAAGGTTGGTTTGCAAGTCTTAACATCATCCTCGCCACTTATCGAAGATTGTCAGGTTGCGGTTACGAAGAAGGGATACCGGTTTGTTTGTTTATCGAAATCGGCGACCGGTAATGTGACCTGCAAACTCGGCCCAGTGGTTGGAAACCGAAAAGAAACCGTCGAACTGCTCGGTCTTTATTACCGAGCGTGTCCGGCCACTCCCAAAAAACCGTGGTCATAACATTAGGAGAACGATGTGGAAAAGACGACTCAAATTGACCTCCATGGCCGGCTCGTGTTTTTGATTTTCTTTCTCATCGCGGGAGGTGTCCTCTGTGGGTACGTGGTACACGCGGTACTCATGTCTTACGGAATCGTCGGGACACCGGTAACCGCGCTCCAACTCGGACAGATCGCCATTGAAGTAAGTGGTGAAAGGGTGGAGCAAAAGAAAATCGAAGAGGCGCTCAAGCTCACAAAAGCGGTGCGAATTCCGTCACGCGTTTACACCGGCTTACCGATGAATGTGACGCGGGGATACAAGTGTCTCGTTGCCAGTTTCACGGTGTATGGAACGAAGATGTATACCCTGGAGTGTGGACGCGATGGAGAACCCGAAGTGTACCGCACAGAAACAGCAGAGACACCGACTGTTCTCGCACAAAAAATCAAAGCGTACAGTGAGTGGGTCACTGTGCGCGACGCAAAACGAAGTTGAACACATGTCGAGAAGTCTCGACCAAGGCCGAGGTGATGCATTATGCACCTCGGTTTTTTTTTATGCATGATGCAATTAAAAATCCCGCGCGTGTCCAAAGGACACGCGCGGAATTTTTCTTTGCCACTACACTTGTGGTGTGCTTCCGCTTTGCCAAATTTTCTTCGCGAAGGTCCATCCAAACTTCACGACGAAGAGGAGGAGGAAGAAGTAGAGTGCGAACTTTGCCACCATAAAGAGAAGCGCAATGAGACCGATGCTTATCTCTTGAAGGAGTCCATTCATGTCGCGTACAAATTGCTGTACCGCAAACTTCCATGAGTTCTCGATTTCTTCTTTGTCGACAAATTTATTTTCCGAAATGCTTACACTGAAGTACGTGTACTCGAGCCTATCGAGTGCCTCCGCTTTGCTACGATTGATTCGTTCAAGTTGGTTGCTCGTTTCAATGCGCGCATTCGTGAGTCGTTCAATAATGGTGAGTTTACTCTCAATGATTTTCGCGAGACTCTCCACGTCACCCATGCGGGTCGCGAGCTGAGTAATGTCACTGTATGAGGTGATTGCTTCGGCGAGTGTTGCATCGAGTGACGCAAGTTTATTCTGAAGAATCTGTACCTCACTCGTGTAGTCATCAACTTCGCGCTTAATGGTGTATGCACTTTCGGTCAGTTCTTTTGGATCAAGTTCTTTAATCTTTGAGAGAATGTCTTCGACGCTCCCCTTCTTCACTTTGAAGGTGTATGTGCATCCACGGTTATACTCATTCGTGTTTTCAAAAACAACATCCTCACGTGACTTGAGATTACGAACAAAGGCACAGTCGCGGTCGTGGTCCCTTGTTTCAATACGTGCATTGTATTCTTTGACTTCAAACGCTTCGCTGTTGTCGCCCGTTGTGTACCCACCATCTTCTGGTGGCATGTATGAGTCAGACACATTTCGTGCTGAGAGTTCGGCAGTACTGTATGCATTCTTGCTCCCATAGTTCAGTGGCATCGAAGGAGCCATTACTGTCGGACTTCCGTATGAGCTCGAGCCAATACCAAGTGTGCTTCCGACGAGGCTCACAACGATTGCAAGGGTCACGAGCCCAATGAGAATAAGGCCTATAAGTTTGAAAAATTGTGTACCGGTTAAATCAAATTTTTTAAGAAATTCCATAGTAACGATTGCTACAAATAATAACTATTATCGCGCGAGTTGCCCGACATTGCGAACAAGATACGCATACTTTTATACGAATGTTGGCACCAAAGGTAACCTACATATCCTCCCCAACCGGTGTCACAGTAAATACCGTAAAGGGTGCTCGGAGAATTGTGCCGGAATTTGGCTCTATAACGAGCGTGTCCGTTTGTTCCATAAACACCGCGTCCCCATCATCGTAATAGAGTGTTGCGATGTATGAATCTCCTGCCACAAGATTTGTGGTGAGTGAAACAAGGACGCGTTCGGTCTGACCTGCGGGTAGGAGGGAGCTCACACCAAGCAAAGTCCCTGGCTCACCTGCTACATCAGTGTGAATGGTAATGAATCCTGTTTGAAGCAGTGTGGCATATTCGACTATGGCGACATCCCCGGGAAGCTGTTCACCGAGTGTGAAACTGTCACTCGGAGTAGCCATGCGGGAGTCCATCATGAGCGAAAAGTTTTCTGCCTGTTCCCCCACTCGTTTTGCTGTTGGTGCCATACCTGCGGTGGGGGCAACATCTGTAGAATACAAACTCGTCTCCTCTGTCGGTGCCAAGGTCGGAGCGAGTGTTTGTGTGTTTTGTAAATCAGGAACGAGCATGAGAATAAGGAGCGCAATTGCACCCACGGGGAGAAGTCGGAACATCCACCAATTCCATTCGTGACTTACCTGATAGGGCGATACAATCTGTGGCTGTACCAGTTGTGCCCGAAGACTTTTCACAAAGTTCGCATCAATAACGACAGCGGGTTTTTGATTCGTAAAAGCGGTAATGAAAGCACGTACATCAAGGTCGCGCTCCCTGAGAGTTGGATCAAGCGCGTAGAGGTCTTTAAGGATTTCATCGATGTTGTTTTTCATACACTATATATATGTATTACGAAAGTTCATGAAAAGGTAACGTCCCCGTGCCAAGGAGGGTAAAAAGCATCACGACCGCAAGTGCCCCGAGCTTTTCTCGCACATCACGAATGCTCCGAGAAAATGCCATCTTCACGCTGTCCTCGGTACCCCCCACAATCTCTGCAATTTCTCGGTACGAGAGTTCCTCCCAAATACGAAGGGTAATAATTTCTCGTTGTTTGGGATTAAGAGTGTCAAGATACTTCGAGACTTTTTCAAGTGCCATGATTGCATCTTTCTGTTCGACGGTGCGCTCATCGAATGCGACATCAAAAACGTCGTCGATGGGGAGTGTTGCTTTCCTTGTGCGGTAGTGGTCAATGACGGTGTTTCGTGCGATGCGATAGAGCCATGCAGAAAAGTTTCCTTTACCCGCATCAAAAGAATCTATTTTTTGAAATGCCTTCGTGAAGACATCACTCGTTAAATCTTCGGCAGTTTCTTTAGAAAATATTTTGTAGTAGATGAAGCGATATATTTTTTCGATGTACCTATCGTAGAGCACACCAAAAGCATCGGTGTCACCCGCCTGGCATTTCTCTGCATAGAGTCGGTCGTCATCCATATACCTAGTATCCGATAAGAGGCGGTAAAGCTCAAGGTACCAAAGAATACTAATGCACTTTCCCCCTCACTCGTTTTTCAACCTTTAATATTAGTTATAATAGAAATATGAAATGGGCACTTGCAAAGGTTCGAGGTGTCGTTGCACCAGGAGCAGTTCTTGCGAGTGCAATTGTCGCGTTTCTCTCAATTATTGGTTTTCTTGTAGTACCTATTGCGACAGAGCCCCTTGCCGATATGCATATCACACCCCTCCACGGTACCGTACTTGTCGGTGAGACATTCACTGTTTCTATTAAGGTGACCGCAAAGACACCAGTAAACGTTTTTAAGGGTGACCTTGGATTTGATCAAACAAAGCTCAGTGTGGAATCGATTGATTACAACACTTCGATTGCTGACCTGTGGGCAAAAGCTCCATGGTATGAAAACGGTGACGGCACTATCGGATTTATCGGAGGGACAACGATGAAGGGTGGTTTCTTGGGGGATGGGACGCTCATGACCGTTACATTCAAAACGGTGAGTGCGGGAGACGCACCTATTCATTTTCATGAGGCGCGAATTCTTGAACATGATGGTCTTGGAACCGATGCCCCACTCAGTGAATCAATCGATTCGATTTTTACGGTTGAACAATCAGTACTTGATACTCAAACTATTGCTGAACCAGAATCATCGGTTGCAAACATCATGGTCGTAAATGAACCTCCCACAACAGATTTGAGTGGTGATGGTAAACAGACACTCGCAGACATTAGCATTTTTATGCTCAACATGTTGGGGACCGATGCTCGATTTGATTTTAATCTTGATGGAAGCGTTGATACTAAAGATTTGAGTATCATCATGAGTGCAAAATAAAAACAGGCCAACCCCGAGGGGGCCGGCCTGTTCCTATTTCTTAAATTTTTTTAGATCCCTGAGTACCTCTTCTGCATGGATCTCTGGTTTTACGTTATCATACACCGTGCGAATTTTTCCTTCAGGGTCGATGAGGAATGAAGTGCGCATCGTGCCCATGTACTCGCGCCCCATAAATTTTTTCAGTCCCCACACTTTGTATGCACTCACCACCTTTTTTTCAGTGTCGGCAAGGAGTGTAAAGGGAAGCTCAAATTTTTCTTCAAACTTCTTGTGACTTTTTTCTGAATCAGTACTGATGCCAAACACAACACACTTAAGTTTTTTGAATGCGGGAAATTCGTCACGAATTGCGCACGCCTGCTTCGTGCATCCGGGGGTATTATCTTTTGGATAAAAATACATGAGCACCCATTTCCCTTTGTAATCACTGAGTGTGTGCATCTTTCCATTTTGGTCGGGGAGAGAGAATACTGGTGCATTTTTTCCTTCAGTGAGAGTGTTCATGAAAATTTTTTGAATAAATCTTTTAAACAACTAATTTATAATAGACATTCCACCGGGTCCATCATAACCATTCCCAATAATCACCTCCTCTCCACTTTTTATGTTTTGCTTGTATACCCTACCCATTTCAGTTGTTACAACAATCCAACCCAACTGCTCCCTGACAGATTTTATGTTGTCTTCACATAAATATAATGTAACGATGTGCTTTCCATCGATTCTAAGAATCTCATCCTTGCCACAGAAGAATCCAACGGACTCGAGGGGATGTATTGAATAATTTTTTGAATTACTAAATATATACCCATAGTACCAAGCATAAACAACACTAAGACACATAAACAAACCGACTATGATAAGTACCACCTTTGTTTTTTGAGTCATGTATTAAGATTTAACACTGTAACGGTGAGTTGAAGCACGGTCGCAAAGCAGACCCAGAGGAGGTACGGAATGTTCATGAGTGCAACCCAGCGGATATGAGGATAAATAATGACGAGTGCCCAAATGAGCGTGCCGAGTACGAGGAGGATATCGACTGCAGCGAGCGCATTACTTTTGAGGCCAAACTGAATTGGGGTAAAGATGAAGTTAAAGATGAGATTGAGCACAAACGGTAGCGAAATTATTTTCGGAAGCTTACCGGCGAGCACTTGATAAAAGACGTACCCGTACGTGGTGAAAATAATAATGTAGAGGACACTCCAGACTGGTCCGAAGAGCCATGAGGGCGGTGCCCATGTGGGCTTGATGAGTGATGCGTACCACTCGTATGTTGGTGTTTCCATAGACTTAGCGTATCAGAAAGTGCATGACATACAAATGAAAACTCCCTGTAGTCTCCGCCAGCCGGCGGAGACTACAGGGAGTTTCAAACTAACAATTACTCAGCAACTGCCTCCTCCTCACCCTTTATCTCAATCGTTGCCTCATCATGGAGTTTTGTAATGAGTGCGTTTACCACTTCTTGTCGCTTCTGGCCCACAATTTGTTCTTCAATCTGTGGACGGATTTCCTCAAGAGCAGGAGTTGTGGTGCTCTGCGCTTTGAGCATGTCGTAGAACGAGGTCACTTCCTCCTCGGTTGCAGCGAGTGTCTCGATGTCGGTCTGTGATTCAATGAATGCATCAGCGATAATGCGTTCCTCGATGTTACTGCGAAGTTTCTCCTCAGTGAGTGAAACCTCAGCCATACGTGCCTTAAGCTCTTCTTCACCACCGAGTTCGGTAACGAGCTTGTCGTACTCGGTTTGTATCTTTTCTTTGTCTGCGCTAATACCCGCAACTTCTGCACCGCCAATGATGAGCGCGTTATTGACGAGCACATCCATTGCTTGCTTATTGATTTCGGCCTGTATTTCAGGAGTGCTCACATCGATACCCTGCATGGATGCATTTTGGGTAATGAGGTCAATACTTTCTGTTAATTCTTTCTGAGTTATCTTCATGCCGTTTACTACCGCAACGGTATTTGCTTTGTCTTGAAGCACATAATAAATGCCACCGCTCACGAGCACACCCACAAGGAGAATCGCGAGTGCAATTTTGAGTTTATTATTTTTCGGCTTCGGTTCTGCCATGGGAGTTGTTTCAACAACCTCCGCATCAGTTACTTCATGAATATTTGTTTCTTCCATACCTTATATATGTATCGCTAATGTTTGTATCGTTAATAAGTGTTGTTAAGACTACCATGGAGGAGGCTGTTGTACAAAAAACGACTGAACTTAGAGCTGGCCATCATCCCCATCCTTCTTGGGTAAGCCCCACTGCCATTTTGGCTTCTCACCTTTTTTGTAGCAAATAGCGAGAAGGATGAAGACGAGGACCAGTGTTTGAATAAAGAACAACCGGACGGTGTCATCTGACGAATACGCATTCATACCGAGACGGTAAAAGTTCAGAATGATGAGTCCCAAAAAAATAATGAGTACTACCCAACCCTCAACCGTAGCAGGGGTCCAACCCCAACCGTAAATTTTTCGCTTAAACCAATATCTTTCCGGATTATCTTTGAGATAATCAATATATTCTCGAACAATATTTTTGTGCATACAAATTGTTGTTAGGGTTCTCCTATACTTCAAGCGTATCACAACTTTCGTGAGTCGTACGCCCAGTGGAGGAGTGCTTGCCTTTGGCGTCTCCTGCAAAACTCATCACCCTTTCTGCAATTGTGCACGACCTGCGCGATATGGCGATTCATGGCTTTGAAACGCCTTATTTGGCGCTCGTCATCAGGGTGACGCCTCCCCATATAGTAGCGACAGTACCACTCAAACCACCCGTGTGGGTCATCTGTATGCATCCAACCTTTTGCTTGCCAAACTGCTCGTGGTTGACTCGCGAGTATTCCAAAGTAATTGAGTTCTTTGTGCTGTTTTCCGTCTGGTGATAATTTTGCGTGTTTCCACCAACTTTTGGGAAACTCATCGGTGATTTCTTCAAAGTAGGCACCGCCAAAGATCCCGAGTTCGAGCATTTCTTGTGGCGTGAGCTGTGGCTTAAAGTCCTTCGCGAAATTTTTCCCAACTGGTTCGGTACATATATACGTATAGGAAGGCTGGAGTGCACTGTGAAGGGTAACTTTCTTCATACGTCCATTATCTACTTTTAAGCATCAAATACAACCGCCGGCCCTCCGGGCCGGCGGAACCGAACCGTCCGTCTTTGCGAACGATAGTGAAGCAATCCAGGACTCACCCACCGCCCGTCATCCTGAACTTGATTCAGGATCCAGACACAACACCGTGCCAAAAAAAGAGACCGCTCCGGGGCGCTTGCCCAAGTCTAAGTCTCTTTTTTGGGCACGGTGGGAGTCTCCTTAAACCTGCGTGCTATAATTTCTTCCATGAAGTTCTCGCTCTTCACTGACGAGTTTAAAAAAGAAATGGAGAATTCCTCGTCCTCCCAAACGGAGCGCAGTAATCCAGCAGCTGAGCAAGGTTTCACCTTGCTCACTGGGAACGATGAGCACTTGGAGGTCGAACCTTCAAGTGCATACCTCGCTCCCCTCCGACGCACCCCCTGGAAATTTAATTCAGAAGTGTTGCCCGAGAAGGCACCTAGCAAACGAACTGGTCTTCGTATTGCCCTCATCATCACGCTCATTACCGCCCTCGCCGGTGCGGGCACCGCGTACATCCTTCTTAAAACCGCCCTCGCCGACACGGTCATCAACAAATACCTCGACCACCAAATCACCTCAGGTCTCGTGGGGCACTGGACGTTCGATGGACCGGACATCACCGGCACCTCAACCGTTCTTGATCGCTCAAGCACGCACGCAACCGGAACAACGGTCAACATGGCAACAAGCTCACGAATTGCTGGAAAGATGGGACAGGCATTGCAATTTGATGGTTCAAATGATTTCGTATATGCCGCCAGTTCCGCTACGACACTCACTTCTTATTCATCATGTTCATGGATCAGGCCTAATTTTTCAGACTCAGATACGTCAGCACAAACAGTTGTTACAAGAAAGAATAATACAGGTGATTCCGCGCGCTCTGCAGAGCTAACGTGGGACGGTGTTGGTAATCGATGGTTTTCTGATTCCATGGGTGCTCTCGCATATTCAGTGTCTGACGCAAGTACACCCTTCAATTCGAATGAATGGCATCATATTTGTTTTACTTTTGGGGGGAGCTCCGATTCGGGATATTTCTATTGGGATGGTGTCGCAAAAACAACGACACAAAATTTTTGGAGCGGTACTGGTGCAAACATCACAACTTACTTCCCCTTTTATATAGGAAACGCAGTCAATGCAAATTACTTTAACGGTGCCATTGACGACGTCCGCATATACAACCGCGCTCTCTCCGCAAAGGAAATCAAACGCCTCTACAAACTCGGCGAAGGGACAAAAATCAACACGTCCCCAACGACCATCGTCGACGATGGCCTCGTCGGCTACTGGACGTTCGACGGGCAAAATATGTTCGGCAACTCTGCGTACGACCTCTCCCCCACTCACGCCACCGGCACACTCACCAACATGGCGAGTTCATCTCGCGTCATGGGTAAACACGGTCAGGCACTTCGTTTTGATGGAGTCAACGATTTTATCAATGCAGGTTCCTCAGAGTCGCTCGATAATCTTACTCAAAAAACTGTTTCTGTATGGGTACAACCAACGGGGATAGATTTGATATCGAGTTATATCATTCAAAAAGCGACAGACCCTTTTGGGTGGTCACTTACGCTCCTCAGTTCATATAATGTGCAATTTAATGCGCGATGGAGTGTAACAGCAAGCTGGTACACTCTTTCACGTATTCCGAGTAATCAATGGACACACATTGTGGTTACATATGACAACACCTCGACTTCAAACGACCCAATTTTCTACGTAAATGGAATGGCAACTTCATCCATTGAACAAACAGCACCCACGGGTACTCATGTGAATGAAAGTGCATATGATGTCCGACTTGGGGGTAGCGACAATTCCTTTCGCCAATACATAGGTACCCTCGACGACGTACGCATCTACAACCGCATTCTCTCCGCCGACGAAATTCAAAAACTCTATAAAGCGGGCGAAGGCGTCACAGTTACTGCCGACCCGTTTGTGTCACCGTTTGTTTGTGGCAACTCTGTCACTTTCACCTACAACAGTAGCCCAGTTACGTACGGCACTGTCACTGGTGCAGACGGCGAATGCTGGATGGACCGCAACCTCGGCGCCACTCGAGTCGCTCTCTCTTCCACCGACACATCAGCATACGGCGACTTCTTCCAATGGGGACGTGATGATGATGGGCATCAGTCCACGACGAGTGGTACAACCGCGACAAATGCAGACATCCCAGGGCACAACCTCTTTATCACTGAATCCAGCTCACCCTACGACTGGCGCGTCAATCAAGACGATACTCTCTGGGTAAACAGCACAAGCACCAACAACCCTTGTCCTTCTGGTTGGCACGTGCCGACCCAAACAGAATGGAATACGTGGGTGACCGCTGCGGGTGTCACTAGTGGACCAACTGCATATAGCTCAAACTTGAAACTTACGCTTGCCGCATACCGCAATCGCACAGACGGTTCTCTTAATGGACAAGGAAGTCGCGCTAACTACTGGTCAAGTAGTCCGTCGGGTTCAAGTGCGTTAAGTTTTTATTTTGATACAGATCCAGCGAGTGTAGATACAGCGAATGTATTTAGTCGAGCGTACGGTTTGCCAGTCCGTTGTCTCAAGGATTAATTAAACTTGCACTTAGCAATTAGCTCTCAGCACTTAGCGCAAAATATTGAATAGAAAATATAGAATATTGAATATAAACGTGTTTCGTCTTTGCGAGAA
>CAZQIF010000008.1:0-21490 GCA_964593375.1 uncultured Candidatus Saccharibacteria bacterium | reverse complement strand
GAAACAAAAGAAAATAATTAAATTAAGAAAAGAAAAGTATTAATAAATTTTTTAGCAAATAACACGTAGTCCTAATAACAGCGCATAGAGCCCCCGCGGATGGCTACGCCTTCCGCGATTCTGTCATTCCGGGCTTGACCCGGAATCCATCACCATGAATTACTTTATTCAACTACGACCGTGGATGATTAAAGTAATTATAAAATAGACTGGATTCTGAATTTAATTCAGAATGACGACGACCCCTCCGGCCGTCGTCACTCCAAACACCATGAAGCAATCCAGAAATGTTCGACTTACGAAGTCGCACATAAATCTTTGAGGTCGCAAATTGCGACCTCAAAAAGAACATCTATATAATGAGCGAGGTTTCACCTCGCTCAAAAACTTCTGGATCGCCACGCTACGCTCGCGAAGACAGAATGTTATGTTCGACTTACGAAGTCGCACATCAATCTTTGAGGTCGCAAATTGCGACCTCAAAGGTTAAACCTTGTTGGGATATGCTTTAAGGTGCCAGACTGGTACCTTAAAGGTGGTCACAAACTGTGACCACCTTCTGTCATTCCGGCCCACGAGCCGGAATCCAGCACTATGAATTACTTTAATTATCCGCGACCGCGTATGATTAAGGTAATTGAGAAATAGACTAGATTCTGAATTTAATTCAGAATGACGACGACAAACCGCCGGAAAGCTTCGCTTTCCGGCGGTAAATACTCATACTGATACCCCTATACTATTTCTTAGGGTCCTTCCCCAAATCGAGCACTTCATCAATTCGAATTTTTTCAATGAAATCCGGCACGTGACTCACGACAATCATGGCACCCTGATACTTGTTGAGTGCTTCCGCGATAATCGGTAGGTGTCGGAAGTTGATGTGGTTTGTTGGCTCGTCGAGAATGAGAAGCCCCGGCTTCATGAGCACGAGTTGTGCAAATGCAACGAGTCCCTTCTGCCCTTCTGAGAGACTGCCGATTTTTGTGCGCATGACATCACTTCCGAGGAGAAACCCTGCCGCACACGAACGCATGTCCTCCTCAATCTTTTTATCCATTACTCCCATGAGTGCATCATAGACACTATCCTCAAAATTGAGTGTTGAAAAATCTTGTCGGTAGTACCCAATCTTCACCTGTGGCGCAACGGTCTCCCCTTTTGCATGTCCTGATGCAAGTGATTCAAGGAGCGTACTCTTTCCGATACCGTTTGGTCCCACAAGTTGCAAGTGTGTGTTTTTTGAAAGTGAAATATCACACGTTCGTTCCTGTGGTTTGTGGTTCTTAATCACTGAGTACGAACTGATAGTGAGAATCTTCGGCGGAAGCTCTTTCGGGATATCAATGGTGAATGGGCGAATGGTTTTATCCTCTTTGCGTACATCCACTTTATTTTCTTCGTATTCCTCCGCCTCTTCACGCAACTTTTTTGCGACGAGGCGCATCTTACCCCCCTTCATCGCGAAGAAATTTGCCTTCTCTTTGTTTGCCTGAATCTCTTTCGCGTACTGTGCATTCTTGCGGTTTTCTTTTTCAATACGGAGTTTAATGTCCTCAACTACATCGTGGTAGTTACCATCATACTGTTCAATGATGCGTGTATAGACATCGAGATAGAGAACGCCGTGCGTGAACGCATTGAGGAAATCAGCATCGTGCGAAATAACGACAACCGTCTTCTTGTATGCTTTCAGGAATTCGGTGAGGTGCGCGATGCCTGCAACGTCAAGGTTATTGGTCGGTTCATCAAGGAGGAGAAGGTCGGGGTCCTGAATGAGAGCAGATGCGAGAAGAAGTCGCGCTTGCTGTCCTCCGGAAAACGAGCGCACGATTCTGTCGTGTGGAGCGGTGAGATTCACCACTTCAAGGACAGCATCAATCTTTGGGTCGATATCGTAAACCTTCTCTTTAAAACATTTTTGAAAAAACTCGCGAATAGTGAGATCAAGTTCATCACGAGGAATCACTTGGCGCGAGAGCGCAATGGTCGTGCGGGGCATAATGTTCATGCTTCCGCTATTCAGTGTATGTTCTCCCGTGATGAGACCAAAGATGGTACTCTTCCCCGCCCCGTTTTGTCCCATGAGCGTCATCTTTGCACCACGACGAATCACAAAACTTGCTCCGATGAGAATCGGCTTGTTGTGGGTGTATTCGAATGAGACATCACTGAATGTGATTAGGCCGTCTTGGCGTTGCATGATGTAAAACTTGTTGAAAGTAACCTAGATGTGCTTTACAAGCACGGTATACCTTGTTGATGCTTTCTTCGGCTTCTCACCTCGAAAACATTGACCAAGGTCTTGCGAAAGTCTCCCAGACTTTCTCACCTCGCATCTAAGGTATTAAAGCAAGTTTTAGTAGACTACAGTATTTAAGGGAAAAAGAAAACAGCTGGTTTAAAAAGAAATAGTAAAAAGGTGTCAGATATCTGACACCTTTTTACTATTTCTTTTTATCTTTCTTTGGCTTCTTCTTTTCCTTTTTGTGGGTAACTCGTTCTGCCATAAATATATTGTATGTTAAACCATACTAATAATTCTATTTTAGCACGTATGAATTCATGAACCCTCAAGTTTGAGTGTGGACACAAAGTGGTACTAAGTTTCTTGCAAGCATACGAGATGAGGTATAGGCTATACGCAGGTTTTTGATGTCCCGGAGAGGAGACAAAACATGAACGGATTCACCCCGTTACAAAGTGCTGTCATCAAAGTTCTGAACATAAAGCATCAGAATAACGAGACTATCATTAAGAAGGATCTGTGCGATGTCGTCTGTGCACGCAACCCGGAGTACACTCGCATAGAGATTTGGCAAGTGGCAATGGAGTTAGTGAAGCAAGAACATGCTGTTCTTCACGCGTATTGGGAAGTTGAGTTGAGAAAATGCATTGATCTGCCCGCAGAGGTAGAATAATTTAGGGAAATACCCAAAACGCGTACCACCATGGTCCGCGTTTTCGTTTTCTATACAATTCCTCGAAGTTTCCCTGAGAATTGGTACACTATATGCACTCGTCCCGTTAAAGATTAAAGCGTTATGTTTTATGTCTATGTACTCAAAAGTGAGAAAAGTGGACAGTGGTACACTGGAAGTACTGGAAATTTACGGAAACGTTTAAGTCAGCATAATCTAGGCCAATCGAACTGGACAAAATCCGGAATTCCATGGAAACTTATTTATTATGAAGCATGTCTATCTGAGGAAGATGCGCAAATTAGAGAGAAATATCTTAAAACTGGCGCAGGTAAAAAATACCTCAAGAACAGACTTAAACGCTTCCTATCTTTAACGGGATGAAAATTTTCTCTTGGAACGTAAACGGCATTCGAGCAGTCCATAATAAAGGCTTACTTGTGCCGTTTATTGATAAATACCAGCCGGATATCCTGTGCCTTCAGGAAACAAAGGCACAAGAGCACCAGTCTGAGGTTGATTTACCCGAATATGACGAATATTGGAACTCTGCAGAGAAAAAAGGCTATTCCGGTACCGCAATATTCACAAAAATAGCCCCAGAAAGCGTCATTTTAGGAATTCCTGAGGAAATAGCAAAGAAATACCCACTCGCTGACACCTATGGGGACACAACCAAAGAAGGACGTGTGCTCACTCTTGAGTTTGAGCATTTCTTTGTGAGCACCGTCTACACACCAAACGCAAAAGATGACCTTTCACGAATTCCGATGCGACAGGCCTGGGACCCAGCATACCTAGAATTCATTCAGAGTCTTGAAAAGCAAAAGCCAGTCATTTTTTGTGGTGACCTCAATGTTGCACATACTGAACTCGACCTCGCTCACCCAAAAGAAAATGAAGGTCGGAAGGGGTTTACCAAAGAGGAACGTACTGGCATCGACAATATTCTAAAGTCGGGGTTTGTCGACACCTTCAGACTCTTCACTCAAGGTAACGGGTACTACACATGGTGGTCACATTGGGGAGCGTCACGTGAAAGAAATGTGGGATGGAGAATTGATTATGTCATGGCGTCGAAAAGTATGGTCCCAATAATTAAAAAAGCAAACATACATCCAGAGGTTATGGGAAGCGACCACTGCCCTGTTTCAATCGAGCTCAACATAGTGTAAATAGAGAAATTTTGAATCACACGAAAATCAATTTTGACAACACTTAAAAGTGCTGTATAAAAAATATGGCTTTAGATATAGCTTAAAGCACTTTTTTAAAACACTGTCCTTTATAAAGGACAGTGAAATGCAAGTTATCAACAGTTATGCACAGGTATGTCCTTTACACCTATTTATAAAGGACATACTATAGTCGTAGGCCCAGAAAGGGCGAGCGGATAGCAAAGGTTATCCCTTAAAGTGTTCATTATAAAATTGAGTTAATACCTCCAAAAAAACTCTAAGTACATCACACTAGATGTTGACGAATGAAACAAGCAATTGATTCAGACGAAACAACATCAAGAACAAAAGAGTCAAAAATTTTGGGTAACGAAGTACTATACTTCACCCATAGAGACCTAGTCTCAAAATAGACTCGAAGACCACCCCATAAGGCCCGAAGGATTGGGCACTGAATCACACAGATTCGGCATTCAATCCCTCGGGCCTTTTTTTAAATGAGACACAGAGCGCAAGCGACAATGTCGAACTTATACAGGCAAAATTAGAAGATTAACGAAACACAACGAGTATAATCTTCAATTTTGATCGTATGAGTTTGGTACTTACTAAATATTAGTCATTTTGAGCTTGTTCGTCGCATCAAAGTGAGAAGTGACCAAATGTCACTTCTCAAGAGATTGTCGATATTTTAAAAAAATATCATACAATCTGGACAGTGCATGTAGTGCATCGGAACAGCATCAGGTCACTTTTTCTTCTTTGTTTGAAGAAAAAGTGACAGACTCAGAAATTATTGTCGCTACGCTCTGTAATTTCTGGCCACGGGCTCTGAAAATATAGTCATTACATTCCTTATTTTCAGGCCACACGATGCTTCTTATGTAGTTCAGCAACCGCAGCAGCCTCCTCTTCGCTTTTCTTTTCTTTTCCTTGTTCACCAAGCTTTGCAAGCTCTTCCTCAGACATTTTCATGAGCTCTTGCGCTCGATTCTCTAGGTATTCAGCCGTATTTTTAAGTGGATCATCGAGCACCTCTTCAAGGAGTGCATGAAGTATGTCACCAAGTTTCTTGCTTGGCTTCTCCCCGGTTATCTCCATAATCCGATTGCCATCAATCTTAAGCATCTTTACAGATATGGGGTCACGAAGTGCTTCTTCAACCATCGCGGTGTACTTTCTAAGGCGAAATGGCTGTTCTTTTGGTCGTCCGGTACCAATACGGTCACACCTGCGGAGCTTAAGGAGGTCCCAAATATTCTCTGCACCAACATTTGCAATGGTTCGGCGTACGGCTGAAAGCGTTATTTGGTCAGGATCAGAGAAAAACATGTGCCAACGAATAAGCGTGACCACTCTATCAATTCTTTCACGTGGAAATTTGAGCTCTTGAAGCGCCTTTTTGGCTACTTTAGCGCCCACAACCTCATGTCCATGGAAGGTCCAATCATTCTTTTCCTTTGACCAACGGCGCGTTTCAGGCTTAGAAATATCGTGAAACAATCCTGCAAGACGAATATCAAACTCCCACTCTTTATCAGCGGCATGTTGCATGGTGCGAAGGAGGTGCTCATAGACATCAAATGCATGAGCTTGATTTTGTTCAACACCAATACCACGAAGTAAATCAGGCGCAATATATGGCAGAAGTCCAAGCTTTTCGAGAAGTACAATCCCCTGTATCGGTTGCTTCGAATTGAGCATTTTTACAAACTCATCACGAATGCGTTCCTTTGAAATACGGCCCAAATTCTCATGATTTTCTGCAATGGCAGTCATGGTTTCACCATCAATCACAAAATCGAGTTCTACTGCAAATCGTACTGCGCGCATCATGCGAAGTGCATCCTCGCCAAAGCGCTCTGTCGCATTCCCTACCGCACGAAGGCGCCTCTTTGCAATATCGGCTTCCCCCTCAAAAAGGTCAATCACTTTCTCGTCTTTAAGGCGGTACGCGATGGCATTTACGGTAAAATCACGTCGTTTCAGGTCTTCTTCAAGAGAAACACCAAATTCCACCGAATCAGGACGACGTGCGTCAGAATATTCAGATTCGGTGCGGTAGGGCGTTACTTCGACTACTTTAAGTGTTGGGTCCTCGGTTTCTTCATTTACGACACCGACGGTCCCAAAATCGTTGTTTAGGTACGTATCTGGAAAAAAGGTCTCAATTTCTGTCGGATGTGCATTCGTTGTAATATCCCAGTCCTTCGGCTTCTTTCCAATGAGTAAGTCACGAACGCAACCACCCACAAGATGGGCTTCAAAACCCCGACTTTCAAGGGTATCTGCGATATGTTGGACTTCTTTTGGGATGTCACTTCGGACTATCATATTGTGCATATTGTATGGTTTCCTTCTCGAAATGTACACATCCTCAATGTGAAGTATTCGAACCGTGATAGAATGGGATATATATGAAAGCATTAGTTCGAGAAAAAGAAAGAGCAATTGCACTTCGCAAAGAAGGAATGAGTTACCGAGATATTTTGAGTGAAGTAAAAGTTGCAAAGAGCTCCCTCTCACTATGGCTTAAAGATCTCCCACTTACTAAAAGTGAAAAGTATTCCCTGAAGAAACGAAAGAATAGCAATATTTCTCGAGGGCGAATCAAAGCAGCAGGTGCTTTGAGTCAAAAGCGACTTGATCGCGAAGCAGTGTGGCTCGAAGAAGCACGACTGACCTTTAAACAAAATATTCATAATCCACTTTTTTTCACAGGTATTGCTCTGTATTGGGCTGAAGGAGCGAAGCGCTTTAATCAGTGGAGTTTCATAAATTCAGATGAAGAAATGAATGCTTTTATGCTTATGTGGATTGAGCAGTTTGTTGGCAATAGTAGAAAGAATCTGAGATTTCGTCTCTACATTCATAAACTTTATGCACATGAAAATTGTGAATTGTGGTGGCAAACAAAGATGAATATTTTACCAATGCAATTTAGGCGAACAATTTATAAACCAAGTGGACGAGGTATAAAAAAACGACCTCAATATAAAGGATGTCTTCGATTTGAAGTTCCTCGGAGTAAAGGATTATTGATGAAAATGAAATTTTGGCAGTCAATGTTAGTTGAATATTACCAGAAACAATAGTATTCTCTTCAGATTGCACCCATAGCTCAACGGATAGAGTACTTGTCTTCGGAACAAGGGGTTGGGGGTTCGAGTCCCTCTGGGTGCACCATTGGAGACTTTACCAGTCTCAAGACGTTCAAATGAAGCAAAAGGCTCGTTTAGGGTATATCCTACAACGAGTTTTTTGTTTACCGTAAAGTTCAAGAACACTTTTTTCAGCATTGCATCTAACTTAGCCATTGGCTGGTCTTTAGCTATATCTAGAGCCATTTTATCGAAAAGTTCGATGAAGTTTTCATAGGTCAAAACTGTGCCTTTTTCAGCACTTATTTTCTTCTCTAACCTAGAAATATCGGTAGTTAAGTCCACTATCCTATCGGTAGTCTTTTTAAAGTCATCTTTTTGATACTCTTTCACTTGCTCATCCTTTTCCAATACCATCGCTGACTTTAGATCTACAATCCGCTCCTCCAGCTTTGTTAGCTCTGACTTCTTGAGCCGTACCTCATCTCTAGTCTCTTTCATCCGCAAATCAGCCACCCGCTTCATCTCTGCTTTGTTGTGTTCGTACGCTTCAAAATGAGAGAACGGCTTACTCTTAAAATACTCAACCACAAAGTCCCTCACCACCTTTGCTCTGGTACTTGAATGCTCAAACTCACAGCCTTCAGTATCACAACGATAATAGAAATATTTAGCAGTCTTGCCCTTGAGCTTCTTGGTGGTTATTCCAGTAGACTTAGTATCGCCACAGCCAGCACAAATAACCATATCTCTAAGCAAGTCAGACTTTACCGTTCCACCCCGCCTAAAGCTCTTAGCCAACTTGATGACGTCTGAGTTCTTTTCTAGCTCATTGATCGTCATAAAATCCTCCACCGTAACAGCAGGGATGAAGCCATACTTTTCTACCAAGTCTTCAGGCTTGTTCTGACCATACAGCACTATGCCAGTGTAGATAGGGTCTTTCATAAATCGCCTCACTGCCTCCTTCTGCATGTGAGCAGTGTAAGTCTTACCTGAGGCGGTATTTGTTCTAGAATAACCGTTTTTATTTAAATACTCAGCGATCTCCTCTAAGATCACTCCTCGCAACCTCATCTGGAACGCCTCTACAATCAAGGTGAAGTTATTGCCATCTGGTCTCAGCTGACCATTTCTATCCTTTCTATAACCATGCTTGGCTTTATTGATATAGTTCCCATCTTCAATACTCCGCCTATTCCCCCTTAATACAACATCGCTCAGTTGATCTGAATACTGCTTAGAGAGTACGAAGGTAATACCTAGTAGCATCTTCCCGCTCGCATCATTAGTATGCGTATACGAAACGAACTTCAGATCTTTAATTATCTGCTTATCAAGTAGGTCAATTACCTCCCCTGCTTCTTTCATATTGCGAGCCAGACGATTTGGATGCCAAGCTATCACCCCATCATATTTTCCAGCTTGTAGCTCATTCATCATTTCCCTAAACTTCGGGCGTATATCTGGCTCTTTAGCGGACATACTTTCCTCAAATACTTTCACCACCCTAAGCCCATCTCGAACAGCCATGTCCTTACAATCAGCCAACTGATCTCCAAGTGAACGTTCCTGCTTATCTTCGGCATCTGTGGACTTGCGAGCGTAAATAGCGTATCTGAAATACTCTTCCTGATCTTTCCTGTCTACTGAAAACTTACTCTCTAGAACAGCCTTAAGTTCATCCCGAGTTTTAATATTAAGCATTACCTACATTGTAATACTTCTGGAGAGTAAGTAAAAAAACCTCCCCAAAACAGGGAGCCTTTTACTTAAGCATTTCATCTAGACTGAAGCCGTTGGGATAATCTGCCTTGGCTTCCATATAAGTCAGTACCATTTCATTTTCTCCACCGTACACAGGTGATATTTGAGGCTCTGGATGGTCAAAGCGTTCAACCCACCACTTAGCATCATTTACATTGCCCTTTTCAATAGAGGCGATTATGACGGCTCTCGCTGTCACATTTACTTTATTCTGAAGAGCAGTCGTATGAGCACGAAGTGGCTCATAGAGTGAGGTAATATCTCGCATGGTCGAATACGGCACATCGGCTAAACTACAGGCTTTTTTGAGTGAAAATCCCATCTCCAAATACCCCTCAAGAGCTGAGAAAAGTTCGTGCTGTTCTTCTTTAGTTCGTTTCTTGCCTCGCATGTGTATATGATAACAAAAAACACCCCTATTTTCAGGAGTGTTTTTGGGAGTTATTCCTTGTCAGTTTGTGTTTGTTTTTCTGGCTGTTCTCCAATTTTGTGTTCATCAGTTACAAACACATAGTTTGTTCTAATAACATAATTTTCGTCTTTTTTTTGAAAGGTGTAGTTACGGCCAAAACCATTAGAAATACTAGAACTATTTTTTTTATCTTCTATACATTGTCCTGAGAATGAGTTTTGCATATATTTATGTTACTTCTTCCCATAAAGTTTTTATTTCAGATACATTAATCATTCGAGGAGTAACGGACTGTTCATTCATTTTAAAGTATGAGCTGAAATTATACTTCTTGCCTACTGAATATATTATACACCTAGGTACAATAACTATAGCTTCAGCTGTCCCAGCTGGTAATTCTTCTTCTGGAGTAAACGGACTATCGTTCTTTAATACCTCCTCAATCTTCTCCCACAATAATTCAAGCTGTTTGTCTTGTTCATCAGAAATATTTTCAATGAGAGTTTCAAAGCCAATTTTTCTCGCTTCCCTCCTGTTAATTAAATGACCATGAGCATAAAGCTTTTCAGTAAGATGCTCAATTATGTCTTCCTGATCTCTATCCTTTAGAGGTTTAGCATGTGTTCTAAGCAAGTTTCTAGCAACACTTCTGATAAGTGCATGTGTTCTGTTAACAGAGCCGAGAATGGTTGGTTCAATTTCCTTAGTAAGCTCCTTAGTAAGTTCTGACAAAGCGTTCTGCTCTGAAATGCCCACTTTGTTCTTTAGAAAATCAATGTAACCAATAGTGTCTTCAATCTCTAACCTTCTTTGTTTACCCCCATTGTCCATATAGTTTTTAGTAGGGTCTACAGGACTAAGGTGTGAGAACTTTGACATGAATATTTTGTCAGCACCCAAAGATATCAGTGTTCCTGAACTCAATGCTTTATTGAGAACAACTACTTCAAACTCTTCACAACATTCTCTTATCGCACTAACTAATGGCCATGGTGTATCGATATTACCGCCACCCGTACATAAAACTAGGGTTATTTTCTTTGTATCCTTTGGGAAGCTTTTCAATACTGACTGAAATCTAGGTAAAATATCTAAAGCAATACCAGTTCCTAGTGCATTAATAGGCTGTCGCTCGCCAGTTACATAAACTATTACTTTTGAACTGAACTCTTTTTCTAAAGCTTTAATTGCATCATCCATAATACTTAAAATATACTCCAATTATTAATTAATACAATTGGCCTTACTCGAAGTCATTAAGTATCTTAAGAAAACTGATTTGGACTGCCTGAGGTATTTGTGGGTGGTTAAGTAAGTCAATTTTACCTTTATTTTGAATGATGCTTTTAACCTCTCCAAAATAAAAACCCTCCTTACTTGCAAGGAACAGATAGGATGGGTTCCAACTCTTGCTCATTCGCTTTGCAATATCTAGCACATTCTTATTGTTAAAAGAGTGTCGGTATTTCACTTCAATTAGATGTACTTCTTTAGTCTTCCTATTGATAACAGCGAAGTCTGGCGCTGTCCGTAGTGTCTCCACCATATCATTATTTCCCTCATCTCCTTGTTGTACTAGCTCTGGAATTATCTTCTCATAGCCAAACTCAAGTACTGTAAACTGACCAGTTGAGCGTAGCATCTGAGCAAAAACGGTCTCTGCTATTTTCCCTTTCACTAAGTTACGTGCGAAGCTTAAGTCAGTTTGTTTCATATATAAAATTACATTATTAACGCCAAGGCTTTATCCAAAGCCAAACCTACACCAGATGCTGTTGTAGTAGCTAGCTTAATTAGATCTGCATAACCGCTAACTGTATTAAGCCCTTCTTTCATTTGTGTTAAGAAACTTTTTTCAGCGGGGTCTTCTGTTCGTCTGAGATTTTCATCTATCTTACTGCTAACATCTAGCAATAGTTTTATATCTACTTGCTGGGACTGGCTTTGATTTGAGTTAATTACAGTACTTGGTGTACCGTCCAGTGGGTTTCTCTCTTCATAAAAAAACTGACCATAAAGCCTGAGTATCAGACCAGACATTTTTATTGCATAGACTTCCATATCTATCTTCTGATATACATTCATCCCATTCCCTCCTGCTCTATGCATTGGTACTTCAAACTCAGAATAATCATTACCAGTAACTGCACTAAGTCTATCGATAATCTTTTTTAACTGTGTCTGATACTCAGATGCCACCTCGTCAAACCTTAAACCTAAACTCCCCTCTTTCTTTTGTATTTGCGACAAATAACCCTGAAGGGTTGTATAGTCTGGTCGCACTTCTGCTTTTTTATCTGTCATAATTTAATTTATTTTAACCAATCAGGCACATCCTTATCTAAACCAATTGAAGTATCAAACTCATGATAGTTGTTAGTTAGTTCCTCACCCTTTTTAACATCTCTATTAGCAA
The DNA here is from genome assembly GCA_964593375.1 of uncultured Candidatus Saccharibacteria bacterium. Classification (GTDB taxonomy): domain Bacteria; phylum Patescibacteriota; class Minisyncoccia; order Phycocordibacterales; family UBA918; genus Damh-18. Next base: position 9,695 of record CAZQIF010000008.1, on the reverse strand, counting down.
TGAAAAATGGCTCAGGCGAAACATTCATGTCTAAAACAACTGTGAGGTTGTGGTTAAGTGCATCATGGTTTGTGTAAAGAGCGGGGTCATTTTCTGGTGGAAAGATATACTGACCAGAAGTACTAGATAAATACGCCACTTTGTTCATATATTCTTTTTCACTATCAGTAAGGGCTTCATACTCTGACTGAGATAGTGACTTATCATGCCCAACAGTGTATTTCCATACGATCTCCCCCTTTGAAATATCCACTTCAGAAAAAACACCCTTTCCTTCAACAGTCGAACTCTTAACGCTGATAGGTATTAGGTACATATAAATTACTTCTTGTCTTTGTTAGCAAAATACTTTGCAACCGCCTTCTCATTAGACTTCTTTATTCTAACTGCATTGATTAGTTTCTGAGCCAGAACTTTATAGCCTAGGGTGACTTTATCGCCATCGGGCGTAGTAACCACCCCTTCATTAGCACTCGAAGTATCATGAGTATCTGAGGTGGCAAGGATATCTACCAGTTCTGACATCGCATCTTTTTGTTTTTCTGGCTTCATTCCTACTATTTTACCATTTATACAGCTACTTAATAGTTCAATTAAATTACCCTTATTACAGTCATGCCACCAATACAGGCAAAATAAGCTTAATATGTGACATCTAACATCCCTTCTGCCATTTCCTGATTTAGCAGTTTAGTGACTTCAGCGTTCCAAAGTACCAATAAATCGTATTCTTTGACGATACAGTCAAAAAGTTCGAGTGGGGGCATACTTCCAGCACAAAATGCCAAGCGCAACACGAAAGTGTTGCGCTTGTTGCATTTTGGCACCCAGAGGGACTCGAACGACGGAGCTGGGGCCCCTTTGGGCCAGCGAGTCGCGTCCAGCGTTCTTATGAACGAAGTGTGAGAAGTGACTCAATGTCACTTCGCAAGACTTGTTGAGATTTTGTGAGACAACGAACAAAATCCAACAAGTGGACAGTTTCTGTATGAAATTAGAAAAAGCGGGACGAGTCCCTCTGGTCGAGAGTGCTTAGTGGAATCAACACGAAGTGTTTGATTCCAGTTAGCAACTCGTGACCACAAAGGTGCACCGAATTACTAGCGGACGCCGAGTTCCTTTCTCTCTTGCCTCTTCCCACTTTCCATGGTTTAATCCAATCGGACTCAACAACTACGGGGGCAACATGAAATTCATGAAGGATTTGTTTACGTGGCTACTGAGCTACTGCAAGGTGTTTGTAGATTCTTTTACACCCCAAACAAACGGTGTTTGGTGGATCAAAAGTGAAACCGACCCACGCTGGAACATCGAGGGGCGAGGATTTGTTGGAGGTCTCGATATCCCTGCTGAATGCGAAGCTACACTCGATGAACTTTCAGTACTCTACGGAGCCCCACCTAGTGATATTCAATGGGATCGAAAATACGACTGAAACATGGCCCGACATCAACGCGATGTCGGGCCATTACTAATTCTCTATGGGATTACATGAATGTGAATAGTATCACAATTCGAACAGATGGCACTGTATAATATATACAGTCACTATGATACGCAAAACAGAACAATTTGAGCAGGCGGTGCAGTTTCGTAAGCGTGGATTTACCCTTAGCGAGATAGCAAAAATCGTTGGTGTCTCAAAAAGCACCGTTTCTCTGTGGCTTTCACGTGAAACATGGTCAAAGTCTATTACTGCAGATAATCAAAAGCGCGCCTCAAAGGACAATCGAAAGCGTATACTGCTCCTCAATAAAGCCCGGAGTAATCAGTACAAGAAGCTCTATACAGAGGCTGAACGCTCTGCAGTGACCGAATTTAAGCACTACAAGCACAATCCTCTGTTTATCGCAGGTCTTATGCTCTATGTTGGTGAAGGCGACAATTCTGACAACCATCTCATTCGCATTGCGAATGCGCGTATGGATGTTCATCGCATATTTATTAAGTTTGCTTTGGAGTACTTAGGAATTCAAAAGGAAAAGATTAGGTTTTGGCTTCTTCTCTACCCCGATCTACATGAAGAAAAGTGTATGAAAGTATGGTCACGAAAACTCGGGCTTTCTGTTGCTCAGTTTCACAAGAATCAAGTTATTCAAGGGAGAAGCAAGAAGCGGACATTGCACTATGGTGTCGGAAATACTATAATCGGAGGCACGGTTTTAAAGAAGAAGCTTCTGAAGTGGATTCAGATAGCCTCAAGAGAGCTGTAAAACCAAGAGTTAGAATGCGGGTATAGTTTAGTGGTAGAACGTGACGTTGCCAACGTTAAGATGGGGGTTCGATTCTCCCTATCCGCACCATGCAAAAAAGCCCTTTTGGGCTTTTTTGCATGGTGTGGATAGGGGCGCAACTGCTTGCTTTGCAAGCAGGAGCAAGAATCGAAAAGGTCGTCGACGGTTTCGACCAAAGGAAGAAACTGTCTCACGACCTGAACAGAAACAGTTAGTTTCGATTCTCCCTATCCGCACAAATCAGTAAGCAACAAAAGCGCCATTCCAAAGAATGGTGCTTTTGTTGCTTAGCAAGTGAACTGCTTCACTTGCATACTGATTTGTGAACCGGAGCGATATTTTTCTACCAATCAGAGGCAGAAAAATCTCGAGACCGGGTGAGACAGTCCTGTGGACTGTCGCAAGAGGTTGTCGATATTTTGAAAAATATCATACAACCTGAACAGTGTCTGTAAGACAGGAAGTGCTTAGAATTTTAGAAACGTAGTGAACGAAATACTTAGCAACTTGACGCCAAATACATTGACCATCAGGTTTCGATTCGTGGACTTTCAAAGACATCTACAATTTACGCTTAATCTTGCAAACAATCAAAAATGGGGACAACTACGTTGATATGTGTATAAAGGACAAAGTTGTGCACAACCAGTGTCCTTAAAAAATGGCTAAATACATACAGATAGACCATATCCTAAAGGATATACACACGAAAGTGATGTTCCACGTGAAACGTTTTCACATGAAACAAAATATCTTAGAATATTGTAAGGGATATTCGACATATGGCTCACCACAACACTATTGGGAAAATTGGAGAGAATATTGCTACAAAATGGCTCATCACCAAAGATTATTCAGTTATTGAGCGAAACTATCAAAAGAAATGGGGAGAAATCGACATTATTGTGACAAAGGACTCAAATATTCATTTTGTCGAGGTAAAAAGTGTTTCATATGGAACAAGAGAAGACCTTGAGTATGCGGTTTCACATGAAACTTGGCGTCCGGAAGAGAATGTTCATCGGGAAAAACTCAAACGACTGGGACGAGCCATTGAAACTTGGCTTTCTGAGAAAAAATATAAAGGCGAGTGGCAAATTGATGTTTTAACAGTGCGAATTGTTCCACGTGAAAGGTTTGCTCGAGTAAAGTTGATAGATAATGTGATTTTGGAGTAGTTTCACGTGGAATCAGTAATAATGTTCCATATGGAACATTAAACTCGAGCCTTTATATGCTCAATTATTTCTGGAAACTCCGGTTGTAAGAAGTGCCCTCTATCCTTAAAAGTTATGAATTCTGCTTTTGGAAGTGCTTTATGATAACTCTCACCATGACTGAATGGGACCACATCGTCATCTTCTGAGTGAATTATCACTATATTTTGAGTCAAATTTTCTATTTTGCCGAGATAAGCAGGATCAAAATTAAAGTCCCCACCGTCTTCTCCACCAAAGTTGTCTGGCTGAAAGGGTGCAGATACTAGATACAGTGTTTTTAGTGAGAAGGGAATTGTGTTTTCACTGAGGTATTTAGCCAAGAAATAGCCACCCTGTGAATGTCCTATAAGAATCACTTCTCCATTTAAGTACTCAAAATATCGCTCAAACCAGATTCTCCACTCCAAATATTTAGCATTTTGGCTATTTGGCATCGACGGATAAAAGACATCATAGATTGTCCCGAACTCAGTTTTGAGTGTATCTTTCCATTTTTTGCGATTTTCCAAACCATATGGATCCCAAACTGGCTCTGTTCTAAGGTTTTCAAGAAAATTCTCATACTTACTGAATGCTGTCCCTCCGTGGATGAATACGATTTGAGTTTTCATTGTAAAAATATATCACAGTATAAATTTAAATTTTGGAGAAGGTGTGGTACTATGCTCCAGTGCAAATCGGGGTGTATCTTCGATACAACCCTGCTTCGCTCGGAAATCAAAAAGTCTGTGCTCCGCACACGTTCTCTCGGGAATGTTTAAAAATCAAGCAAGCTTTATTTTTAAACATTCCCGAGAGAACGACGACACTTTTTGATTTCTCTCGCTGCATCGGGGTGTAGCATAGTGGTAGTGTATATGGTTTGGGACCATGTGGTCCGGGTTCGATTCCCGGCTCCCCGACAAATGAAAAGACCGCCTTAGGGCGGTTTTTTCATTTGTTGGCGAGAGCATGCAAACAATTTTGCGTGCGTCGGGAATCGAACGCCGGAATGATGTGAGTTTACGAACGAACGAGGCGTGTCCCGTGGCACTTAGCGAGTTTACGAGCTTAATGACCAACAGGACGATTCCCGGCTCCCCGACAAATACAAAAAGCTTCAATACTTGTGATTGGGGCTTTTTGTATTTTCGCCAGGGGATCGAACGGTTTGCGATGTGAGTCTCTCAGAAAAAATGCGAGATTTTTTATTCATCTGTTACAATACCCTCGATGATTACGCATTACTTCAAAACAGTGCAGGATACTGAACTCCGCACATACCCAGAACCACGGCCAGGAATATGGACGCATGTGGAAATGCCAACCGAAGAGGAACTCCAGAGTCTCATCAAACTGTATGCACTTGACGATGCGATTGTTGAAGACATCAAAGATATTTTTGAGGTTCCGCGTTTTGAGCAGGAAGGACTCGTTTCATACTTTTTCACGCGCTATCCATACGACGTCAAAGATATTGATATTGATACTGCGCCAATACTCATCATTTCTGGTGAATCATTCCTTATCACCATTTCGCCCCAAGAAGTACCATTCCTCGTTCCGTTTATAGAAGGGAAGCGAGAGTTTAATACTACGCAGAAAACAAAGCTCTTCCTTGAGTTTATGTCAGAGCTCACGGTAACCTATGAACATAAACTCACACGCACAAGGAAGCTCGTGTATCGCGACATGGGACGTGTGCGAAGTCTTCGCAGTCGTGACATCCAACGACTCGTCTTTCTCGAGCAAGACTTAAACGAAACCATTTCTGCACTGATTCCGACCAATGCATGGCTTCAGCACCTCACGAAAGGGAATCATATTCAAATGTTCAATGAAGACAGGGAACTTATGGAAGACTTGCTCATTGCAAACAATCAGCTCGTTGAATCTGCACAGTCAATTCTCAAAACTATCCAGAACATTCGCAGTGCAACCGAAGCGACATTAACCCAAAACTTGAATTACACCATTCGTATTCTCACGGCGACGACGGTTATTCTCACGATTCCAACACTTGTTTCATCACTTTTTGGTATGAATGTCAAGGTTCCACTGCAAGATCATCCCTACGCATTTTGGCTCATTCTGGTACTTATTATCGCGTGCGTTGGACTCACAATCCATTTCTTCGTGCGAAATCGTTGGATTTAGGGATTTCCTATGAAAGAAGTCGGCTTTTTGGCCGTCATCGCTTATAATGGTTTCCACATGGCCCGAGAATCAACAAAGGCAAAAGGGAAAACAGGTGGCGACCCAAAGGGGAGCCAAGAGGAGCGTTTTTTGAAAGCGTTTGATGAATACGCAGATGCACTGTTTCGCCACGCATCGTACCGTCTCTCAGACCGAGAACGTTCGATTGAAATCGTGCATGATACCTTCACGAAAGTGTGGGGATATATCCGTAACGGGCATGAGATTGATTCCTATAAGCCCTTTCTATACAAAGTACTCAACAATTTAATTATTGATGAGTATCGGCGAAAGAAAGAGGTTTCACTTGACGCACTTCTTTCTGAAGAAGGGAAGAGTGAAAGTTCCTACGAGGAACTGCAAGAAGGATCAATTGAAGAAGTGACCTTTGCGCTCGATGCACGGAAGGCAGCGGACATGATAGGAGAACTCCCACACGTGTACCGAGAGGTAATTACGCTCAGATACATCGATGGACTTGGTCCGAAAGAAATCAGTGACCTCATCGAAGAATCGGAGAATGTTGTATCGGTCCGTATTCATAGAGCACTCAAGTTACTCAAAGAGCGCATTGAAGCGTTCGAAGAAGTCGCGAGAGTCAAACGCGAAACATAAACCATGAAATCATTTGATACAGACTTAAAGAAATACTCAGAGAAAATTCGTCTCAAGGCGATAGAACGACGCGAACTCCGCGAGCGAATTTTGTCGTACATGGAGTACCATCCACTTCCGAAAAAGGCAGAATCAATCCCTATGGGTGCCATTGTTTCACAGCAATATGTTATCTGGTCACCGTTTCAGACGATGTGGGCGCGCGTAGCTACGGGCGCATTTTTGTTCCTCCTTGTGGTGAGTGTGCCGTTTGCTGCTGAACGTTCTGTTCCTGGTGACGCACTCTATTTGGTGAAGACAGAAGTAAACGAGAGCATTCAGTCACAATTTGCAAATTCTCCGTATGAAAAAGTAGTTTTTGAAACAAAGCTTATTGAACGACGCATTGGAGAGGCACGACTCCTTGCAAGTGAGGGGAAACTCACCGTGGAAGTAGAGGCAGCGATTGCTGAGACGGTGCAGGTGCACGCAGATGCTGCACAGAGCGGACTTGCCGAGCTTCGTACTGATAACGCCGAAGAAGCAGCAATCGCTGAGATTGCGTTTGGTTCTGCGCTTGAAGTGCAATCAGCGGTACTTGATACGAACAAGAGCGAAAATGCAACATCATCAATTGGAAATATTCTTGATGTAGTCAATACCACACGTGAACAAGTTGAACAAAACAAGAGTACGACCACACCGTCATATGATAGTTTCAGAGCTCGTATTGAACTTGAGACCACGCGCGCGTTTGAACTTTTTGAAACGGTAAAAAAATCAGCAACAACTGAAGAACAGGATGATATTAATCGAAGACTTGCAGATATCGACAGGAAGGTTATTGCAGCAAAAGAACTTCAGGCGACCGATGAGACAGGTGCTGTGAGTGAACTCATGAATGCGCTCGGTCTTCTCCAAAAGCTTATTGCGTTTATGACTGATATTGATATCAGGGAAACGGTTGCGCTTGAAACACTTGTTCCAATCGTGCCGACGATTGAAGAACGCACTGCCGGAGTTCTTACGTCACTCGAACAAGTTAATGGTGCAATGAAATTAGTGGAAGAACGTTTGCCACTCGTGGTTGCAGAGGAACTTTTGGAAAAAGTAATACTGGGGAGTGAGCAAGTTGAACTTCTTGTTTATACGGCAACTTCATCTCTCAATGCTGGAGAAATCGAAGTGGCTGAAAATAGCTCAAAGGAAGCACTTGCACTTGCACTTGATCTTGAAATGATGACGAACACCATAAGTGTTCCTCAGATTCCTGCAACTTCAACGGTGGATACGGTTCCACCAACTGCGACAACAACTGAAGCTGTCGTAGAGATAGTGGGGACCACAACCCCTGAAGATGCTCCAGAGAAAGTGGTTGAATAATATGTATCATGAAAACACCCCGGCGCGCGAAGCGCGCCGGGGTGTTTTCATACACAAAGCTTTGACACACGAGAGTCTTCACGGTATTCTCAAAAAAGAAGTACTTGTTTGTCTCTCCTGTCTTTTACCTTTCGGCCACTCTTTGTGAAGCTCATATGGAGTGGCCGAAAGGCAAAGGTGCTTTTTGGATGTCGTACAAGTAACGGCAATCGAAAATAAGGAGAATTGAATGAAAGAGAACCAAAATGGAGGAACGCCAAATACAGTTCCAGAGCGCCAGAGTTCACCGTGTACCACCAGGGAACAGGTTGGAAAGCTTCCTGGCCAGAGCGCATTTACGCTCTACGGGTGCGATCTCGCAACCGGTGAGCCTCATGCCAATTCGGCCGGGCTTCCGCCCTGCAGGCACAATCAGTAACGTACGAAGAAACGCGCGACCTCGGCCGCGCGTTTTCATATGGTTATCGCGAAGTCTTTTTTTCGTTCGTAACTATCTCTGAAGTAAGAAGTTCGCGAAGGAATGGCACCAGTGCTTTTTTAAATACTTTACCGCGATACGCTAAATCCCCTTGCATATTTTGTGCGAGAGAGAATCCGGTCTCATCGATAATAGTCCTATCGACATAAGAGAGTGTAATCGCGCGAAGGCTTCGCTCACCCTCCGTCTCTTCATTGCCTTTTGTCACAATGAGCCCGATAGCTTTGCCATCTGTTTTAAGCACTGGTCCACCAGAAGCCCCTTGTGCTCCAACAGGAGATTCAGAAACAGAGAATATGTCAGCGTAGTTACTCCCGAACGTATAAAGGTCACCGACGGTTGTAGAGGCGACAACGGGAACAAGTTTTGCATCAGAACCCTCGCGGAGCATTGCTTCCGCGGGATACCCCGCAGTCAAAATGTCGATACCTTTTGTGTAAATAGTGAGAAGGGCAGTGTCGATTGAGACAGAGGGGAACGTTTCAGGAAGTTTCAGGTCATCATCAACCGTGTCTGAGACAAACAGTAGTGCATAGTCACGTTCGCCAGTTCCACGTGGCTCCTCTTCGGTAATGAGTGACGCATTTTCATAGATCCACATTGGTGATATGTAGAGGAGCTCTGCCTTGTATGTTGCTTTGGCAGGATTACCAGTGCGCACGACACATGAGGCATCGACGACACCCTCGGCACTTCCTTTAAGGAGCAAGAATTGAGCAACGTGTGCATTGGTGAGTATGACACCCCTACTGCTTACAAAAAAGCCTGTACCGGTGGTGGTGCGAATGTAATGTTCGGTCTTGTATTGGCAATAAATGTTAACGAGCGCGTTTTCAACTTGTGAGGTCAAAGGAAGGGAACTTTGCGAGGAAATCGTTTCAGTAAGCCCACTTGCGCCAAGGGCTGCTTGTTGGAACTCAACATCCTCAAGAAGAATACGTGGCATTCCTTTTCCGATGCTTGTTGCAAGGCGCTGGCTCAGTGAACGAAGTTCTTGTGAGACTGTTGTATCAGAGGGTGCTTCAGATTCTTCTGGTGTCACCTGTTCAGATGGGGTGGTGATTTCTTCTGTTTCAGTGAACTCTAAAATTGAGTCGGCCAAAAAGTTTGTAAATGAAAGGTAGGCAATGAGCACTGTCACAACAACATGCCCGAGGAACTCGATAATCACCATGATGATGAAATTGTAGCATGTGAAGGTGTGCACTTTTGGTGCATATCCTCAAATATAATTGATAAAACCCCGCGAGAAGCTTCGCTTCTCGCGGGGTTTTATCATTTGTCCTGATATGTTAGAATCATCCGGAACTACGCGGTTGTATGAAAATCATACAACCGCCCAGCTCGTAGGGCTACCACAGAAGTAAACTTTTGTGGTACCCTACTCGCTCGCGGGTGTAGTTTAATGGTAGAACAGAAGATTTCCAATCTTCTGGCGGGTGAGACAGTCCGGGGGACTGTCGCAAGAGGTTGTCGATAGTTTGAGTTTACGAAAACTATCATACAACCTGAACAGGTTCTGTAAGAACTTCGATTCTCGAATCGAATACAGTACATAGAGCAAGAGAGTACATGCGGGTGTAGTTTAATGGTAGAACAGAAGATTTCCAA
>CAZQIF010000007.1:0-53494 GCA_964593375.1 uncultured Candidatus Saccharibacteria bacterium | reverse complement strand
CAGAGGTGGTGATTGAATACTCTTCCAGCTTGACTCCACCATCACAGGAAGCACTACACATGCTCGTATCACCCCATGAACCGATGCAGTTCACCGGCGCTTGGACACAGGTAATGGTCGATAAATTAAAACCTGCAGACCCCCAATCACATATTGCTCCACCATCAGACTCACACCTTGGACACCGCTTTCCCCCCGTCGAAATAGTCACAGAGTCCCCAATAGATAGGTCGTGGTGTTGCCCAACTCCGTCATCACAATTCACATCGTCAGGCATCCATGATTCGATGACAGTGCATGACTGTGCTTCCGCAACATTCACACCAATGCTTCCGTACATACCAAGAATCGCAGTAAGTATGAAGAAGGAGAGGAGTGTTGCTTTCTTCATGTACCACAAATAACCACCTGTAACGATATGCATAGCACCATTATAGGGTTTCTTTGGAAAACTTGATGCAGGGTGGTGTGTAGAACAAAGCCACCGGCGCCTACGGCGCCGGTGGCTTTGTTAATTGTACGCCAATTAGTGTTACGGCTTCAGCCGATACGTTCTGTGTGTTTTTGTATTCACCACAACATGGAAAGGTTATCGAATCATAGCGTGTCGATACAAATCAGGTTACTGAATGTTCGCTAATTTTCCCACGCAGATGGAGTAACACCAACCGATCGTACCGCAGAGAGAATATCGCACTGAAGTATGAAAGTGGTTTGTGCAAGAATCGAAATAGAAGGGGTATCTCCAGTCTGGCTTGTGAGCGGGTCTAAGGTGTACCCGTTCGTTCCCGTTATGCTGCAGTCACTGAAGTTTTCGCTTCCGGTGTCCCAGGTAAGAATTACTTTCTCTGGGTCGGGAGATACGTCGGGGTCTGGTAGACGAACAACTCTTTTGTCTGCGGTGAGTGTTGGTGCGGTGAATCCGATATTGAATATTGCATTAATTGGTATGTCTACGAAGTCATACAAGTTGGTGCACTTGAGTGAGTACGTGTACGGTGCTAACGCGTAGAGTAGTGGTGCTGTTGTGCTTGATTGTGTCCCGCTTATGTCGATTTTGAACCACGGAGATTCGGCGCCACCACCCCACGCAAGGGGGATAATGTCACACGCATCGGTATTCTTAACTTCCCAATTGATCTCGACGGTTCCCCCATCAGTATTGAGCACACTCGGGTCTGCCCATATTCTGCCCCATGGTTGTGGGGTGACCGTGACAGAGTGGATGAGACTGTCTATTCCTCCATTCGTACACTGCAGGTTGTATGTTGTCGGTGCGGTGAGGTTGCCCGTTACTTCTATACCGCCATTTATATTTTTGCTTCCGCTCCAATCTCCCGTAGCGGTGCATGAGGTCACCGCTCCGGTTACCGTCCAGGTGAGGGTGACCGCAGAGTTATACGTGGGATTTATGCTTGAAGCGGTGAGTGTGACGGTGGGGATTCCACACACTGAGGCGGTGGTTATGTTCACCGGAGGATTTGTCCACGCTGAGACACCATTGCTGTTTACGCCTCGTACGCGGTAGGTATGTGCTGAATTAAGTGTCAGCCCTGTGTGCGTGTATGTGTTTGCGGTACCTACGTTTATTATTGCACTTCCATCAATTTCTAGGTCCGAGCTCGTTGCCCCTGGTGAAGCTGTCCACGCAAGGTCGACTGCTTGACCTCCGCATGTCTGGCCTGCTTGCAGGTTGGTTGGGATAGGTGGGACTGGTCCAGCCATATCTATGGTCACACTTTTTGTTGTCGTCCCCGTCGTGTTGCCACAAGCAACGGTGAAGACCATAGAAGTACCCATGGTTGGTTCGGTAATGGTGTTGTCGGTACCACTCGTTCCCGAGACGACGAAGTCCGGAGCACCCGCAGTCTTCGTGCAGGCGAGAGCGCCAACCGAGCTCCATTTAATCTCAATATTGTTTCCGGTAACAATGCTCTTCGTACCGGGGCCAGAAACACAGTTTGCACCACCCAGGTCACAGGCATCGAGGGTAACGGTTGGTGCACTTGTCGGCCCCATCAAACGGCATTTGCCCGTATCCCACTCACTTCCTTCGGCACATTCTGCAGTTACAACAACAAAATCAAGTACCGTGCCGTTTCCATTTAATAATGTAGCTGTTCTGATAAATTGGGTTTCGGGCGGTGTCACATCGAGGTCCCAATATCCATTCGCGTTCATAAAATCATCTCCAGCAATATTAACCTCCGGATTGATGACTTCAGGAGATACGGTCCATGTAATCCTTGATTGACATTGACTGCCATTGAGGGGGACTATGCACGTGACTGGATTTGCCTTAATCTCTCCCCATGGTGTTCCTGGAGGTAGTGCTTCACAAATTGAATTGTTCCACTTGCTTTGCGGGTCACATTTCGCTCCCGCCATAACACCGTTAATGAATGTGCTTCCATTGAATAGCTGGAATCCTGACAGCGGGTCTTCGGGTTTGATCCAATTTGCAACAAAGCTCCCCGCGGCACTACCTCCTGCATAATCAACTCCATTACTCAGATACCGAACTATTGGATTCGTGTTATTGGTTGATTGCCAAGAAATCGTTGTCGCACAGGTGCTCTCACCCACGTTAACCGTACACACCTCTGGGGTTGCTTCGATTCTGTCTGCAGGAGGTCTTGGTTCGAAACAGTCTTCACTCGTGCCCGCACCACTTCCCTGACACGTCCAAACGTAATTTGTGGCAGTGTATCCCCACAAGACGGGGGTACCCTCATCGCAGGTGTAGTGTGTTGAAGGAGAAGAGCATCGACCCGTTATAGTCACAGGTCTGTTCTCAGTACAAGACACATTTGTGCCACCATATGCTCCGTTACAATTCCATTTCCATTGTGTTGCCTCTTCAACTTGGTTCGCTGAAGTACCTTTTTTGCACGTGTAGTGCACACTCGGGAATGGGCACTCACCATTCGTTTTAACCTGATACGGTATTCCGTAACTTCCGGTGTACGTCTGACCTCCATAGATTGTCCCCTCAAACAGGGCTTGATAGTTTCCGGGTGTTGACGGTGCCTGTCCGGTTGCGATTCCAGACGGAATAGCGGGGCCGATGCCGGCATCATCAAAGATAGTGTACTTCGTTCCTGCGATAGTAACGGAGAGCACCGATCTGAATCCTGGTGGATTTCCTGAACTCGAGTCTTCCACGCTTCCAAATGCCTCGATATCAAAGAATCCATAATATGCTGTGCTATCAAGATTCACCGTAAACATATAAGGTCCGGGGATATTTGTAGGAATACATTCGTGAGTAAGGACTGGTAGCCCTATTGAATCGAGGGGTTTTGGGTTCTCTGAAAAACCTGCACAGGATGGAACCTGTTGATATAACCATCCATCTTCATCAGATTCGGTTACAATCTGATAAATAGTGTTGGTTGGAACAAAAGTATCTGCCTGTGCTTCTGCTGGTGCGAGTGCACTGATTCCGAATGAGAGTGCGAGGAAGAGCATCATGACACCTGAAGAGGGGGGTATCATATCTCCTTGTGGTTTTCTCGTACGTACCGCGACCACATAAACCCCGCCCATGAGCAGAAATGCAACTCCGCACACAAGAATCCACAGGGATGTACGCTTGTTTGTCTCTGGAGATGGTGGCTCTTCTTCCGCTATGGGTGTCTCCTTGACACTCGTGAGCGCGAGCTTACCTTCGTCTAACATTGTTCCGTCCCCATTCACGAGACGTACCTGCACGTGCGGGTCAACGCACTCCTCGGTGACCGCGAACTCAACGCGCTGTTGCATACTTTCATCCAAGTCTCTACGGACCGACTCCGCACACGAGGCATTGTTGCCGTCAGAAAGCACAGCTTCAAATGCCTTTGGATTTGGTGAATTGTTCTCATTTCTCGCCCCATCAAAACTATCGGCCGATCCACTCCAAAAAAAGGTCAATTGGGCACGCTCGCCAGCCTCGTACAGTGACTTGTCTAACGTTAAGGTTTGAACAGTCGCACTTTGACCACGGAGCACGTAGTGCGTAGTGACATTATTAGATACTCCCCCCTCCGAGCGAAGCTCGGTCACCACGTCATATGATTGTGGTGTCACGGCAATCGGAAGATTCAACGAAATGGTAGTCGTCGATAGTGGACTGAAAGAAATGGGCTCTGTCGGTACACTCTCAGTTGGCACCACCTCTCCGTAGACACTTCGAAAATGGGTGCGAAACGAAGGTTGTGCTTGTATTGCATCTTTTGAAGAATTCCACACACCACACCTCAGCTGTATGTCTTCGTGAGAGGCAACGTCGACCCCCTGTCTCAGAGAGTATTGGGGAGTTCCACTCTCCCCCGTAATCAGAAGGAAACACGTGTCTTGGAGTATTTGCAAACCACCGCCGTTTCCTAAAATATCCACCGTCCCAAGAGGAGCTCGGCCAAGTGGCATTCCTTTATTATTCCGCGCCACCACCAATAGGTCATATTTTCCTGCGATACTCACCCGAGGAGTATAGGTAACGGTTATGGGTGTGTCAGAAAATTCGGAGAGTGTCAGCGTGTCTTCATAAACCATTTCATCAATGAGAGTGTGCCCCCCATCATTCTTCGATAGAAGTTGGATGGCATACTTAACCCCCGATTGGTATCCCTCTCTATTATTTAATCGAAATTCGATAGTATACTCCGCGCCATTTTCCTTGACGATTTGCGCATCATAGATGTTGACCGTTGCAAGACGTATGACAGCGCCCTCAGTAGAAACTGGTTCAGAAGAAGATATTTGCCCACCCTCTCCTGTTTTATCTTCATTACCTTGTGCGTGTGCTAAAGCCCCAGCGCTCACTAAGAGAACCGTGAGTGTTAGGAGAGGAGCATATAATAAATACTTCATAATGATATGTATGCTAAGAGCCGTCATGAGTGACGTGCATCCCTCTATTATAGAGGTATTGGCGGTTTGTTGAGTGGGTCGTGTGTGTATTGTTTTTCTTTTTTTGGGAAAATTTTGTTCACACGAAAACGCGCGGGCTTCGCCCGCGCGTTTTCGTACCCTCCTCAAATACTTCGCTTAAATCTCGTGCTCGGTTGGTTTGATACCGACCGTCTTTGAATCACTGAGTGATCCACACGTGAGGGTAAACGTCGTGCGCGCAGTGATTTTGATGTTGGTCGTCGTACCATTCTCTGGTTTTGGATCTGGTGGTTGAATATTATTAATTATGTCAAACGGTGGAAGATCGTATGGGAGCGAGTTAATATTAACCGTCCCTCCTGTTCCCGTCAGTGAACATGTTGTTTCATCTCCGTTGTTGGTGTCCCACACGAGATTGAATTGTTCTCCTGACTTCACAATGAGTGGTGCGGTGAGTACCGGTTTTGTGGTAATAGGAGTGCAGTCATTAAACTTACTGATACTCCAGTTTCCGCCTGCTTCGCACTCATGTTCACAGCTCCCCGTATAATTTGCTATACACGTTCCTGAAGGCTCTCCCACATTTTTTTCATCAACTTTGCAGGTACCAATGGTTTTTGCGGGACATTTTGTTTGTGGAGGTGGCGTACAGGTATTTGTGACTTTGGTCCATGTGTCGTTTGCTCCACACGTATAGGTGCAGGTACCCGTATATGTAGCAATACAATTTCCCGACGTGCCCCCGAGATTTTGTACCGTCACGTTACAGGTGCCATCAAGGGTCTGCACAGTACATTGTGGGATTGGGCAATTAAGCTTCTTTGTTGTTATGGATGGATCTGCTAGATTACTGAGATATATATCACTTCCAAGACCCACATTAAGGCTCTTTGCACTAATCGAATACTCTGTGCCTGTTTTAAGGCTGGCCGGTGTTACAAAACTAAAACCATGCGCTGTTGTGCCATTTCCACACTCAACACCGACCCCGGCTTCACGACTAACATTTGCCGGAGTAGTACCAATAAGGTTTGCCCCCTCATATATATTTACGGTAAGTGGGGTCGCCCATGAGTTTGCATCGCACGTCCACCCGCTAATGGTATTGCAATTTGCATCCTCAAGGAAACCTTTGGGATTCGCCGCCACATTGACCCTAATATCTGAACAGCTCCAACTGCCCCCAGATGTTGGGCGCTCCTCTGCACAGAATCGGTACACCGTGTCTTGCGTGAGCGCACCGGTGTCGTCTGTCCTCAGTTTGCTTCTGAGTGGGTCACCATTGTGGAAATAACTATCTGTCGGAGGGATTTCGGTGCCATTTGGGCTTCCCTTCAACGTATTGAATTTTGGGCTTGAAGGACTCGCAATGGGATTTTTAAACAAGTACATCGTTCCACCCGTCCCTCCGATAGCTGCTCCGATGATTTGCGTACTTCCTCCAAAGGGGATACTCACCGTGCTTGCGGCAACCCCAGAGAGAGGCCAACCTGCTGGTTCTGGAGATGCTGTTGACCTGACCGCCGATCGAACATCTGGGAACCCACCCGTTGCAGGTTGTTTATCAGCGACACAAAGCCCGCTGACCACCGTGCTCCCCCCCGTTCCGTTACACGTCCATGAGTTGGGGAATGTGGGCGCAACAGGATTCGACGTTCCTCCATTTAGACAGAGTGCGCCGCTATAACTCGTCGCCGTTTCTGCATACGTTTTTGCTGCCGGCCCACAAGCTCCGGGAGTGCCCCCTCCAGTTGGAATGCAGGTGTTATAGTCGAGACCACAATACTCTGCATTGTTTGGTCCTGTCGTTCGGCTCGGTGTAGTCCCAAGTGGACAGCTACCTATATAGCACGTGTTGTTGTACCAGTAGCCTCCGCAACTATTCCAGACCGGCGTACATGATGTTAACGCGCTCTGGCTCGCTGAACATTGCTCACTTCGCGAGCCTCCATTGGTACTATTGCAATACCACGTAACCGTATTTCCTGCTGTTGGAAAGACTGAGTTTGTGCTGTTTCCAGGGTTACACTGGGTGTCGCTACCGTACCCGCTTGTACCATTTGGATATGTCTTTTTATTTGCCGTACCACAGGCGCCGGGGGTGCCCCCTGATGAATTTTTTGGGGCATTGCACGACGTTGCGTCAGTGTGTCCTATCCCTCTGCCAAGACAGCTCCACTCATAGGTGGTTGCGGTATCAGGACGATCCGTCCAATCCCCATCGTCGCACCTGTCTTGTGCAGTACCACATTCGCCATTTACCACTGCCCCGACAGGAATACATGAATTGTATGATTGCCCACAATACTCTGCATTGTTAGGTCCAAATTCAACGCTTGGTACGGTACCACTCGGACAACTCATAACACATGCATTGTTGTACCAGTAGCCACCGCAGCTAGCCCACACGGGAGTACAGCTCACGTTTTTAGATGAAGCACAGTCGAGTGCGTCGGTGTGTCCGTCTCCTGACCCAATGCAGTTCCACTCATGGGTAGTCGGGGTATCGGCACGATCTGACCACTTCCCGGAATCACAGCTGTTAAGTGCTGCACCACACTCACCGTTTTCGAATGGTGTTACTGCGGTAATTGGGATTGTAAATCGAATACCGTCTGGAGAACCAACACATCCAACAGGAAGACCTATACACTCGACTTTGTATCCCGCACGAAGCCATGACGATAAATCAATGTTCTCCACCCCACTACTTTTTGCAATGAGTGTGTTGTATGTGCGAGACCCAATGAAACTCCCCCTATCGGTCCCATTCTGTGTCAGGCTGGTTCGTTCATTTCCGGGTCCACATCTTGTAGTATCTGATGAAGACTCCCTGCAGTATAAATCTCGCGATTGAATACTATCCAATTGGTTTGTTACGCTCACTGTATACACTTCACCCGGGGCTACCTCGTCCGGATATGTAATCCAACCAGAAAAGTTTGCGTTTGTGTACCACTCAACTACTTCTTTTATTTGAGTGTCCCATACCTGAGTAGTGGCCCATGATTCCGTCACTGCGTGAGTTTCTGTAGGCATAAGCATCAACCCAAAAAGCATGAGCGTGGGTGCAAAAAGTATTGCAAGAAGAATTTTTTTCATAGTTATTGGTTGATGTTCTCATTGACCACGGCATTGCGGTCAGCTAATAATTTACGGACTCCGAGTACAGCGAGGAGTATGAGTGCAAAAGCGAGACTCACAAATACCATGAGCGGGAATTCTCCAATTGGCACAGTATTCGGGGTTATCGTTTCGTCTACCGGTGGAGGAGGAACAACACTCGTTCCCGTATCGAGTACATTTCCCTCTTTATCCTCGAGTGTCATTTCAATCGTAGGAGAAACACAGGTTTGTGTCATGGGAATCTCGAGTACGATGCTGTTCGGTACTTCAACTTCTTTTTTGATGATTTCACCACACACGCTTCCGTCGCTTGTTTTGAGTCTTGCGGTTGCAAACAGCTCGCCTTTCACATACCCGTACGTACTGAGGGCGCCTGTCACTTTTGCGGTCTCTCCTGCTTCATACGAAGCTTTGTCGAGAATGATATTCGATATTTGAGCTCTGTTTCCTGCAATAACAACCTCGGTGAGAAATGATGCTCCCACTGGTCCTTCGGTACCAAACAGTTGCGAGACGATTTCATACCTCCCCGGTACGGTAAGTTTAGAAAGTTCATACACGACGGTGTTTTTGGTGATTGTTTTTGAAACGACCTCGACCGGCTTTGCTGAGCGAGAGGGGAAAACAGTACCGACAAGTTTGGTAAGTGGCGCACCCTTCTCCATGAGGTCACAGGTCACCGTAATGAGCGAGTCTGGGTTAATTGGAGATTCTTCAGTTGTACACTCTTTGATACTTGGGGTTACCTGAGCAGTATTTGAAAGTGATACCTGGCCAGCATTTCCGGTTGCGAGTGGGAGGCCATCTGCATTTGTCACATACACCATCACAACGAAGTCTCCCTCGAGTCCCCCTGGGACATCAAGTGGTGCACTCGCTTTTGTGGTTCCTTGTGGGATGAGGTCGACTGCGCTCCCATCACCCTGTATGTATACTTCGTGGTCATTTTCGTCGATGAGCACAATGCGGTGGTATGCCTTCTGACTAATGACGTCTGCGGATTTAAGTGAGAACGTAATACCGTAATGTGTATCAGCAATCTGTTGCAGAGAGACATTCATCATATCGACTTGTGCAACGAGTACACTTCGGGCGTGTTTTGCTGGGTCTTCTGTGTTGAGCGCCGGTGGAATTGACAACCCCTCTTGTCCTTCCTGTGCAGCGACAGGGTGAACGTGTGCAACCGCAAGCGCCCCCAAGAACGTTGCGGCGAATATACTAATTGTTATAAATTTTTTCATAGATACTTTAAGAGCCGTCATGAGTGACGTGCATGCATCTATTATAGGGGTGTTGTGGAAAAAGATTGGGGAGAACTGTGTATTGTTTTCCAAATGGTAAAAAATTTTTGCAAAATATAACCGCGCCGACTGATGTCGGCGCGGTTATATTTTTAATTTTTTGATAATCCTCTAAATCTCGTGCTCGGTTGGTTTGATACCGACCGTCTTTGAATCACTGAGTGATCCGCACGTGAGTGTAAACGTCGTACGAGCAGTAATTTTGATGCCGGTCGTCGTACCGTTCTCTGGTTCTAGATCTATTGGATTAAGGGGATCAACCGGTGGAATAAATAGGTGTGGCAGTGGGTTTATACTCCACGTTCCACCTGTAAGTTTGCAACCATTTGTTTCATCTCCATTGTTGGTGTCCCACACGAGGTCGAATTTTTCGCCTGACTTCACAATGAGTGGTGCGGTGAGCACCGGTGGGACACCGGCACTTCCGACAGTGACTTTGGCTTCACCGATACGTATATAATGACTTGAATTTGTTGGGTCTGCTTCTTCGCCGAGACACGAAAGAATAAAACTTGTATTTACCGTAAGCGGGTCGCTCATTTTTGTACCATTAATACCTGTCCAGATATGACCTGCGGGGATACTTGTTACCTTGCACTCTTTTGCAAAGGTCGAAGTCCAGTCAATTTTAGATGTTTCACTTGTTTTCACATTGTTTGGAACTGCGGCAATAGAGCCACCAACACAGGTGTTGTTGACTTTAGTCCAATTCACACCAGAACAAGAATAATTACATTTACCACTGAACCCTGTCTCACATTTTTGAGCAGGAAGTTCACAGTGATCTTTTGTTTCTGCAGTGCAGGTGCCTCCTACACAAACTGCTTGGTCTGATGGACGGACTGCTTTGCATGATCCGTCACATTCTATCGTTCCTGTGTTTACAGTACTACAGTTATTTCCCGCAGAAACACATGTAGATCCTGTTGTGGGAACGCACACAGCGCAAGACGCTCGATCTGGAGGGGCAACAAGTGCACTACATGTCCCATCACACCTCATTGTGCCGATATTTTTTTCATTACAATTATTTGCAGAGGTGAAACATGTGGTGCCAACAGTTGGAACACAAGCTCCGCAGGAAGCACTATCTGGTGGTCGAACAACCCCACACACACCATTACAAAGTACTGTTCCGGTATTTTTTTGACCACAGTTGTTTGTTTGGGAGTCACAGCTTTTTCCAACATCGGCGTGACAGGTTAGACACGAAGCCCTGTCGGGAAGTGGTGCAGAACTACATGTTCCTGCACAAGTAACGGTTCCTGCCCTTTTTTCACCACAGTTGTTTGCTGTGCTGTAGCAAGCATTACCCACATTTACATCACAAATTGGAATTGAACAGTTAATTATTTCAGGATCATTGTCTATTGGGAGAAGTTCGATATCTTTACCAAGGCCAATATTACGAGCTGTGACAGTAATTTCATGGTCCGTACCTGTTTTAAATATTGTGGGAGTCGTAAAAGCAAAACCGTGCGCAGAGGTTCCGTTGCCGCACTCGACCCCTACTCCCGGTTCACGCGAAACTCCCGCCTTCATTGTACCTGCCAACTTTCCATTATCATAGATATCTACAGCGAGCGGTGTCGACCATGCATTCGGATCACAGGTCCATCCTGAAATAAAATCACATCCTGCGCGTTCAAACCACCCAATAGGATCAGCAGCAACATTTATTCTTATATCAACACAAGAATATTCTTTTGCACCATAGTCTTCTTCAGTACAGAATCGGTACACCGTGTCTTGTGTAAGTGGACCAGTATCATCTTCCCGAAGAAAAACATAATCAAAGACCCCACTTGCGTTAAAGTAACGATCATTGCTATTAAGTATCACTTCACCGTTCCAGTTCCCGCGAGAATCATAATGCGGTCTTGTTGGTATACTCGTTGGATTTTTGTATAGATACACATCTCCTCCTGTGCCACCAATAGCTGCTCCAATTATCTTGGTGGAAGTTTTATAGGGAATGGTTACTGTTTTTGGTGCGACTGCATATATTGGCCACCCCGACGGCATTGGTACTGCATCTGAACGAATTGCTGCCCGAGCCTGATCATAAGAACCTAATGGATTTGGTTTACAGGTATTGTATTCGACTCCACAATACAGAGGACCACTTCCAACAACTTTGTCTGGACTCGTCCCTTCTGGACAACTCATGCTACACATATTGTTGTACCAGTATCCACCACACCCGTCCCAAACGGGAACACAGCCTGTTGGAGGAGGAGGTGGCGGTGGTGGAATTATAGGTATACACGTGTTGTACTCGAGCCCACAGTAAAGCGCGTTGGCCGGGCCTGTCACACGGCTTGGGTAGGTATCAGCGGGACAAGTCATAACGCATGTATTGTTGTACCAGTATCCACCACATCCATTCCAAATTGGTGTACAGGAGGTTGGTTTAGTTTGGCTCGCGGAGCATGAAGGACTTTGTGACCCTGTGTCGGCACTATTACAGTACCACGTAACAGTTTCTCCTGGTGTTGGGAATCTTGAGTCAGTAGAATAGCCCGCACTACATTGTTTGTCAGAGCCATAGTCTGTAGTGCCATATGGATAGTCTTTCTGATCAGCGCTTCCGCAAAGTCCATCTCCCCCAGGAACACCTCCTGGCGTACACGTTCCTGTACCCGGCCCAATCTTCCGCGTTTTAGGGATTCCATTGAATGTTTCTTGGTTGCTCACTTCCCACCACTGCCAATTGTTTCCGTTGACATCATTTGCACCCGTACAATATTGGGTCCACGTTTCTCCTCCCGGCCTACAGGTTCCGTCTCCCGGTCCAAGATACTTAAAGTGTGGCATTAGTTCGTTGCTGACTTCCCACCAATCCCAATCCTTTTCATTACAAAAGCGTGTCCATGTAAGAAAATCAGAACAGGTTGGATAATTGATTGCACCATTCAAACATTCTGGTGGTGGAATAGGAATGAAACCAACATCACCACCACCCCCATCAGAGCCACCAGGTGATGAATCGCCTCCACATCCATTGTCTCCTGCTGAGCAGTCGCCACTTTGTGCATATGCATAATTAATAATATGGAAGTTAAAAAGAGGGATTATACCTTTTGGTGATGGTTCTTTTATATCCCGAACTCTTTCTGCAAATGAGCGAATTTTTCGAGGAACGGATGTATCTTGGTCTTGAATATTTGCATCAAGTGACACAATGGTAATTGTTTGACTAATGTCATCTGCTTTTTCCGAGTCAAAAAAAAGAATTGAATAGTAATACCTCTTTCCTTCAGTGAAAAGTGAGCAATCCAATATACTTGCACGCATACTTGCGTGCCATAGAAAATCATAGCCAGGTGTACAGTCAAAGTTTCCCGTTGCAGAATCTGAAAAGCTCTTGAGAATTGAGTTTCCTGTACGTTGGGCAACACTTTCAATATCGAAAGAGTCTTTTCGCCATCCAAGCCACAGGCGGGGGTTGGTCTTGCTTGAACAGGGGGTGTTGAGTGGCATGTCCTCCAAAACAAATTTGTCCGATGTTTTAGATTCGTTACACTCCATGCCTATCTGCACGTACTCTTCGGGGGTCATGTCGACATCATATCCAAAGTGCTTTTTGGTGAATATCCCCAGTGGGTTTTCTGTGGTCTGAATACCATTTTCCGGAACATTAGAATTACCCGTCCCCTGTATCCAAAAGAGTGCCCCCCACGCACCTACTGCAATCACTGCAAAAACTATCAGTACAAATATTTTTTTATCCACTCGCTGTGGTGTTTCGGGTCCTGCCGTTGGCGTGGGTCCCATCGATTTCGGAAAAAGGAGATTACGCATATTCTCTGGATTCATATCTGGTATATAATTAGCGACTTAATATACTCATTATAATACCATCCTATATTTCCATTGGGATGTTGTTTAGTGGATTGACTGCAACAGTTTATTTGAGAAGGAGTTTGTAAAACCTGAACTCTAGCTATACTCGGGAATGGGCGTGTAATAAAAATGGCCCCTTGTTTCAAGGGCCATGTGAAAGAAAGCAAAGAAATTACGTGCTTCTTTATTGGATTTGTGATGCAACTAGTCGAAGATTCTTCTTGATCGTTTCTTGATATCGTTCGCCGGGCTGAACAGCGACCACGACAATCCATTGACTGATACCCTCGGTGCTCGGATATAGATACAGAATTGAGAAGGAATACTTCTCATCTGAATTATTAACAGTCAAAATACAGTCTCTTGCCTCAGCACGAAGCTTGATGAGGTTATCGGTAAGAGGAAATTCAAGATCTTGTTTGCAATCATACCGACCTGTACTCAGTCTGTTGATGGAAAGGATATTGTTTCCAATATTCCGAGAAAGGTCAGCCATCGAGTATGTTGTTTGTTTCCACCCGGCCCAAACATACGTCTGTTGATCACCCGTCCGCCCCTCACACACTTTTTTCATGCCACTCCTGAAATCATTTAGATATCCCGTATAGCAATCAAAAGATACTAAAAAACCCTCGTTCCCAAAAAGATTGAGTGTGTAGCCAAAATTTTTGCTTGTGAATTCAGCTACTTGACTGCGGAGAGTCTTATCGATTGTGGTTTGATTTTGTGCCCAAGTATATGGGGCAAGAATAGAAGAAGTAATGAAAAACAAAAACACTGTCCTGTACTTCATTTCACTTCCTTTCATGGTTGGGATGCATCCGAAAGTTTCAAACAACCGCTCTAATCCACTAGGAACTTAATCATAAAACAGACCTGAGCGCAATCCGTTCACTTATATGCTGCACTCCTGAAAATCCTTCTCTTGGTGTATTATTGAGGATATGATTGCACGACTTACAGGAACAGTGGTTGATGTGCGCCTTACACACATTGTGCTTGATGTGCATGGCGTCGGGTATCTAATCGCCGTGCGGCTGTCTTCTTCTTTTACTGTCGGTACGCAAGTGACACTCCATACCCACCTCGCCGTTCGTGAGAATGCAATGGATCTCTATGGTTTCCAGACCGAAGAAGAGCTTCAGATGTTCAACCACCTCATCAAACTTCCCAAGATTGGACCAAAAACCGCGATGCAGATTCTCTCACAAGCAGAAATTAGTCTTCTCCGCGAAGCGGCAATCAAAAATGATGCAACCTACCTTTCGAAGATGTCGGGTATTGGTAAGAAAAGCGCAGAAAAAATTGTGCTTGGTCTCAAGGATATTTTTGATGCAGGTGACTTTGCCTCTGTGGGCGGTGAAAATTCTGCCGACACCGATACGATTGATGCACTCGTCGCACTCGGGTATTCAGAGCGCGATGCTCGCCAAGCACTCCAAAAACTTCCCCAAGATATCACTGACACACACGAGCGCATTCGTCAGGTGCTGAAGACAATGTAAGAGTTAGCTCTTAGCACCTAGCTTTTAGCCGTTAACTACTGGATCGCGTCGCTTCGCTCGCGATGACGAACGGAATTGCTTCGAGGCGCCGGTTTTTCTTTCTTCATTCAAAAATATTCCCCATTCATTATTTCATTTTGGTTTTTAGCTTCTGGTCTTAGGGTTATTCTTCATATTCCATATCTTTTTTATTCTTTTTCATTTTCCTAAAAAACCCGCTATACTGAGCATGTTATCAGTCAGATTTCACTCGTATGGAAACCTTGCTTTACTACCTCAAACGGCTCATTCCCACCTCCCTATTTCGGATGATCCAACCACCATACCACTTTGTGTTTGCGCTCCTCGGCGCGCTCATCTACCGTTTCCCTTCAAAAGAAATTACGGTGATTGGTGTTACGGGCACCAAAGGAAAGTCATCGGTCGTTGAGCTCGTAAATGCTATTTTTGAAGCCGATGGAAGAAGAACGGCACTCATGGGAACCATTCGTTTCAAACTCGGAGAAAAGAGCGAGCGCAACATGTACAAGATGACGATGCCGGGGCGCTTTTTCACCCAGAAGTTTCTTCGTGACGCAGTGAACGCTGGCTGCGACATCGCGATTATCGAAATGACTTCAGAGGGTGTTCGTCAGTACCGTCACAAGTTCATTCACCTCGATGCGCTCATTTTCACCAACCTCTCACCTGAACACATAGAGTCACATGGTTCATATGAAAAGTATGTCGCTGCAAAACTGCAACTCGCGCGCGCACTCGAAGATTCTCAGAAGCGACCACGTTTCATGATTGCAAATAGAGATGACGGGCACGGTGCTGATTTCCTCAGTGCTAAAGTTGAGCACTCACTCCCGTACAGCCTTGATGATCTTGAGCTACACACGCTCAACAAAGAAGACATTAGTCTCGTCATCGAGGGCTCGACCATTCGTGTACCCCTCGTTGGTCTTTTCAATGTGTACAATGCACTCGCTGCAATTACGTGTGGGCGCGCGTTTGGTGTCCCTCTTAAAACAATCCATAACGCACTTGCAAATCTTGCACCAATCAAGGGTCGTGTCGAGCGATTTAAATCACCGAAGAGT
This sequence comes from uncultured Candidatus Saccharibacteria bacterium, assembly GCA_964593375.1. Taxonomy (GTDB): domain Bacteria; phylum Patescibacteriota; class Minisyncoccia; order Phycocordibacterales; family UBA918; genus Damh-18. Next base: position 37,756 of record CAZQIF010000007.1, on the reverse strand, counting down.
GCTGACCGAAAAATTATCGCGGTCGTCGACTACGCCCATACCACTGATTCACTCGAAAAACTCTATAAAGCATTTGAGAAAGAACGAAGGGTCTGTGTGCTCGGAAACACTGGTGGCGGGAGAGACAAGTGGAAGCGACCTGAGATGGGTCGCATTGCCGGACAGTACTGTGAGCGTGTCATTCTCACCAATGAGGATCCGTATGATGAAGACCCTGAAAAAATTGTTGAAGAAATGGCCCGTGGTGTCGAAGACGACACAAAACTTTCCATTATCATGGACAGGCGCAAAGCGATTCGTACCGCGCTCGAAGAAGCGCCTGATGGGAGCGTGGTGCTCATTTCAGGAAAAGGTACCGATCCATACATCATGGGCCCAAGTAACACGAAAACCCCGTGGAGTGATGCAAAGGTGGTACAGCAAGAGATGTCGGCGATTTTTGGCGAGATAATCTAAACCAGGATATGAAAGAGCTCGGAATATTTTTTGGAGGACTCCTGCTCCTCATTCTGCTCTCAGCAATGTCATCCGAACAGGGTGGCCTCTTTTCAAATATTGCCTCCACTACTCCCGCATCTGAAAATCTTGCGAACGAAGAAGTTATGTATGAGGATTCAGAAACAACCGTTCCCCCGGAAGAGCTATACACCGCTCCTGAACCCGCACCATCGCCTCGTCTTTCTGATTATGAAATCGAGCAGAACCTTTCCATGCTTTTTCGTAAGCTTGATAGCCTGAATGAAGAGTTACGCAAAGCAAAACTCCGTGAACCCGCCTCTCCATATGTGGGGCAGGTAAAGCTCAGCATCGATAACGCAGGGGAAACTGCTCCTGAGCGTGAATACCTTTCACTTCATGCAATGTATTCGAATACAACAGACATTCGCATTTCAGATTGGTACCTTGAAAGTTATGTCACAAGAGAAAGTGTTACCATTCCGAGTGGCGACCGTGTACTCGAAAGATGGCGACGACCTATTAATGAGGAAATATATCTCGCTCCTAGTGAGGAAGCGTATCTCATCACCGGTGAATCACCCATTAATGCCTCTTTCCATGAAAACAAATGTACGGGGTATCTCGCGAGCGAAGAAGAATTTTATCCCTACCTCGGACGAAGCTGTCCATATCCACTCGACGAAATGAAACGCTTTGCAAACATTGCCCTCGACAATGATGAGTGCTATGACTTTGTAGAGCGAATATCTAGTTGCGAAGTTCCCAATAATGATGCGATTGATGATGCCGAGCTTGGGGGGGCATGCAGACGGTTCATTGAAAACAACCTCAATTACGATGATTGCGTAGCAAACCACAAAAATGATCCTCTCTTTGATAATGTTGGCTCATGGCGTATCTACTTTGAACGTGATGATGACCTCTGGCGGTACGAGCGCGAGATTATCCGCCTCATGGATGAGAACGACATGGTGATTGACGTGATTGAGTACTAAAGTCGCGGATAGACGCGGAGAGCAGGCAGAAAGTCTTGCTGAAGCAAGCGCGGATAATCTCAGAAGGTTTGTTGTCATCGCGAGTTTACCCCGTTAGACACAGGTTCTTGTTAAAGAGCCGTTGAGTCTAATGAGGCGAAGCGATCCAGTTGATTTTGGTTTCTCGAAGCACCCTTAGAATTTGAATAATTTATAACATGATGTACACGTGTACATCATGTTATATTTTAGAAAATAGGATAATTCCTGCGGTAACGGAAACGTTGAGTGACTCTTTTTTACCGAGCATGGGAATTTCGATGACCGCATCTACTTTTTCACAAATATCGGGAGAGATCCCATCGATTTCATTTCCAAAAATAAAGGCAGTGTCACCGGCAAGTTTGTATGTACGATAATCGATTGAACGATTATGTTGTTCAACCGCGACTACCGCAATTTTCGCTTCGCGAAGATTTCTAAGCAACGATTCAATATTTTCTTCTTGTTCCCACACTACAAAATCTGTTGCGCCAAGTGACGTTTTTAAAACTTCTTCATGTGGGCGACCGAAGCGGTCTACGGGTGCCGGCGTGTATCCCGTTAAATATATTTTGGTCACTCCAGCACCATCCGCAGTTCGGAAAATCGAGCCGACATTATGTGCGCTTCGTATATTGTGCAAGATGACAAATGTTTTCATGGTTGGTTTCGGGCCATGATACACCCCATTAGAGAACACACAATACTACATCCACGAGCTACTTATATTTCTTTTTTGCTTAACAATGATTCTCTAACGGGGTAAACTTACAGTAATGCTGAATCCATTTCCTATACAATTTCTCGCGCTCTTTGCTTACACTATTCTCAGGGTGTGTGTCGGTGTAATTCTGGTATGTCTTGGATTCTCACATATTCGTGACCGACATTCACTTAAAGAAAGTTTTTCTTTCCGCTTTTTCCCGTACGGTCTTTTTTCTATATGGTATATGGCCGTGGTGGAACTCATTATTGGTACGATGTTTATTCTTGGTCTTTACACACAAATCGCTGCGCTTATCTCAATCATTCTTGCGATAAAGTGTTTTATTTTCAACCGTCGATTTGTCTCACCAACAATCCCAGGGCGTCTTTTTTACATACTCCTTTTCGCAGTATCTTTTTCGCTTTTTATTACGGGAGCAGGGTTCTTTGCATTCGATCTTCCTATTTAAGAAAAGAATGTATCCTTAAGATTTGAATGACTTGATTGCTCTTTTAAGTAGAGTACGTTTTTCAATAGATTTTTTCCAAATGCTGTTCGGGCGATTGCCGTTGATACGTACGCCTTTTGAAAAATTTATTTCCTGTTGAAAAGTGCTGAGATTTTCTTTACCTGAGATTACAACTTCATTCTTTCCTTTTAACTCAGCACTTATGCCAAAATTCGCGAGTAGGGTTCGCACGATATGAAGGATGTTTTTATCATTTTGATAACCACGAACACGCCGAAGGTTTCGTTTTTCTCTGAAATCCATACATCCTTCATCATCAAAAAAAGCGCTCAAAAAAGCGCGTTGATGTTCTTGTGGAAATGTATGAATCTGTCGAACGAGCTCGGCCTCTTTCTCAATCAAAAAATTCGCGAGGGCGATATTGTGGTAGCTGATACGATGAACTTTTGTTTTTGGATTTGTGTATACCGCTGGCTCATAATCATAGAGAAGGCGCATGTATTCCTTGACACGAAGCACAAGGGAGACACTTCGATTGTTGTACACACACGAATTTCCGAGCCCACCATCAAAAAGTAAGTGTGCGACGAGTAAAACAAGTTCAGGTGTCCAAGACGCAAATGTTCGGAACGGACGCCGTGCCTTTCCTTTTCGCGCACGAGCTACAACCCTTGCTCTTTCTGTAGCACACTCTCTAATCTTCGACTGTTTTCTTTCACTAAGTGGGATTCCTTTTATGTGAAAATAAACCGAAGTCTTCGGACGTCCGGTTATACGCACAATTTCAGGAAGGGTGTGGTCTTGTTTTCTCAATGCTATGCATTGCCTCTTGAATGCATCCATGTCCGCCCAGGAGGGATCGAACCTCCGACCTCTCGGTTAAAAGCCGCTTGCTCTACCGCTGAGCTATGGGCGGGATACCTTAATATTATACAATACGAAGGTTTTAGTCTCAACAGTATCTTACTGTAGAAACGTGCATGACTATATCACACTTCTACGTCGTTTCGAAATGGAGTATCTCTTTCAACAAATTAGAGCTGAGCGCTGATCCCTATCTCTTCACTTTGTAAGTCTTGTACAGAAAGGTAATCAAATATGAAACAAGATAAGAACCAAGTAAGAGTACCCAAAACAAATTTGGATGATAGCAGGTGTTCACACAACTCACTCCACCATTCCCGTCAGGAATACATCCGGAGCAACCTCCTATGTTCAACGTCATGGCTGTTTCAATAAACCGAGATACATAAAAAAGTACGACGGTAAGAATTAAAGTTGACCATGCATACAAACTTTTAATCAAAATTTCTTTTTTCATATTTTTATTATAACAAGAATACCCTCGCCCCTTGCCCTTCCTCCCTCAATCTTATAGAGTATAATCCGTTTCGTTCTTCACTTTAAAGGAGACGCCATGGGTGAAATCATCCAGCTCAAACGTAAGAAAGAGGCGTCCCCCGCAATGTGTGATTTTGTCTCATACCGAGGACGAAAAGCGCTCTTGCTCGGTACTGATGAAACCGAGAATGGGGGTGAGGCAACCATCTACTTGCTCGATTCAAAAAGCATTCTGCCGGTCCCGTTCAGTTTGTGTACCAAGACTCCACTCGACACAATCCTTTCCGGTCTTATCGGACTTATGTCGATTACGCCACGACATTTTGCCAAAAGAGTCGTTCATGAGTGGTATCGGAATAACATGCTCCACGTCATTCTCATTGGCGACGGCGAGCGGAGGGAGAGCTCGTATATCCCCATCTCAGAACTCAGTTTCATCTCTCCGTTCTGGTCCCCAAACCAGACCGTTTCAAAGGGCACCTAGCGGTGCCTTTTTTGTTGTGACTATATACCAGTGGTTTCCCCTTGCACTTTATTCAATATCTTGTACTGTTTCTCGGTACTGTTTTTTAGGGAGAGACACATGAACCTCAGTGTGAACAGGGTGAACGAATTGATGGAGTGCGATTTTGTCACGTACGTAGGGTCGTGTTCGGGGAACAAAGAACGAAGTGGCCTTATATTGAGTATTTCAAGAGGCGGTCACACAGCAATTGCGCTCATTTGTTTCCTAGACACAAAAGAGATCGTGCAAGTTCCACTCAAGCGCTGTACCAAGCTTGCAACTGAAGTGTTGGGACAGGGACTTGTAGGTTTATACGTTGTCGGAGAGACATACAGGAAATTGCGCGTTGTTGAAGAGCGGATGATTAACGACGTACTTCATGTGGCATTCATTGGGCTTGACGGGGTCTGCTCGCCTCTTCTTCCGGCAAAAGAATACCGATTTTGTTTCTTCCACTTATACGTATAGAAAAAATACAACTGCGAAGTTCACGGGCGTCATCAGACGCCCTTTCTTTTTAGAAATTCTCTTTCGTTATAAACAGAGCACCCACTTTTCAAGCCCTAGGTCGATATCCCGTTTCCCCTGATGTCCGTCGTGGTAAATCATGAGTAGTTCTCGGGAGATTTGGTCAAGCTCCCCCTTTTTAAAATTCGAGAGGGCTCGTTTTGCCTTGTCATACACATACGGCTTTTGTCCTGCTTCTGCAGCACTTTTGGTGCGCTCGGCGAGTCGCAACATTTTTACCTGCCAGAAAAGCGTCCCGATTATTTCTTCGGGAGAAAGTCCTTCCTGCCACGCACGCATGAGGAGAAGCCAGAGCGTTTTTTTATCACGAAGTGAAAGCGCATCCGCAAGCGCAAAACTATTGAACCGCTCTTTTGCGACACCGGTTAATTCCAAATGCTCTGATGCATGGGCGAGTAGTTTTTTCTTTTGCGCTGCATTTAATACTCCTTCAATAACCACAAACACGTTCTCTGATTCAGCAAGCAGTTCTGCTTCCTCAAGGAGAGATTCGAATGCGACAACATCATCAGAGAGCATATCAAGGAGTGCTCCCTGTTTCCCCTCGAAAAGTGAACTTGAAAGTGCGAGGTCCCGCAGTCTCCCACTCTCGTACGTTTCTGGCACCATGCGTTCCATAGTCACCTCCCCTGCCTCGAGTTTTCGGACTCGCTCATTCGCCTTCTTTCGCACCGCTACGGCATCATTTCCAAAAAATAATAGAATCATTTTTTACACGTTATACTTCTCCTGCTCTTCCCAGTTATTGCCAATTTTTACCTCAGCAATAATTGGAACACCGTGTGATGCTTCGGCAGAAAGGACTGTTTCCATTATGCTTTTGAGTTTTGGCACCACCCTCACCATATCCTCCTCCTTGATTTCAAACACGAGTTCATCATGTACCTGAAGGAGCATTTTGACGCGTGCTTCAAGTTTTTCATCTTTGAGATATTTCGCGATGCGCACCATCGCAATGCGCGCAACGTCAGCAGCTGTTCCCTGCACCGGTGCATTGATTGCCATGCGCTCTGCCTGCGCGCGAATAAACGGTGCGCTTGAGTTCATTCCGGGGAAATAGCGACGACGACCAAAGAGTGTTTCCGTGTATCCATTCGCGCGCGCATACGCCTTTGTTTCTTCAAGATATTCCGCAAGGCGTGTAAAGGTATTGAAGTACGCATTCAGAAATTCCTGTGCCTCCCCTCGTGATGTCCCCTCTCCTAAATTGCTCCTGAGTGCATTCACGCCCATACCGTAAAGGATACCGAAGTTAATCACCTTCGCTTGTCTGCGCATGTCGGGGGTCACTTCACTCTCATCGACACCAAACACGCGTGAGGCAACACCGCGGTGTACATCCTCACCATTTTTGAAAATCTCCATGAGTTTTTGATCCCCTGAGAGAATCGCTGCAATGCGGAGTTCAATTTGTGAGTAATCGATGGCGACAAGCTTTGAACCCTTCGGGGCCACAAACGCACGACGAATTGCCCGGCCTTCTTCGGTTCGCACCGGAATATTTTGCACGCTTGGATTTTCTGATGCCATGCGTCCAGTCGTTGCACCTGCTTGCAAAAATGTGGGGTGGATGCGACCGTCCTTTCCAACGGCTTCCGGAAGTGTGTCGACGTATGTCGAGGTGAGTTTCTGTAGTTCACGATACCGGAGAATTTCTTTAATAATAGGATGTTCATCGATAAGTTTTTCGAGTTCAGACTCACGCGTTGAGCGCTGGCCAGTTGCCGTTCGTTTCTGATTTTTGGGTTTGAGTCCAAGCGTATCGTAGAGCACCTCCCCGAGCTGTTTTGGTGAATTGATATTGAAAGTCATCCCTGCTTCCGCATAAATAGTGCTTTCGAGTTTCTCGAGTTCGGTATGAAATTTCTTTGAAAGTGTTTTGAGATATGTGGTATCAATACATACTCCAACACGTCGCATGTCACCCAATACATCCATGAGTGGGAGTTCGATATCGGTGTAAATATGCTCGAGCTTTTGATTCTTGAGCTCAGCAAAAATTTGCTCTTTTGCTTCATTGAATGTAGGAGTCCCGCCGTCTCCGCGCCCATATGCGAGCACATCATCAAGCGTGGGGTTTGTGGTGTCTGAATTAAGGAGCCATAAGGCGAGTGCTGTTTTACTTAGTTCGCGTGCGTCTACTTCCTCCGCCTCTTTTTCTTCAACTTTAATTGCGGTCCCAAAAAGTGTCTGCACACGCACACCGAGCGTGCGAAATCCGAGCTCACTAAATAATCCGAGTACCTTTTCAACATCGAGATGTTCTCTCCATGTTTTCTCCGGAAGTTCGAAATGAAGAGGTGCGTCCCGCCGAATCGTTGCGAGCATTTTTGAAAAAAGCGCTTCTTCTTCATTTGTCTTAAGGAGTTCAATAATGCCTTTTCGAATCCCTGCCGTATGAAATGCTTCTTCGTTCTTTTTGAGTTTTTTGTATATTGATTCGATACTTCCAAAATTCACAATGAGGTCGGTTGCACTCTTTTCACCCACGCCTTTGATGCCAGGAATGTTGTCTGATGGGTCGCCACGAAGTCCTTTATAGTCAGGGACAAGTTCGGGTCCAAAACCAAATCGTGTCTTCACTGCTTTCTCGTTATAGAGAATGGTGTCGTTAATACCTTTCTTGAGGGTGTACACCATGACGCGTTCGTCATCAACAAGTTGGAGCGTGTCCATATCTCCCGAAGCAATGATAATGCGCAAGGTTATGTCTTGCTTTAAATGTTCAACAATCGTGCCGAGCATATCGTCTGCTTCAAAACCAGGGTTTTCAAAAATAGGAATATTGAATACCGCAAAGATGTCGCGTGAACGATTTATTTGCTGTACGAGTAAGTCATCAGTCTTCACCCGGTTCGCTTTGTATGCCTCAAACACTTCGTGACGATACGTCGGGTCCGGAAGATCAAAACACGCAGCGATGTAGTCGGGTTTCAAATCCTCAATGATTTTGAGGAGCATCGCTACTACGCCGTAGAGCGCACCCGTGGGTTCACCTGTGGGCGAAGTGAAGTCGGGGAGCGCGTGGTACGCACGATGCAAGATTGCATGCGCATCGAGGAGCACGAGTGTTTTTTGATTTTCTGGTTTTGCTTTTTTGGTAACGGCCATGCTTAGATTCTATTATGAACGAAGTGAATTAGAGAATCTTAGCCGTGGCCAGAAATTAAGGAATGAAATGACTATAATTTCTGAGTCTGTCGATTTTCTTCTCCATTGAAGAAAAATCGACCTTTCAATATTCCTTATATTTTCTAGCGACGAACGGATTCTCGAGTTTCTCACTGGTTGTTAAATTATAAGCTACTGTAATAAATACTAAAATTCAATCTTTAGCGTGCGTTCTCCAGTTTTTTCAATCTGTATACGAACCCGAAGTGCATCTTCTGGAATGAGTTCCTGAATTCGTTCCGGCCACTCGATGCAGACAATTCGCGTGGGATCTCCGAGTATCAGGGAAAAACCCAGCACACGCATTTCGTCGACATCATCAATGCGATATGCATCAATATGCGTAAGCATTTTGATACTGGGGTGTTTTATAACTTCATACGATTTCATGATGACAAATGTCGGACTCGTCACATGGTCAATAATACCGAGTTCACGCGCAAGTGCTTTGGTGAATGCTGTTTTTCCTGCACCTAAATCACCTTGAAGTGCAATAACACTCGCCGTTTCTTTTCTGGGAAGCGTATCCAAGATTTCTCGAGCGATAGCACTGAGCTCTTTTTCTTCTCGAATGGTGTAGGTTGCCATACGAGCATTCTACCATCTAACATTAAACGTGGCTTCCTACTTTACTTAGGGGTTTAACCCCTAAGTAAATGTGCTTATTTGTATTAAAAAAGTCCCCCGCGTCGAGCTTCGCTCGACGCGGGGGTTGTTCCCTCCTTTCTACCTACAGATGACTTCTCCTTGGGAATCCACCCAGATTCGTTGCCTCTGGGGATAGGACATGGGGTCGGAGTCGGGATACGTGTTCACCCGCACCTCCCTCCGTTCAGCCGCAATCCCTTGGGGACAAAAAAGTTGTTTCTGCCCGTCATGGATTGCGCGAGCGAGATTTGCGAGCCCAACAGCCCCCATTCCCTCTCCTCGCACTTGAATCTGCATTCCTCCGCACCCACCCAACACGAGCGTGAGGAAAATCATAAAGATCTTCATATCGTCTCCTATTTCTTGGCGCCAGCTCGCTGATGCGAGCCGGCCGATTGTGAGGTGGTACATTGTTGCATACCGCCCGACACCGTCACGTTCATGCTCCGCGACTCATACGAGTCGTTGAGCGCCTTGGCCCAAGTAGTAAGGGCCTCTGTGCCCCGGGGCGGAGTGCAGGGCGTGATCGAAATCCCCACGTCCCCGTATCCATAACCCGAGACATACGAGGTACCAAGTTGCCCATTCGAACTAACCGGCCTTGTCGCACACCCCGAGAGGAAAGCGACGAGGATTGAAAAGAATAATGCACTGGTTTTGCTCATGTTGCCCTCCTTGGGCAGTTGGTTTAATCTGTCTATATTATATCATATCTGCACATTTTGTCAATCACTGAGTAACCTCCGGCTTTCTTATTTTACAGCGTGATATCATAGTGGAATGCAGCAGTTTGATGATCTTGGACAAAACTCTAAAATTAATGAGCTCCATCACCGTGAGGAGGAAGCCCTGATTAGTTCCCTTGCCCCAAAATATGGCTATCAATATGTTGATTTGGGCGATATGAGCATCGATAGTGATGCTCTCACCCTTCTCAAAGAGCCAGATGCGCGTCTTGCGGAAGTCGCTATTTTTGCAAAAGGAAACAATTCACTTTCAGTCGCCATTCGCAACCCCCGAAATCCCGAAACATTAGAAATGATTGAGCGACTTCGTAATACGGGATACACACCCATTTTGTTTATGGCGTCGCTCCACAGTCTCGAACATGCATGGGCACGATATCGCGATATTAAAAAGACGAGCGCAGAGAAGAAAGGAATTCTTGACGTGAATCCAGACGCCATTATTGCATTCGCAAAATCAATCAACTCGTATCTTGATGTCTCTCTGCAAGTTGCGACCATTCAACAAGAGAGTGGTTCAGAACAGGTAACGAAAACCATTGAAGTACTCTTCGGGGGAGCACTCTCGCTTAAAGCCTCAGACATCCATATCGAGCCGGGACCATCAACAGCGCGCATTCGCTATCGTCTTGATGGTGTCCTTTGGGATACCGCCGATATTGGAAAGGCTCTTTTTGCACTTGTTATCTCGAGGCTCAAACTCCTCTCTGGGCTCAAGCTCAACATCCACAACGAGGCACAGGATGGTCGCTTTACGTTTGATGTTGGTGACCGAAAAGTTGAGGTGCGCTCATCGGTGATTCCGGGCGCTTATGGGGAGTCAATCGTTATGCGTCTCCTCGACCCAAGTGCATCAAGTTTTAAACTTGAGAATTTGGATTTTAATACGAAACTTCGTGAAGTGGTTAATGAAGAAATTAAGCGACCGCATGGTGCGATTATCACCACAGGACCGACTGGCTCTGGAAAAACCACAGCACTCTATGCATTTCTCCAAGCAGTACACTCAGCTGAAGTTAAAATAATTACGATTGAAGACCCTGTTGAGTATAAGCTCCCCGGAATTGTGCAAACGCAGGTTGGTGATGATTACACGTTTGCTTCAGGTCTTCGTGCGATTCTCCGCCAAGATCCAGACGTCATCATGGTGGGAGAAATCCGTGACCGTGAAGTGGCTGAAACGGTGGTACACGCATCACTCACGGGGCACCTCGTATTCTCAACACTACACACCAACAGTGCGGTAGGGGCAATTCCACGCCTCATTGATTTAGGTGTTGACTCGCGCATGATTGGGAGTGCATTTAATCTCATCTTAGGACAACGACTTGTTCGCCGTCTCTGTGAAAAGTGTCGCGTTGAACGAAACGCAACAACCGAAGAACAAACACTCATGACCCGTGTCATGGATCAACCGATTGCCATTCATACGATTTTTGATGCTGGTGGGTGCGAAGTGTGTGGGCAGAGTGGATTTAAGGGGCGACTTGGAATTTTTGAGGCGGTCCGTGTCGATAAAGCCCTCGACGAAGCGCTCTCACTTGATACGCGCGAAGATAGTTTGCGTGCCGCCACAAAAGCACAAGGTATCCCAAATCTCCAACAAGATGGTGTTATGAAAGTTCTTGCGGGTCTCACTTCACTTGATGAACTTTCACGTGTTATTGACTTGCATAACATTTAAGAAAGGTTCCTCATATACAAAAAATCCCCTCGTGGGGTTAGGAATTCATTTTGACAGAGGGTCAAGATGTGAATTATTTTTTCTGTGCTATATTCGAGCTAATGGTCGAGGAGGCTCGACAAGCTCATTACACACCATTTTTCTGCATTCAGTAGATAACCCTCTAAGCAAAGGCTTCCAGTATGAAAGTGGCTCAAGGAGCTAAGAAATAGCTCAGTGGTCACGCTCGAAGCGGGTACCAAATTACCCTCGTTCCGAGAGCCAAGGTTTGCTTAGAGGGTTATCGCCTGAATGTATGGACAATTGTAGAGAGAACATCGTGTGAGTGACTCACAGCGATGAATGAACGTATGACCGCTATTCTAGCATGTTATGATTTTTTGTCAACCCCGCATAGCTAACGCTCTGTTTGTGGGTTTTTTATATTATTTTCACCAAAGTTTCCAATTTCGTATACAATACTCAACATGAATTCCGAACCTCAAGATAAACCAAAATTTGAGCGTGACGGGTCGGGAAATCTCGACCAAACGCTCCGCCCACAGAGTTGGGAGGAGTACGTGGGACAAACAAAAATAAAGGAAAATCTCCGCATTTTGCTTACCGCCGCGCGTGAGCGTGGGCATGCCGCAGAGCACATTTTGCTCTATGGTCCACCAGGACTTGGAAAGACCACACTCGCACATCTTGTTTCAAAAACACTAGAGACAAACATGCGTACCACAAGTGGTCCTGCGATTGAGCGTGTGGGTGACCTTGCAGCAATCCTCACCAACCTCTCTCCGGGAGATGTTCTGTTTATTGATGAGATTCACCGACTCTCAAAATCGATTGAGGAGGTTCTCTACCCTGCTATGGAGTCGGGGGTACTTGATATCATTATCGGCAAAGGACCCTCGGCGCGCACCGTGCAACTTGAGCTTCCCCCATTCACGCTCGTGGCAGCGACGACACGTATCTCACTTCTCTCCGCACCGCTCCGTTCTCGTTTCTCGGGTGGAACCTTCCGTCTTGAGTTTTACAGTGAGGCTGAAATTGCACAAATTTTGAAACGTTCGGCTGAACTTCTCCGCGTCGAAACGAGCGACCCAATTTTGGGGAGCATTGCATCGCGTTGTCGCGCCACACCACGTACCGCAAACTATTTACTTAAACGTTGTCGTGATTTGGCACAACTTGAAGCGCGGTCACTTGACAGAGATATCGTTGACCGAACATTTAAACTACTCGAAATCGATGAGCTTGGTCTTGGTTCGCCTGACCGCGCCGTGCTTGATGTGATCATTAACAAATTTAGTGGTGGACCGGTAGGACTCAACACCATTGCGGCCGCAACAGGGGAAGAGATGTCAACCATTGAAGATGTGCTTGAGCCCTATCTTATACGCCAAGGGCTTATTGAGCGCACCCCGCGCGGGCGTGTCGCCACAAGCAGTGCCTACGAGCACCTTAGAAATATAGGATAGAGAATATGGGATATGGGATAGAAGATATAGAATAGAGTGGATATTTGATTGTTATTAAAAGTAGAAAGGTAGTGTTTGGATTCTGTTCGTCCCCACAAAGCATTAGGAAAAGCATTGTGGTGACGGCTAAGAATTTCTAACTCATTACATTCGTAATAAATTCTAAGCATGTCAGGACATAATAAGTGGTCACAAATCAAACACCAGAAGGCAAAGACTGACGGACAAAAAAGTAAGGTTTTTTCAAAACATGCGAGTATTATCACCATGGAGTCAAAAAAGGCTCTCGGCAATCTGAGCTCCCCTGGTCTTGCGGCAGCGATTGAGCGGGCAAAGAAGGACTCAATGCCAAAAGAAAATATTGAGCGTGCGGTTGCAAAAGGAAAGAATGCGGAAGGAAACGCACTCGAAGAAGTTATTTATGAAACCTATGGCCCTGGTGGGGTTGCAATGGTTATTACCGCAGTGACTGATAACTCGAATCGAACGACCCCAGAAATCAAACACACGCTTTCAAAACTTGGGTACCAGCTCGGGGGGCTTGGTTCAGCATCATGGGCTTTTATGAAAACACCACATGGGTACATCCCAAATACCCCTATGGAGCTTGGTGAAGAAGATGGAGCAAAGCTTGCGGAGCTTGTTGAGGCACTTGAAGAACATGAGGATGTCCATGATATTTTCACGACTGCAGATTCCGCTGGTAGTGGGGATGAAGAGACTCTCTAAAAAAATTTTATGTTTGTGAAAAGCCGGCGCGCCCCTCGGGCGCGCCGGCTTTTCATTTCCACTTTTTCGACTTATGATGCTCTCATGAAAGTGCTCGCTATTGACCCTGGGTATGACCGTCTTGGTGTTGCGGTCCTCGAAATGAGAGATGGTGTTGAAGCACTCCTCTTCTCAACCTGTGTGAGCACAGAGCGCGACACACCCCTTCCTGAACGACTCCTCGTGCTTGGAAACGCTGTTGAGGAACTTCTCAGAGTACACAAGCCTGACATGGTTGGTATTGAAACACTATTCTTCAATAAGAATATCAAGACTGCCATTGGTGTTGCTCAGGCACGTGGGATTATTCTCTACCTTGCAAAAAAGTATGGGTGCGCGGTATATGAGTTTGGCCCACAAGAGATTAAGGTTGCGGTCACTGGATACGGCAAAAGCGACAAACGTGCCGTGTTCGATATGGTTATGCGGTTGGTACAAAATGTGCCTAAAAATGCCCTTGATGATGAGTATGATGCAATTGCAGTCGGTATTACCTGCCTTGCACACCACAAGGCGGGATAGGTGAGTTGCATTGCTCACCAACTTCTGATAAAAAGTACGAGACAGTTTTAATTATAAGTAGTTATGATCTTCGCGTTTACTATGTTTGAGGAGGAAGAAAAAGAAGAATTAGATGATGCTGTCCTTGATGAGTTGGTTGATGATGAGCTTGCTGAGGATTTGCTCGACGAACATGGCGTCCCTCTTGTAGTTCCTGAGGTTATCAAAGAGATTGAGGAGCTTGATCCGGATGCAAAAGAATTGGAGGATTTCCTTGAAGAGGAAGAGGAAGACGTTGACGATTACGATTCGTTTGACGACAAAGACGAGCTCTAGAAACAATCAAAAAACCGGCCCCTGTATGGCCGGTTTTTTGATTGTTCCAATGCTATGGTATAAGTTTTACAAATCGTCGCTTTCCTATTTTGATTATAACTGGAACATCAACATGTTCTGGAATACTTTCAAGCTTCTCTCCCGTCTCTGCATTTTTTATACCACCTTCGAGAAGAAGTCGATGGAGTTCATTTTTTGATGTTACGATTTCTGCCTGGAGAAGTGCCTCTATGTATGGTGCCTTAATTTCAAGTACATCTTCTGGAATGTTTCCTTTCTGGAATGTTTCAATGAATTCGGCTTCGGCTTTCTCTGCCACATCTTTGCTATGGTAGAAAGAAACAATTTCTCGTGCCAGTCGCATCTTACTGTCGCGCGGGTTTGCACCATTTTGCATACTCTGCTCAATTTCTCCGATTTCGTGAAGCGGTACTCGGGTACAAACTTTAAAGTAGGTGAGAATTTCACCATCAGCCATACTCATAACTTTCCCATACATATCGCTTGGTGGAAGTGTGAGTGTGATGGTGTTTCCCCAGCTTGAGCTCATTTTTCGTCCATCGAGTCCGTTTATGAGTGGGTTGGTAATAATATTTTGTGGCACTTGTCCAAAATGTTCTTGGAGTGTTCTTCCGGAAAGTAGGTTGAATCGTTGATCGGTCCCGCCAACCTCTACATCAGCACTCATAGCAACGCTGTCGTATCCTTGAAGTAGTGGGTAGAGCATCTCGCGGAGTGAAACACGCTTTCCTGCCTCGAGTCGTCGTTTAATATTGTCGCGTGCAATAAAGTCAGCGACTGAGAATTGGTCGGCATGTTCACCAATTTCTTTGTATGTGAGAGAAGCAAGCCATTCGGAATTATTTCGAAATTCAACCGTACTCATATCGAGAATTTTTCCGATTTGTTCAAAGTAGGTTTTTTTGTTTTCTCCAATTTCAGCGTCGGTGAGCATTGGACGCTCACTCTCTTTGTCAGAGGTGTCGCCAATCACTCCGGTGAAGTCGCCCACAATAAATACTATCTGGTGACCAAGTTCTTGGAAGTCGCGGAGTTTAAGAAGTGGAATTGAGCGCCCCAAGTGAATATTCGCGCTCGTGGGATCAATACCAAGTTTTACTCGAAGCTGTTTCCCAGAAAGTAGTTTCTTTTCGAGTTCCTCCTTGTGAATTATTTCGTCAACTCCGCGTGTGAGGAGTTCGGCAATCTTTTGTGGGTTGGTGTTTATATTGCTCATATGTTCATTTTGGTCACTCAAGTATACCCTGCTTTTTGATTTTTTGAGAATCGATAAAAATAAAGATTCTCATATTTATATATGCACCATTAGGTGCTACCATAGGGGTTATGTCAAATGTACCTACATGGCTCAAATTGAATATAAAAGAGCTCATTATTGACGCTATTATCTTGATTTTTGTACTTGGCCTTGTGGCGGCTGGTGTGCTTTTTCTTTGGATTTCAACACTTGATATTCCTGACCTCTCTTCATTTGAAGAACGGCGCGTCCTCCAATCAACAAAAATTTACGACCGGACAGGTGAGATTCTCCTCTACGACCTACACCAAGATGTTCGCCGAACCATTGTCCCGTATGAAAAAATTTCACGTCATATCAAAAATGCAACTGTGGCAATTGAGGACGACTCTTTTTTTGAGCATAGTGGGGTTCGTCCACTCTCGATTCTTCGTGCTGCAATTGCAAACCTTCAGGGTGGCAACCTCCTTGGAGGACAGGGTGGTTCGACCATTACTCAACAGGTGATTAAAAATTCTATTCTTGAACGAGAGAAAAAACTCTCACGAAAAATCAAAGAAGTGATTCTCGCACTTCGCCTTGAACAAGTGCTCACAAAGGAAGAAATCCTCTCACATTATCTCAATGAATCACCGTATGGTGGAACGATTTATGGTGTTGAGGAGGCGAGTCTTTCTTTTTTTGGGAAATCTTCCTCTGATGTAAACCTCGCTGAAGCTGCATACCTCGCTGCGCTTCCGCAACTTCCCACATACTATTCTCCCTATGGAAACCATGTAAATGAGCTTGAGAAACGAAAAAATTTAGTTCTTGAGCGTATGAAGATACAGGGAGTTATAACTCCTGAAGAATATAACACTGCGGTTGTTGAGGTGGTTGAATTTAAACCCCAATCAGCAACCGGCATCCGTGCACCCCATTTTGTTTTTTACATCAAAGAACAACTTGAGGGTATGTATGGTGATGACTCCCTTGCGGAAAAAGGACTTAAAGTTATTACCACCCTTGATTATGAACTCCAAGATGCTGCAGAAAAAATTGTACAGGAGAAAGCTCTCAGTAATGAGAAATCTTTTAATGCAGAGAATGGTGCGCTTGTTGCCACTGACCCAAAAACAGGAGAGATTTTAGTTCTTGTCGGCTCGCGTGATTATTTTGATTCAGAAATTGATGGTAACTACAACATTGCGCTTGCTCTTCGTCAGCCGGGTTCTTCATTTAAACCATTTGTGTATGCCACCGCATTCAATAAAGGATACACTCCCGACACCGTGGTGTTCGACCTTCAAACACAATTCTCAACCACATGCACTGTTGATAATTTCACCTCAAATGATGGGTGTTACTCACCAAACAACTACGACGGTAAGTTCCGTGGCCCAGTGACTTTACGGAATGCACTTGCGCAATCACTCAATATTCCTGCGGTTAAGACACTTTACCTTGCGGGGGTTGCACCCTCTATTAAAACTGCGCGGGATTTAGGAATCACCACACTCACGAACCCTGGCCAATACGGGCTTACGCTCGTCCTTGGTGGTGGTGAAGTTAAGCTTCTTGAAATGGTTGGTGCATATGGTGTGTTTGCAGATGAAGGTATAAAAAGTGAGTTGCATGGAATACTTCGTGTTGAAGATAGTAGTGGAAATGTAATAAAAGAATTTAAACCAGAACCAAAACGGGTGCTTGATGTTGAGGTTTCACGAAATATTTCTGACATCCTTTCAGACAACGTCGCACGAACACCACTCTATGGTGCAAACTCACTCCTCTATTTCCCTGGGCGAGATGTCGCTGCAAAAACAGGAACCACCAATGACAAGCGTGATGCATGGATTATTGGCTATACACCAAACCTTGCGGTGGGTGCATGGGCAGGAAACAATGATAATAGTCCTATGAATGAACTGTCGGGGCTTATTATTACCCCGATGTGGCGCGCGTTTATGGATGTCGCGCTCCTGAAATACCCTAAGGAAACATTTGTTAAACCAATCCCCACACCAAGTGATGCAAAACCAGTTCTCCGTGGAGTGTGGTTTGATCCGGTAGCAACTATTGCAACATCTCCTGGTGAGAATGTTGAAATTCCTGAGTTAAATCTCACCAACACCATCGAGAGTGCTCATTCAATTCTCTACTATGTTGATAAAAATGATCCGACAGGGCAATATCCATCAAACCCGAATACTGATGGGCAGTTTGAGTACTGGGAATATGCAGTCACAAAATGGAAAATGGAATTAATGAGTGCTATGACCATGACAGTGAGTAGTAGCACAAACGAAGAAACCCCCCAAAGAAATAGGGATGATCGTAATCATAGAGATTGAGGGCCTATAAAATGTCTTGCGGAGCACTCTTTTCACCAAGCCTACCTTTGAGGTGGGTGAGAATTTCTTTTTTATGCATCAAAATTTCAGATTTAAACGGCCCCGGAGAAGAGATATAGAGGATTTTTGGGGTGACCGCATATGAACACCAACCCTCCTTAACTTGGAGATTGAGTAAATCGTGTACCACCTCACTAAAAGTCTTTACCACAACCCCTTGTGGGGCCTTTAAACGCATTTTATAGACTGCGAAGAGATCTGCAATTTTTGTTATTTCTCCGCGCCCGTTCTTTCTCATACAAACATTATTTATTCATTGGCATCACCAAGTAGCGAAGTGTTCTATCATGAAGGTTTTCGATCACTACCGGTCGCCCAATTCCTGCAAAATGGAATTTCATACTATCGTCGATAATATGAGAAATTACATCAGCGATGTATCGTTGGTTAAAATTTAATGTGAGGTCCTCCCCCTCGGTTGTTGCGTGTATTGACTCTGTTGTGGCGCCAAACTCACTACTTTGTGATGAGAGGGTAATACTTTTTGAAGAGATGGTGAGTGTCACCTGCATGAATTTATTTAAGAAAATATTTGTTTTCTTAAGGGTGTGCATAAAATCATTAGTGAGGGTAGTTGCGTGGGTAACATATTCCTTTGGAATAATTTGTTCATAATCAGGAAAGGTACCACTCACAAGTCGTGATGTAATGTATATATTCCCCACCTGAAGCGCACATTGGTTTTCGGTTGTGAATAGTTTTATATCCCCATTTTCTTGTTCAGCAATCCGTGCGAGCTCAAGTGCATTTTTATATGGAATAAGTATAGATTCATTGAGTATCAACCCTTGTTGTGGAATTGTTTTTTCCATAAGCCGGAATGAATCAGTTGCTACAAAAGTGAGTGAGTGCTCTTTTTTTTGAAAAATATACACACTTCCAAGCTCAGGTTTAATTGATGACTGGGAAGCGGTGAACGCGGTGGTTTTTATACCAAGTGCAAAAAGTGAACCTTTTATTGTTATTGGTGATGTATCAACTTTCAAAATAGTAGGAAAATCTTCTGGTGGAATACTTTTAATTTCAGTTTTTGATGTGTTTGTTTCAATAACTAGAACGGTTTCTTCTGTGTATAGTGTGGTAGTTTTTTGGGTAATTAAATTCACTATCTGGAGAAGAATTTGAGCGGGGACAGCTACTACACCATCTGTTTCTATTTGTGTGGTGATAGTGGCTTCAATACCTATTTCTAAATTAGTTGCTTTGAGAGAAAGTGTATTTTTTGAAGCAGTAAGGAGTACACATTGAAGAATAGGGAGTGTGATATGTTTTGTGCTCACTCGAGTAACACTCTCAAGTGCTTTCTGTAGTTCAATTGTTTCAATCGTGATGTGCATATCTTTTTAACTATTCTTTTTTTTAAACTCCCTACTATCTATTATTATATGTGTGGATTTGTGGAAATCTTTAGAAACCCTTTTAAATACATTGTTTTTTTGAGCTTCTTTTTTGGTAGTGATGTGTATTACTTCATGAATTATTTTTATAAGGTGTGAGTAAAGATTTTTTTAGTTGTATAAAAACACACACCAAAGAAATTTCCTTCTTACTCATAATTTTCTTACCGAATACCAACTTGTTATAAAGAACTCATACAATGTTATCCAGTACTAATACACACCACCCTACTTAAGGAGTGTTCGTATTTGTGACACCTCTTCCTCTAAATCAGTATCAGAAAGAAGCTCTCGTTTTATTTTTTCACACGAGTGAATCACTGTGGTGTGGTCACGACCGCCAAGTTTTTGACCTATTGCAGGATATGAAACTTGAAAATCCTCTCGTAGGATATACATAATGAGCTGGCGCGGTTTCACCACCTCCTTCCTGCGTGTTTTTTCATAAATACTCGCAGGTTCAATATCAAAATATCGTGCAATTTTATCCACCACGTCTGAGACGGCAAGTGATTTTCGTGGGCGGGTGCTATTTTTAATAAGCACTTTTACTTCATCAAGTGAGAGTGAGCGACCAAGTAGTTGTGATTGGCAAAGAATAGTGTTGAGTGCACCCTCAAGTTCACGAATGTTTCCTTCAATAATACTTGAAAGGTGTTCAACTACTTCATCAGTAAGGGTAAGGGTGTTTTGTGCAGCTTTAGCTTTCAAAATTGCACATCTTGACTCTGAATCGGGGGGTGGAATATCCACAATCATTCCCTGAGAAAAACGTGATTTGAGTCGGTCCTCCATATTTGACATAAGTGCCGGATGAACATCACTTGAAAACACAATCTGCTTATTGTTGTCGTGCATTGCGTTAAAGAGGTGGAATAATTCCTCCTGCGTCTTCTCTTTATTAGTGAGAAACTGCACATCATCCATAATGAGCACATCGTACTGGCGGTACTTATCCTTAAAACTATTCGCCGTACCACTCTGGAGTGAATTCATATAGTCGACGGTAAAACGCTCACTCGTTACATAAAACACCTTTCTCCCCTGTCGTTTGAGTTGATTACCAATCGCTTGGATAAGGTGTGTCTTTCCATGCCCAGTCTTTCCATATACAAAAAGTGGGTTGTACGCGATTCCTGGCTTCATCACCACTGTTTTTGCAGCCGCGTGTGCGAGTTCATTAAAAGGCCCCACCACAAACGTCTCAAAAATATATTTTGGGTTGAGGTTGTCGCTTTTGTTTATGTAGTACTCCTCAAGGGGGAGAGATGCATTAACTGTCTGCTTCTTAGAAGTCTCAATCTTACGATCGTTTCGTTGCACTACCGCATACTCAATACTGCGTACATAGGGTGTAAGCTCACGGAGTGTCTTTAAAATCATTGCTTGGAACTTATCCTGTACCCAATCGCGTACAAAAACGCTCGGTACCGCAAGGGTAATAGTTCCATCCTCAAGAGAGAGAATGTAGGTGTCGCGGAACCATGTTTTGAAGTTCGCCGCGGTGATTGAGAGCTCAATATTTACGAGTGCATCATCCCAAAGCTTTTTTACATCAATTTGTTCTGTCTGCAGAATGCTTGTTGATGTACTAGGGAGATAACTCATGGTGATACTTAATTCACGTAGATAACAGGAAGCATTATACCGGCCTGTGGAAAAGTGTAAATAGATATGTAAAACCACAATGAAATAATGAAAGGTGCACAACCTCTGTGTATAAGATGTGGAGAACTTAATGACTTATTTTTGAGAAGAGTTTTTACCGCAACACTCAAACCAAAACACAACTTTTTTCTCTATTGCGCAAAAAGGCGGTCTGGTGTACATTTACGTCCTCTAATAACCACACGATATGTCAAAACGAACCTATCAACCAAAAAAGAAGAAGCGCGCAACCACGCACGGTTTTCTTGTTCGCTCAGGATCAAAGAGTGGCGCGGGTGTTCTCAAGGCGCGTCGCCGAAAAGGGCGTGCAAAATTGAGTGTATAGTCGTAGACTGTACCCATGATGCGCAAAAAAGAACGATTGAGCAGAGCTGAATTCAATCGTTTTTTTTCTGTGGGAAAGCGACAGAACTCACCATATTTTCAACTTG
Source organism: uncultured Candidatus Saccharibacteria bacterium (assembly GCA_964593375.1). Taxonomy (GTDB): domain Bacteria; phylum Patescibacteriota; class Minisyncoccia; order Phycocordibacterales; family UBA918; genus Damh-18. The sequence goes on along the minus strand of CAZQIF010000007.1, from coordinate 16,265 downwards.
TCTACACACCACACAACGAACTTCATGCATCTGTTGTTGTTTCAAAAAAGGTGGAGAAGACTGCGGTGAAACGAAACAAATTGCGACGTCGTGTGTATGACATTGTCCGTATTTATACTCACGGAAGGAGTGTTGTGGGGGTGTTTATACTCATTGCAAAGCCTGGGGCAAGAGTGCTTACCTTCCCTGCTATCAAAGCAGACATTCTGGACTTAATTGGAAGAGCGACGAGAACTCCTTTCAAAACCTTCCGAGATTCAAAGACGTTCAAAATTTGAGGGAAAATGTCTGCAAAATTTCGAGCCATAGATACCCCTGGTGAGGAATTTTAAAGGCATTTTCACCAAATTTTGGATGTCGACAATCCGGAACAAAACTATATAAAAAAATTTTAACTTTTGTGTAAGGTTTTGAAATGAGTTCCATATGTAATAGAATAATGACTTAATATCACACGATTATGATGAGTACAATTTGGCACACACTATTCTTTGATCCGGTTTATAACAGTCTCGTTTTTTTTATTGATACCGTACCCTATGGAGATGTGGGTATTGCCATTATTCTCACGGTGGTTCTCGTAAAGCTTGTGCTCCTCCCACTTTCACTCAAAGCGGCGCGCACACAGTTTGCAATGCAAGAAATAGAACCAAAAATTAAAGAGCTCAAAGAAAAGTATAAAGATAAGCGCGAAGAGCAGGCGCTCAAAATGATGGAACTGTACAAAAATGCTGGTGTGAACCCATTTTCAAGTATCATTCTTCTCTTTGTCCAGATTCCTATCGTGATTGCGCTCTACCTTTCCGTATCACGTGGAGGAGGTGTCCCTCTCCCTGATATCAACATCGATTTGCTCTACTCATTTATCCCAAAACCAGAAACCGCAAACATGATTTTTCTTGGTTTCATTGACATCACTGCAAAAAGCCTCCCACTCGCGCTCCTTGCAGGTGTGACTCAGTTCATACACTCACATCTCTCACTCCCAAAACCAAAACCCCGAGACCCAAATGCGAAACCAGATTTTAAAGATGACCTCTCACGCAGTATGCACATACAAATGCGATACATGATGCCCATTCTCATCACTGTTGTTGCATACACCGTCTCAGCGGCTATTGCACTCTACTTCTTTGTGAGTAACATCATGGCGATTGGGCAGGAGTATGTTGTAAGGCATAAAGGTCTAAAAATGCCCCCAAAGTAAAACAACATTATAGGGGCCCGCTACTTCAAAAAGAAGAAAGAAGAAAGAAGAAAAGATAACACAGAGAGAATTCAAGATAAACCAATTTTATATTATCATGTCCACGTGTACATGATAATATAAATAGGAAAATTCTAGAAAATGAGTAAAAAACTACAAAAGAGTAAGAGAAAAATTCAGATACCCAAAATAAGTCCCGTTGGAGAGGTTATTCTCGCAAGCATTGCAGTCGCTGGTATTGTGACATTATTTGCCCTGCTCCCCGGATTACCAATGGCTGTTGCACCCTTTTTAAAAAGAAAAAAATATTCACACAAACAAGCTATTGAGAGAAATCTTAAGTCCCTCATTCGCTCAGGATTAGTAAAAAGGACAATAAAAAAAGATGGAACAATACAGCTTGAAATCACCCGCCGTGGAAAATGGGAAGCCCTTTTGCGGAACTCACATAATATAGAAACAAAACAAAAGAAATGGGATCAGGTATGGAGAGTTGTGGTGTTTGATGTACCTATCTCAAAAAATAAATTAAGAAGAGAATTGAGAAGAGCTATGAATATGTACGGCTTCAAAATTCTTCAACAAAGTGTCTGGGTATACCCATACCCCTGCGATGATTTTATAACTATTCTTAAAACACACCTTGGAGTTTCAAATGATGTCTTGTATATGAAAGTTGGATATATAGAAAACGATACACAACTTCGTAATGAATTTGGAATAGAGTAAAATTCTCACGTCGTGCCCTAGAGTAGTGCTGACGGGCATTCTGTGATGGACTAGTAAATCTAAGTATGAAACAGATTTATATTATGATGTCCACGTGGACATCATAATATAAATATAAAAATATATATAAAATATTGTATTTAGGATAATGTTTTGGTTTGAGGGTGATTCCCTTTACATAAACAGGCGCGGTCCTTTGGACCGCGCCTGTTTTGCTCATAACCCTACCCTTAGATAGTGGTATCAAACATCCAAAGCGAGCCGTCATTTTTATTAATGAAGTAAATGAGAGTACCATCAACATTCGTCCCAATCTGTGCGACATCAATTTCACGACCGCTTTCACTCTGAAAATCACTGAGGAGCAGAGCCTCTGTGCTGGCGGCATCCACCATCCAAAGAGTGTCTGAGAGTGAAATAATCCCCTTGTACCACACATCAGGGTATTCTCCAGTTGGTTTCTGAATGGTGGCACCACAATATAATGTTCGTACCAAACGAGGATTAACTACACACTTTTCAGGGAAAAGATACAAAGGTAATTGCTTAATCGCCACACCATCATGTCCTTCAGAAAATAAATTCAAATCGCGTACTCCAGAAATAACCAAACCGCCATCATATCGAACCCCCATAAGCCCCAACTCTTGAGGGGCAACATAATCTAAACCATTTTTTGATACACCATACAAAGAGCCATACTGAGTGTTGGTTGGAGTCGTATACACATATATTGTTTCTCCCCACGCCTTACTTCCCCACAACACACGTATATCACTAAGTGGAATATTGAAGAGTATAGAACTTGTTCCCGCAACAATGTCGTATCGAACACCACCAGAGCCCAGTGTTGTTGTTTCTAGGTATGCAATACGAGTCAAATCAACAAATGATACTTCACGCGCACCAAGGGGCAGATTCTTAGTGAAGAGACTTCCCCCTTCCTCTGCGTCAGTTCCAAGTGTGCCAACACTAAACTGCTCTGTACCCACTGATTCAGTTGATACAACGACACGAGTACCGTCTTCCGAAAACTGAGCAGAGGTGGTGCGTGGTATTGTTGTGCCACTCACCTGACTTTCATTTCCGGTTGTAAACATAATGTCATAGATATACCCAGTTCCTCGCTCCATATACCTAATTCCACCACTAATAAAAACAGCTCCTGCAACAGGGCGCGAGGTGAGTTGTTTGAGTGCCTGTGGCGCACCTTCGGTGGTAACAGGGGCGGTATCAACAACAAAATCGGTACTTGGCACGATTTGCTCATTTGAGCCACCAATCCCGAAGTCGGAAAAAACATCACCAGAGTCCTTTGGTGTGCCAAACACAAGGAGATATACCCACACACCCACCACACAAAGGAGGATGGTGACGCCAAGGATGATGAGTAGTGTTTTTTTCATAAAAAGATTTCTATATCATTTAACACAAACAAGATAGTTCTGTGGTACCTTTAAATTATTAGCACCAGTAACTTTAAAAAAGATTGGCTTACTGCCGGTAAGGTAGAGATCGCAAGAGGCGTTCTCCAATGAAGCAGTAGAGAGACCAACAAAATTATATTTAGGAGCAACACCATCCTCAGTTCTAATCAAATCAACTTGCGCAGCAATATAATTTTTAATTTCTTCCTGACTCCCATACACACGGAGTGTGTCAATTCCAAGGGTATTGTTTGCGTCGGTCGGTTTTTGGTCACCGGTGCACTTGTGAGGTCCTGTGTAATTTATATCAGAACAACACAAAACAGAACCACTCATAGTCATCCCCCCCTTACACTCATTATTTAATTTAGCTGCCTCCTGGTTTGTTGCATTTGCAACACTAAGTCCGTTTGTTGAAGGTGTCCCTGGAAGGGTTTTATTGATGGTTGATTTCAACGCTCCAGCATTTCCTAAAATATCCAAACTGGTAAGCGCTGGATAAATGGTGCTGAGAACAATGAATGGGATGAGGAGGATGGCGAGTCCAATCAGGACACCATAGATGTGCTTCTTAGCGTCTTCCTTGCTTGTGACAATGTCGGTGAACGCATATTCAGCGCCAGCGATAGAAATTCTAATTGCGGCAATGATTGAACCAACCACAATAAGGAATAAGTAGATCTTATTTAAATAGTTTGCGAGACCGCCAGGTTGCGTCTGGGTTACCCCCGGCAACTTAACAAGTGGAACAAAATCAGCACCAAGGGTTACTAAAGGGAAAAACAGGCACGCAAGAACAAGGAGGCTTAAAACTGAAAAAATTACTTGAAAAAATTGTCGATGAGAGAAGGTTATTGTTTTCATGAGTTATTTAAAGAAGATATCGAATGCCCCCTGTATATACTGTATCGGAATGCTATCGAGGACATACCTAAATCCAATATTTGCCGAACCCTCTCCCTCCGTATGGCGGAGCGTGATGGCGTTCCTTCTTTCGCTTTCTGATTGCACAAGTGCACCGTCGAGTCGCCACTCAAACGTACCCTTAGTGTTAGTAATATCAGTGTTCATGAAGTACGGTTCTGCATAGATAGTTGTTTCCTCACCTATGAGTGTGAATTCTCTAGTGAGTGCTTTGCGACTGAGGCCGCGGAGCAGATTTTCTTCATAGAAATGCACCTCAGGTTCTACTGGGTTGAGTGCTATGTATTCCCTTCCGAGTGCGACACCATCCACGCCATACACCGTGACCGACAATGAATGATCGAGAAATTCAGGCATGTTGAAGTACATTACTTGTTTGCCGAGAATTGGCCCACCAAAAAGTACGTCACCATCAAGCTTCCATTCATACGTATAGAGCGCTGGATTACCAGGTGGTTTCGTGTGTGTTACCGCAATCGCTCGAATCACTGCGTTTTCACCTGGGAGTGCTCGCCCTCGATAAAACGAAGGTGTGTACGTTTGCGACTCAATAATGAGGTCAACCTGATTAATAGGAATCGTGAGTTTTGCTTCAAAGCCAGGTCTATTGGTGAACGAAACAACCGCGCGAACAGCATGTTTTGTTCCAATTGCTCCTGTTACAAAAGAAACCGATTGCTGATTTTGTTGTGTCACAATTTCCTTTCCGTCAACATACCAGCGGGTCGACCCACCAAGTGTGTCAACCGCATACGCGTCGAGTGATACGGTTACACGTGAATTAGGTGCAGGGAATCTTGGCTCTACTAAAAGTGATGCGGTTGTTTCCATTGCAGAAATTGATATTTGTGCATCGAGAAAATTGGTAGGAACAAACGAAAAGTGCAAGGATAATATCAAAAGAAGCACAAGGGAAAAATAATTATGCTTAATCCAAACCATACTCTAAGTTTACCACGCACACGAAGGAACACATGCTCACGAACTGAATAATGAGGCGGTCGAACGAGTATTTACATATATTACCCAGATTAGGAGTGAAGGAATAAGGTTAAGAACAGGAAGCATACTAAAGGCAAGACAAAAGGAAGCAATCAAAAAAGATATAGTTGAATCAAAGGCATTCACGCCACGCATATAAAACACAATAGTACAAGCGATAAAAATACCCATCGCAATCATTGTGGCGAGTACATAAAAAACCCAACCGAAATCTTCAAGCTTAATGAACGAGGTTACCATATCAACAATCCAATTGGTAAATACTCCCCACCAACTTTCTGTTTTAAAACTTAAAAAGATACTATGTAACCCAAAGCCAATGAGTGACACAACACCACACACAATCTGAGCAACAGAAGCCCAAAGAACGGGCCAAAATATGGTCCACCCCGCGAGACCCTTTATTTTTTTTAGGCTTTTTGCCGCAGTGAGCGCAACCTTAGCCTGTGGAGGAAGAAATTTTGCCCCCGCACCCGCATATCCAAAAGTGCCCGATTTATTAACCTCACGGAGGCCACGTAGCTTTCTTTTTGCTTCACGTGTACGATTTTCTACCGTTCTCCGCTTAACATCTCCTGCAACTCCTCGCGCCCTCGTTCGGTTAATGAACCGAATATTAGAGGGCTTATGTGGATTTTCGGTATCTTCTTTTGATTCAAAAATAACATCATTCGCGGATTCGGAATCAAATGAAGCATCGTTCGACACCGGTATACGATTTGCAAACTTCTTAACCGAAGACTGAACATTCGCAACACCACCCTTGCGAAACTCTTCCGTAGTAGCACGAGAATCGAAACGCTCCTCTTCCTTAGTTACCGCATTTGATTTGTTTTGCATACTGCATCACCGATTACCCTGAAGTTCAGCACGTGCATTTTTTATCTGCAAAATTTGTGACGGATCGGAGGTAATGATTTGATCTTCGGTGTATGAGGCAATGACTTTAATCGCAACGTGTTTCATGCCTGCAAAGAATATCCCCTCCCCCACACCAGATTCAAGGAGGAGGAACTTCTCCTCGTCGGTGAGATTAAAGACGCTCTGGAGCGTATCAACTGAGGTGGGTGACTGCTTCATGAGCATTTGCATTGAGGAGTTTGTAATCATAGGGACGCCATACGGAGAGCGTAGGAAGTCGTCGACATCTTGGGTGATGGTTGCGAGTCCGAGGTAGTACTTTCGACCGCGTTTTGCGAGGTTATGAAGAAACACGGCGGTATCTTGCGATTTGAGCATCCACCACGCCTCATCGATGACGAGGAGACGCTTTTTAAGCTCGCGACGAATCGCACTCCAGATATGATTCGTGACGATGTACATTGCAATCGTCTTGAGCTCCTCCTCCATATCACGGAGGGAGAAAACGATAAATTTCTGGTTGATGTCGATGTTGGTGGGACGATTGATAAAACCTGCCCAAGTACCCGACGTGTATTTACTGAGTCGTTGTACAAGTGATTCGCTTCCCTCCATACCAGCGAGTACCATCTCAAAGTCAGAAAGCATTGGTGGCTCGAGCCCCGAGTAGTCAGCATCACCGGTGATGTCTTTGAGTGCGTACGTCTCCCGTAGCGCTTGGTCGACAATTGCGTCCTCTTCTGGGGTGAGCCCCGAGAGCATGAGTTTGAAGAGGCCCACAAGCTCGATGATGTGTGAGCGAAGAAGGTCTTCCGGACTCTCGTCAGGTTGCGGGAGTGGGAGGTCAAACGGGTTGATGTGGTGATTTGAGGAAAGTGAAATATTAAAGTAGCGTCCACCTGTTGCCTCAGCAAGATATTCATACTCACGCTCTGGGTCAATCACAATAATTTCAGTACCGAACATGAGCGAGCGCAAAATTTCAAGCTTGAGTGCGTACGACTTTCCAGCACCTGAAGTGGCGAAGGTCACTGAGTTGTAATTTGGAAGCGAGAATCTATCAAAAAGAACGAGAGAGGAATTGTGTCGATTGATGCCGTAGAGGATACCGGTATCCGCAGTGAGGTCAAACGAGGTGAATGGGAAAAAACTTGAGAGTGGTGAGGAATTAAACTTGCTGTGTACAAGGAGCTCATCGCTCACTGTTGGGATAACACTCTGGAACCCTTGCTCTTGCTGGAAGAGCGCCGGCTTAATGTAGATGAGTCGCGCATCGAGCGCACTCTTAATTTCAGACTCAGACTTGTTGAGGTCCGCCTCGGTTGCTCCGTATATCGCAATATAGAGACCAACATTGAAGAGCTTCTCCTCGGCTTGCTGGAGCTTATCGCGAAGGTCTTCGAGGTTGCGGTATGCGGCATCGAGCTGTGGGTCGCGCACCATTCCCTGCTCGGCGCGGATATTGATTTGGCTCTGTACTTCAGCAACCTTCTTTTGAAATTTTTTGAGAGTATCCGCAGTACTTATGGGGTGGATGATAATTGAAACATCAAGCTCGCGTTCAATATTAAGAATAGGTTCCATCCAGCCGTCGTTTAAGTACCTTGGGTATGAGACTGCAAAAAATACGCGCGCAAGCTTTCCGCTTATATTGATACTTCGCGGATTCACACTGATTGCAGAAGGCGCGATGACATCTTTTGTGGTGAGTGGAGTATCACTATCAAGGGCACCAGACTCGGATTCGTGTGCTTTTTTATTCAAATTGAGTAAATCGAGTATTCCCATGGTAATTAATGTTTAGGTGCTGAAGACATGTCCTCCGGATTAAAAATGTGGTAGTAGAGTTCGATGAGCTCTTCGGTTCCAAGGGGGACCGTGCGAACACCAATGCGCGCAAGACCTTGTTCAACGACCGAAACCCGTTGTTCAAGCTGGCTCCGCTCCTCGATAAATTTTGCGGGGTCGATGACGGTTTCCTTCTTTTTTCCACCGAAGTTGAGCAAATCTTTAATTCCCGAAGCATCAATACTTGGGGGTGTGTATGGAATCACCACAAAAAAGTTTTTTGACATGATGTCCACCTCCTCGGTGAATGTACGAATAAACTCCATGTACTCACGGAGTTGGATTTTCATGAGGTCGTTGTACTGATTGACTTCTTGGGCTCGAAGAATTTCCATGTATGGGCGAATGTCGAGACGGCGTGACTGTACATAAATTTGGAGCGAAAAATCGAGCGTATTGAGGAACGACTGAAACTGGCTAAGGATTGCCTCTTGTTCGTCTGAGGATTTAAGTGCGAAGTTAATTGATGATGCAAGAAGCACGATACACATCTGCCCGTTACTCAGTATGGCAATACCATCACGAATATCGCTAACGGGGACAAAATGTTGTGAAGCGGTACTTTTTTGCATGGAATTTCTATCTATTTTTGCAATGTATTAAAATCAAGTTTTCGAGAAAGAGCATTCAGGTTCTTTTTCACCGGAAGCTCCTCAGGGATAATTGCAATTGATTCCTCACGTTTTGTCACAATTGTTTGCTGCTTCTCTTTTCTCCAAAGATACAACTTACTCTTGGTGAAATAGTTAATTACTGATTCAAGAAATATTGAGAACGGGCGATTGTTGATGCGGTGAAATGCTAAGAATCCAGAAAGTGCCATTACCGGAACGCCGGTGAGGATAAACAGAAAGAAATTATCGAGGACAAAGAAAAGAATGACTGAAAGACCAATCCCTCCGGCGACGTACACAAACTGGCGCCACGTGAGCGGGCCAACAATTTTATCTTCCACTTCAATAAACTGCGGTACTTCAAATCTCATAGCACCATTGTATCGTATTTCTTACCGCTTGGGATATTTTTGTGTGGGATACGAAGAAAATCTAAAATCTAAAATCTAAAATCTAAAATCTAAAAACGAAAAACCAAAGACCAAAATATTGAATATGGAATATTGAATATTGAATAGAGAAAAATAAACTAAAATCTAAAAACGAAAAAGGAAAATAAAAACACAGCCGGATCCTTTGGAGCCGGCTGTGTTCTTCTCGCTATTTCTTATCCTTGTCTAATTTCCGAAAGGCATCGTACCCAGGGAATGATTCTTTTGGTTTTTCAGTTCCTTGCTTTTGCCGAACTGCTTCAATATCGGTAGCCATGGTGCGCTTTGGTGAGAGTGCATTCATGAGTTCTTCACGGGTGAGTGGTCGTGCTCCCTGTTGTGGGGCGGTAGGGGCTTTTGGTATCTCAGGAACGACAGTTTCTATTCCTTGCGGTCGAAGGTCAAGTCGTTCTTTGGTGTCGGGGACAGCGGTTGGAACGGAGGGTTCACCAATCTGAGTAAGGAAATGTGCGAGCTCATTTGCAACCTGTTTAGCATCAATTTCGCTTAGACCAACACCATTCATAAGTAATTTGGGAAGCTCAATTTTTGGATTAAAGCCAAGAATGATATCCCCGACAATATCAATAAATATACGTCGTTTTGGTTCAACAAACTTAAACTTTTCAACCATTAAACCTAAAGCTTCTCCTAATTCCAGATTGCCGTAGAGTTGTCGCACCGTTTCAGTTGCGGTTCTGTAGGTGGTTATTCTTTTTTTTTCGAGTTCATCGTTCATATATTTAGTAGCGACTTCCTAGTGCTGAGTTAAAGAAATTAGTGAAGGTGCCGGAGGTAGGTCTTCCTGCGTGGTAACCCTGGACATTTGTCTTAATGGTAGTTCTGTCGGCGGCCGTTAATCCATCATTATCAAGTATCTTGTTAAGTATATTTACGTTGAGATATTCAGCTGCGCCCGGATCAACTAAAATTTCCTTAGGCAATTTTGCAGCTTCAACATCTTTAAAATTATCAAATACAGCACGAGCACTCGCTGATCCAGCTGAGTGATATAAATCAATCAAATCACGTGATCTTTTCTCTTTTAGACGAGCTTTTGAGGTTGGGGTGAGACTACTCATATCATCAATTTGCTTACTTGTGAGTACACCAGCATTTTCATAAACCGTATTGTAGCCAAGTGCGTCAAGATCTTTTCCATCCGCTTTCCCCATCACATCTTCAATTGTTGCAGCAGCAGGTGCGGGTGCCCCAGGGGCTACCCCTGCAGCTCTCTTCCGGTTTTCATTTTCTATTAGCCTATTCTCTACCGCGGTCGCACGTACAGTTCGAAGGTTTTCCTTCTTCTTATCATCAAGGTCTTCCGGCTTCGACTTCATCACACTATCAAATTGACTCGATGACAGATTACCGATAATTGCAGAGTGTTCAATAGTACCCGCTTTGTGGTTATCTAAGAGAGCAAGGATTTGTTCCGTTGAAGCTCCAGCAAGTGCACTTTCCATCGCAATACGAGCATTATCTCCCCGAGCGTCAGCAGGAGCACTCGTCCCAGCTTTAACAGCGTCAGATATTCTAGTAACTTGTGCATTTTTTGCACGAGCCCTATCAACTTCTTTGTTCTCCTTTTTCGCGTCAACACGAGATGTTGAACCACCCCATTTTGCATTTGCGCCAGCAGTAGCCGCTGAATTTATTCCAGTACCACGGAGAAGAGCAGCACCAAATTGTCGTCCTTTACTATTGCTCTCCCTTGCCTCTTGTTGTTTTCTACTTGTCCATTCACCTAGACGCCCAATGGTATTTCTTCCAATTGCACTTTGTGCCTGTCCACGAATACTCTTTCCAAACGCCAGTGCCTTATCCGCCCCCACCGCACCCATTTGTTGCGCAGCCTTGAGGGAAATGATGAGGAACATGATAGAGATAATGAACATGAGAACAATATCAAAACTGTCCGTATACATACCAGCAAGGGCGTCTGAAAAATCTTTTTTATTTTCTGCGATCTTAAGTGCACTCATAGCACCCTGAAGCAATCTCATGGAAATGAGGAGCATAAAAAGGTATACCGGTGCGAAGAACGCCTGACTGAATAGTTGAGACCAGAGTTTTTCGGCATACTGCTCTGTCTTAGGGAAGACCGTTGCAGCAAAGAGAATGGGTGAAAACACCATAATAAATACAAGTTGCACAAATCGAATGATGAGGAGAAAACCTCCCGCCGCGAGCACAAACCCCGCCACAATGAGGAAGATGGCACCCATAATAAAGTATGAAAAATTCCCGCCTTTAGTTAGTCCCGCAAGCGAGGCCGCGTTGTCTCCAGGGGTGGTAAAAAGAGTTTGTACCCGCAATATTTCTGCAAAACCTTGTGAAATCGATGCCGTCCCATCCTTCATTGCTGCGACAATCTCAACAGAAATATAGTTTGAAACATCGATGACTATTTTGGTGAAATAGAGACTGAAGTTGATAAGGACGGCCCCCATAATTATTGAGGCAAGGAATCGTTTAGTATTGGCAGAGTCACCATCAATAATGGTACGGATACCGATGTAAATAAAGCCAAAAATGAATGCGAGGTTGCAGATGTCTCGAACTGTTGTCCATGCCTGATTGATGACTCCCCCCATACCACTTTCATTAATCATCATTCCCATATTCAACACGAGTTTGTCAATTGACCATTCAAGTATCTTCCCCCCTAGCCACGTGATAGAGGATGCAATATTGAGCACAATCGTTCCTATGGTATTTCCCAATTTGTCGAGCCACGAGATATCTCCAGGCTTCGGAGCCACCGCTGCAACATTTGTTGGGTTGTTTGCCGGTTTGTTTGCAGGTTGCGAAAGATCTCTGGTGAGTTGCTCATCCGTTACAAAAGGGGCATTAACAGAACCAGCGGTCGCTTTTTGGATAAGTGCATCAATTTCTGCGTCGCTGGGTACTTGCGCCTCAGTATGATTAATAGAAGAAAAGAAAGGAGTTGCAACCAACACAACCAACAAAAAGCCCAGAAGGAACCTTTGGAGTATTTTGTTGTTTTGGACTATTTCCACGATGTATAATCTGCCCCCCCCGTTTACCCAAAGTATTTACTACACACAAACCAAGAATTGCAGAGCGCAACCCCAGAATATTGATTGAGGATTATTTTTAATTTCTTCTAGTGTTGCCACAACGAAAACATTACCCTCGGTCACACCTTTATTGTAACAACGAACCATAGTGCTCACAATGAAACCCCAGTGTATTGGTGAGACTATTTATGGTGTTGTTGCATTTTTGCAAGGGCCAAACGAACTGCCATATGCAGAAAATGATTCTATCCATATCGCACCCGATGAGATACTTCGTACACGAAGACAATTTCCAGCCTTAGTGAGATTTCCAGAAGCGTCAAAAGTTGCTCCAGTTGCAATAAAGGCATCCTTGAGTGTTCCAACCGCTGAACCATCAATCGTCCACGGGAAGGCAGGAGCGGAAGGGCTTGGAGTAGGAGTTGGTAAGACGTTCGTTCCCGTATTTCCTGCTCCGGCACAGGATGAGGATGATCCAACATCATCATTATCTGGGTATGGAAGCCCAATACTCACCTTAGGATCAATAGTTGTCAGTGTTTGATTGCGAACATTGATTCCGAACGGTCGTATCATATCGAGAGGGCAACCAAAGACTGAACACTGCCCCTGCCCACCAAAGATATTCACAATCATGGCAGCTTCTGGATCAAAGGCAAATCGAAATTGATTGTGGAGTAACAAAGCTCGAGAACCGTATATGTATGAAAAGCCCCACGATGAACCATAGGTATCCATGAGCCAGTTATAGTTCCTCTGAGCGTTCGTGAGGTTTGACTCAGTAAAGCGGTAATCCGCATGCCACTGAGGGCCTTCTTCTGGAGTACCTGTTACCGTACAAGAACCCACGTTTCCGCCTGATGTTCCACCCCCACCCGTATTCCCACCCGTACCCCCACCCCCATTCAATATATTCGTCACCTCTCCTGGAACGTATCCCTCAGTTATGTTGCCGTACTGGTTGAGCACACTTTGTGCGGTCGACGTAGGATGATAGTTAAACCCAAGCGATGTTGTGTCATTTTCAAGGTCAGTGAAGTAACTCCCACTCCCTGCACCATACGAAGAACTCGTCATACCACGGAGTCCGCCCGCACCCGCAAATGCTTTCTTCACGAGTTGCCCTAAGAGCGCCGCAATAATCTCATTGATTTCGTCCGCAACCATGAGACGATTGTTGGGGATGTCGAGTGTGCTATTGAGCTGGTGTTCAATCGCACTTCCCGGAGTGACCGTCTCATACTTTTCGCAGTATGCGTCACCAGAGTTGGTGTCACTCCACTTGGCACACTCTTTCACACTGAGGAACCCTTTACTGAAGTTAAGACTGCTCATCTCCTGCCCACGTGCACTACTGAGACGCATACTGAGCTCCTCTTGTGCCATAAGAAGTGCACCATATGGGTTATTATATGGATCAGACGTCATCTTGAACCACCCGTCCCACCCACCGGCGAGGAAGTCTCCCGCAAGGAATGCCTCCATGTTACTCACTGCGCTCGAAAGCGTACACTGAGAATTGAAGTTTCTTCCTCTCGAGTACTGGAGTTTGAGCGCAAGTTGCACATTGAGCTTAAACGGCGAACAGAGAAACGCGAGCGATGTACCATTGATAAACTCCCCTGCCACCTGATCACCAATGCCACGCATAAAACCACCGAGGTCGGTCACGAAGGCAGGGCTCCCATTGAACCCGGAGTTAATCCATTGAATGGTACTCTGTGCCAATTGGTGCAAGATAAGGTTGATGGCGTACCACGCAATACCGTCGAGCCAGTTCTCCTTGAGTGCGAGGAGCTCGGTGCCCCATGCAGAGATGGTATCCATTGCTGCGGAGATAGCACCTTTAGCAAGCTGGTACCCTTGAACTACAAAATCTTCAAGCATCTGTGCAAGATTGGAGGGGTCAAACACAATATCACCAACTCCAAAAAGTGCCTCAGCTTGTTTTGGTGCTTGAAATGCTGGTGCGTATGAGACGAAGACAAGGGAGAGTACGATGAAAGCAGAGACAAACGTTTTGAGTAGTGGAGATTGTTTAAGCCAATGCATACAGTAACACCTCTCGAAATGAGAGCTTGATGACTTAAGTATAGCGCATGGAGAGATGAACCAAGTAAACCAAGTGGGATAAAGTGACGCTTATGGTGCTGTTCCATCAACCCCAGGCCCAAATCCAGAAAAAACCATTACCCCATTAATACGCACCGCTTGGCCGGTATATGTACTCGCAGCAATCGCCGCATCAAACTCTGTTTGGGAAGAATATTCCACACCACGAATGGTCCACGGGAAGGCAGGAATTACCGGACTCGATTCAGGAATTTCTGACGATTCAGGAACCCAGCCACTTGGCGGATAGAGTTTGATACCGATGTCGCAGGATCCAGAAGAACAGCTGTTTCGAGTATCAAACATACCCTCATTTTTAACCATGAGATACCACGTCTCCCCCGGTTTCATACCCACTCGTCGATCAGTATTCCCTCCTGAGGTAATAGAAGTGTCATCAGTTAGAATATTAAAAGAGGGACCGTTTGCGGTGATACGGAACGGCGCTTCTGTCGCTGACATATCACAACGTGTTTTTGATAACCATGCTTTGCGCGAAGTTGCCCGACTCCCGTACTCAAAGACAGCAAGTGTGGTTGGGCCCGATATTCCTGCAGGTACATCAATTCGAGCAACAACCATATTGGAGGTGTTTGATCCAAACCCACGTGTGACATATCGATCCCCGGTAAATTCAAGGGTTGTTTTTGAGGGGTTTCTTTCTAAATATGGGGTAATAACATCGAGGTTACCACAACGTGTGGGAGTGGGGGTTGTTCCCGTGTTTCCTGATGCGGAACATGAAAGGTTTGCTGCAGGGGGGTTGGCGTCAACTCCTTTACCAAGAGTGAATTCAACGCGGTCCATACCGTCTATCCAGCCGTCGTCCGTCGCCCCTTCAGAATTTGTATCGAGATAGGTAAAGTAATATATTTGGTTTGCTTCAAGTCTTGAATTAAACCCAAGAGTACCAGTGTCAACGGCATTGTTCATGACATGAAAACTGGTTTGTGGCGAACGAAGACCTTCAATGAGATTTCCAGAACCAAAATCACACGGGTATCGAGAGAGAGAAAAACGCGCATCAGACATAAGAGAACTTAGGTTTTGGTACCCAAGGCTCATTCCCAAAGTCGTTCCTTCCGGTGGTGTCCTAAAACGGAAGATATGCGCTCCTCCTCGAACAAAGCGTATGTCGGCCTTTTGGGTGAATGGGTCGAGTTCTCTCCAGACACCCTCATTGTTCCAGTTATATGCGGTAATGATCCTGCTCGGGTAACTCGTACCATTGTAGGTACAGTTGATTGCGGTTGTGGGGGTAGAGATTCGGAGACCTGCACTGCCATAATTATTGGTATCCATGCTGGGGACGTCATTGGTGTTTGTTCTATAAGTGATCGGGTCAGGTGTTAGCCCACAGGAATTTGCTCCTGAAGCTGAACACTCAGGAACAAACGCATCAATCTGTGCTTGAGTGGGGACAGGGTTGCTGTTACTCCCAGGCGGAATTGAGTCAAAAAACACATATCGACTACAATCTCCCTCGGGCAAATCTTCGCGGAACCAACAGGTATATTCCATATTGAGGTAGTAAGTCGTATTAGGTTGCAAGATGAGATCAGAGGATGAGCGACGGCCATCCGGTTTGATTCCAACATATGCGTAAATTGAAAAACCAAATGATTTAGGATCTGCCTTCGGCCATAAAACACCAGCATCTCCTGTCGTTCCATAAACATCAGGAAATGTTGAAAGGGATGCCCTAAAGTTTTCATAGCCACCGTATTCTTCAACAGTACTTAAAGAAATTGCAGTTCCAAGTGTTGAAGGTGTCGTAAATGAATATCGATGTTTCACTACCACACCATGCTCGGTAATATTCCATACTGCAGGGCGGATGCGCAAGTGAGCTGACCCATCATTTGAAGCAGACCAACCACCCTCTGATGCGAACGTATAACGCCCAAGCGTATCGAGCGTGCCGAGGTTTGCTATTTTGAGGTTTGCATCAAATGATATCCCACTCGTTTTTGCCGGCGCCTTTGGATACTCACACTTGTTCCCCGCCACCCCCGTACCCCCACCCCCATTCAATATATTCGTCACCTCTCCTGGAACGTATCCCT
>CAZQIF010000006.1:41032-56432 GCA_964593375.1 uncultured Candidatus Saccharibacteria bacterium | reverse complement strand
GTACTCACCGCATCAAGTGAAGCAGAAAATCTTGCAACTGCAACACTCACCCCTGATGATTCCCTACTCCTACAAGAACTTGCCGACATTATTACGACGGTGAATACTCATTTTGACAATTATCGAATCGACCTCGCAAGTGATGTCATTTACCAATACCTCTGGAAGCGATTTGCTGACGAGATTATTGAAGAATCAAAACCAATCCTCACTGGTAACGATACTGAAGCAATTCGCTCACGCCAATACACTCTCAACACCATCCTTATTACCTCACTCAAAGTCCTTCATCCATTCATGCCATTTGTAACTGAAGCAGTCTGGCAAAACATTCCAAAAGAGCTCCGTAAAGAAGAACAGGACATACTCATGGTTGCAAGTTGGCCTCAGGTCTAACCCTAAAGAAAATCCCCGTCATGGAACATGACGGGGATTTTGTAGACCGCTAGGTGATACAATATCACTATGCAGTCAACAAACTTTGCAATTGCATTTCTTGCAGGCCTTATTCCTGCTCTTTTTTGGCTTTGGTTTTGGCTTCGAGAAGATAGAGGACATCCCGAACCAAAAACACTCATTGCATCGGCATTTATTTCTGGCATGATCGTTATCCCCATTGTGCTCTACCTCCAAAAGTACGCAATGCATCGCTTTGATGGAACTTCCCTTCCCTTCCTCTCAGAAAAGGCAACACTCCTCCTCGTATGGGTGATGATTGAGGAAATACTGAAATACTCAGCGGCGCTCATCGTGGTGCTATGGAATAAGGCTGTCGACGAACCTATTGATACTATTATCTACATGATTTCGATTGCACTCGGATTTTCTGCACTCGAAAATGCACTCTTTATCTTTAATCCACTCGTAAGTGGTGAATACATGAGTTCATTTATTACCGGAAACTTCAGATTCCTTGGGGCTACACTCCTCCATGTTCTCGCATCAGGAACCGTTGGTGTCTTCATGGCACTCGCCTTTTATAAGCGAGATATCGTTAAAATCCTCTGGGCAACCTTTGGCTTGTTCATTGCTATCGTATTGCACACACTCTTTAACTTTTTTATAATGGATTCAAGCGGAGAAACTATTCTCAGCGTATTCATGTTTGTGTGGATGGGTATCATTGTACTCTTCCTCATCTTTGAAAAAGTTAAAATTATTGAAAAGAATCATCGTAAAATATTATGATAAAGAAACCTTCATTTCTCGAACGACTCACTGGTTCGGTAAAGCTCACCACGACAAAGGATGATGGTTTCGATGAACAGGAAGAATGGAGCGGTGGTTCACTCGATACCGTAAAAGATGAGGAGCCACAGCACGATAATTGGAAAGATGGCGAGGAAGTAGAGCAAGACGGCGAACTTCCTATCGACATGTACCAAACAAGCGATACGATTGTGATTCGAGCGCTTGTGGCGGGAGTAAACCCTGAAGATTTGGATATTGCGATTACACGCGATATGGTAACGCTTAAAGGACAACGCGAGGAGATTCAAGAAGCTCCTGATGAGGACTACTATCACCGTGAACTTTTCTGGGGCTCATTCTCACGTACCATTCTCCTCCCTGAAGAAATCATCATCGATGAAGCTGAGGCAAAAGAAAAGCACGGCTTACTTGAAATTGTACTTCCAAAGCTTGATAAGGAGCGAAGTGCGCGACTTACGGTGAAGAGTCATCACCTTAAGTAATATTTAACAATCCCCCGCGCCTATGGCGCGAGGGATTTCGTTTGACTGTTAGTTAATCAAACTTAAATCTCCTTGAATAACTACAGGCTCCATTCCGAGTATTTCAATCTTGTACGAAAGCTCCGAGGATACTGGATTCAAAATAAATATTTTCTTGTTGAGATAAAATGCAACGCCAATTTCGATGAGTGTGTTTCCGCCAACATATCCTGCGACTCCCCTTTTCTCATAATTCGCAACCAAAATTGCATCTGCCCACTCAATCTTCCTGAAATGATCACGTATCGCATCCCGCTTAAGTTTAAAGACCTCATGTCCTCTCTGAAAAGCATCGAGCCCTCCCTTTTCTTCAACATACTCTCCAAAGTTAACCTTCTTACCACCACCAAAATCTCATGGTGCTTCAACTTCAAGTTCCGGAATAAGAACTTCGTGACCAAGTTGCTTTAGTTCGTCACGCAACGCTTCCATTTTTGTATAGAAAGCTATGCTTCCGCAGATAGCGATTTTCATGGGAGATAGTATATCAGATCCTTGAGATAACTAGCGTTATGAGCAAAACAGTATAAAATTAATTAACTTTAACCATAAAAAACCACCCTTTGTATGTCGAACTTTAGCCCAGAAGATACTGCTGAAAAAGAAAAGGTGTTTCGTGGAGCAATGACGCTTTTTTATAAAAGGGTTAATGGGAAATTACTATTTTTGGTTATAAAAAACGCTCAAACGGGAAACATTACGTTTGTTGCAGGTGCTGAGGAGGACAGTGATACATCACCAGAACTCAATGCACGTCGTGAAGTAGAAGAAGAATTAGGCCTTGCACCAGAGCAATATGAGTTACAGCCAACCACAGTTAAACATGAGTTCGTTTTTGGTCCCAATAAAGCAAGTCGTGCGGGTCACAAAGGGTCATACCAAGTTTTCTTAGCAGATGTTTCAAATGTGGATGAAATTGGTCATACAGATGAATTAAAAGAAATACATTGGATGACGAAGGATGAGGTACGTTCAGATGTGAGTTTTCCTGATTTGGTTGAAGTATTTGAGAAGGCGGCTGAAGAGATTAAGTAGAGGGGCGGGCTTTTTGATGCCTGGCGTCAAGTTGCTAAGTATTTTAGTTCACTACGTTTCTAAAATACTAAGCACTTCCTACCCGACCTCGCGATTTTTCTGCCTGTGATTGGCAGAAAAATATCGCTCCGGTTCACAAAACGAGAAAAACGTCCGCAGGGACGTTTTTCTTTTCGTTTTGTGCTGAGGGGCGGGCTTGGCGCAGGTTTCTAAGCTCACTGCGTTCGCTAAGAACCTCCTGCCCTGGCTCGCCTGTTTTGCATTTGTAATAGCAAAACATGGCTCCGCCCTTCAAGCCCGCACGCAAGATGCCTATGCATCTTGCTCCCTCAGCACAGCATACAAAAAGACCCCTTGCGGGGCTTTCTGTATGCTGTGCTGAGGGGCGGGCTTGAACCGCCGACCCTTTGTTCTTCAGACAAATGCTCTACCAACTGAGCTACCTCAGCATAATTCGTTATTACTCGAGAATAACGCACGAAATGGTAGCATATTTTGCTTCATTTCGCATCTATATAACGGCCCTAATTACTTGCTGATGGGAGGAAATTTTCGAGACCCTTGAGGCCGGGTATTTCTGCCATTCCCTGCCTAAATGTCTCATAATCTGACCCCAGAGCATGAAAGTATGGTACGAGAATGTAGTAGTACGCGGCGAGTGGAAGTCCGATAAGTACAGCGTACCAAATGAGTGTGGTAGCAAACCCAATGACGTTGTGACGATACAACTTATGCAAAATCTTGTTATTTTCTTTCGTGACTTCAAGATTTTCACGCAACAACTTTAATATTTCTTCATGTTGTTCTCCTTGTGGTGGCATGATGAATATTATAACAGAAGTATTTCCCTATTTTTCAAGTGGTTTTGGATAAACATGTAGGAAACGGTATGATATACAAATACCTAATTAATTATTGAAATTTTATGGAAGGATATAAACACGAAGAATCACCACACTCAGAATTATCACCTATCGAACAGCTAAAGGCGGAGATACTCGAAGTTGAAAAAACAGTTCACTACGCAAATTTAGATCCTGAAACGATGTCTAAATTACGTGAATTAAAAAATAAACTTAGTCAGATGAAAGTTGATCAGGGTTTGGTGTAACATTTACGTTTTTATCTCAAGATACGAAAAAGCTGACATAAGTCAGCTTTTTCAAATAGTGCCCTCACCCGGAATCGGACCGAGATCTAGCCCTTAGGACGGGCCTGTTCTAATCCATTGAACTATGAGGGCATTGCCTGATACTCTATCATAAAAGCACCACAATGCCTCTCATAATAATCGGCAAAAACTTTGTGATACAAACTACTAAATCTCGACATTTTTGTAATATACAGTAGGCTTGAATAGGAGCTTTTTAGTTTGTACGTACACCTGAGGAGGTGCCATGAGTATTCCTAAGATTCACGAAAGTGATGAAGAGATCTTCACGGAGACTGGACGAGATCAAAGTAACAGTCCTGGGCCGTGTGTTCGAGTTGCGAAACAATTGCAACAACTGCTATGTGAGAAAGTTGATGTGATCAATCCCTATTGGTATTCACCACGCTGGCCAAAGAGAGCGAAGGATGACTGACCTTGCTCGAAGCCTTCCCCCCATACCCCTCTTCGGAGGGGCTTCTTTTATATACAAAAAACCAAATCAAAATTGATTTGGTTTTTTGTATAAAGGAAAATTAAAGTGCAAGTAACTCCTTAATCTTTCGTTCATCAAAGCCCACGATAACATCATCATTAATGCGAATCACGGGAACGCCCATCTGACCGGTCATATCAATCATTTCTTTTCGCTTCTCGAGGTCACTCATCACATCATGATCAGTGAATGCGACATTGTTTGCGGTAAAAAAATCTTTTGCCGCGTGGCAAAAATGGCAGGTTGGTGTGCTATAGATGGTTACCGTACTCATAGATATTTGGTTAATCCTATATAAAAGTCGAGAACTCATTTCAAAACCCTCCGAGATTCAAAGACGTTCAAAATTTGGTGAAAATGTCTGCAAAATTTTGAGCCATAGATACCTCTGGCGAGGAATTTTAAAGACATTTTCACCAAATTTTGGACGTTGACAATCCGGAACAAAACCCTATAAAGTTTTTTAACTTTTGTGTAGGGTTTTGAAATGAGTTCTAGTATATCAAATTGTTAAAATGTAAGCACGTCGAAGATTTTTTGGAAGAATCCCTTCTCCACTCTTGGTGTGGGAACCCCTGGTGGCTGACTGAGCGCCTCGAGCTCCTTTTCATCGGTTGCTTTTTCTTCAAGAATCACGACAACTTGTTCACCTTCTTTTGCAACGTCAAATCGACTTCTGAGTTCGGCTTCAATACCCCGTTCGTTCTCAAGATGTGAAATCTTTGATTCAAGCACGGTCGCTCGCTCTTGAAGTTTAAACAGTTCTTCCGCTTTCTCATCCCGCTTAAAGGCCATCTCTCGCTCAACACTGTACCGTTCATACGCACTGTGTCCAATGAGCAGACTTACGAGGAAAAGAAAGCCAATAAAAACTTTCGAGTATACAAGCTGTCGTATTTTTCGTTTTTCGTGAAAATCAAACATGTGGTACTATTGTACCATTATGAGTTTCCTGTTTCATAAAAAAACAAAAGCAACCATTAAGTGGGTCTGGGGAATTTTGGCTGTTCTGATTGCACTCAGTATGGTACTCGCCTTTTCCGGAAGCCTCGGCGGGGCATAAATAGGCTTTGCATAGCTTTTAAAAGCGACTAGTGGTCGCCTTTTTGTAGCCATAGAACTCATTATGGTTTCCTTAGGAGTTCAAATTTTCTTTTAAACTCAATTATGAATTTATATTATGATGTACACGTGTACATCATAATATAAATTTCTAAATTTCAGTTCTGTATTCTATACAACATGGAGTGATATCATAACGGCCGGCCGGACGTTATGATATCACTCGTTACTTTAGTAGACGTTTGGAAATATTGGAGATTAATCTAATCGGATTTGACCATTTTCATGAAAACTTCTTGGGGGATGTTCACTTTTCCATGTGCGAGCATTCGCTTTTTACCACGCTTTTGTTTTTCACGAAGCTTCATCTTTCGGGTTATGTCTCCCCCATAGAGGTATCCCGTCACATCTTTCTTCATTGCTGAAAGTGTTCGTGAGGAAATTATTCTTCCCATTGCTTTTGCTTGAATTTTGGTCACAAAGAGTTGCCGTGGGAGTGTCGTGTACAATTTTTCAACCACTGCCTTTGCTTCAATTTCTGCACGACGAAGTCCAATGACGCGTGAAAACGCAGGCACCAAATCTTCTGCAACGAGAACATCAAGCCTCGTTACCTCTGCAGGACGTAATTCAACAATTTCATAGGAAAGCGAACCGTATCCACTCGTCGCGTTTTTGAGTTTGTCAAAAAAGTTTCGCATGAGTTCACGAAGTGGCATTTCTGCCGTGAGCAAATTGCGTCCATCACCAAAGACCTCTGTTTCGAGTACACTCGCTTCATGGTCATAGAGAAGTGTCATAACCCCACCCAAATATTCTGGTGGCAATATAATTTGCGCCAATACCCATGGTTCTCGAACCGTCACCTTTGCACCATGGTCAGGAAAACGTGATGCTGCATAGACCTCTTCAACTTTGCCGTTGTCATGTGTAATTTCGTATACAATCGATGGTGCGGTAATAATGATTTCAATATCAAATTCCCTTCGCAGACGCTCGGTTACAATTTCAAGATGAAGCATGCCAAGGAAACCACAACGAAATCCTCTCCCGAGGACTCCCGAGGACTCTTCTTCATACGAAAGTGACGAATCAGAAAGTTTGAGTCTGTCGAGCGCCTGCTTAATCATGGTGAAATCATCCTGACTCTCAGGAAACACCGACGCCCACACCACCGGTGCCACCGAGCGGTATCCCACAAGCAGTTCCTTAGACCCTTTCTCGTATGCAAGTGTGTCTCCAACGGAAGCAACTCCTGGCTCTTTAATTCCCGTCACAATGTATCCAATTTCACCTTCTGAGAGGAGTTCGACTGGAGTTTCTTCTGGTGCAAGAATACCAACTTCGAGTGCTTGGAAGTTTTTCTCCGCTGCAAGGAAACGAAGTTGGTCACCTTTCTTCACCGAACCATCAAATACCCGAAGGTACACGATAATGCCCCGATGGTTTGAATATTGAAAATCAAAAATAAGTCCACGAAAGGAATCCATCGCATGAATTTTTGGTGGCGGAATGCGTTCACAAATAATGTCGAGGAGTTCTTTGACTCCTTCTCCTGTACGACCTGATACATGAAAAATTTCCTCAGGATTACACTTAAGAAGTGTTATCACCTCATCAGCAACTTCTTCGATGCGTGCATGGGGAACATCAATTTTGGTAAGGACTGGAATAATTTTGAGTCCTTGCTCACGAGCCATCTGAAGCACGGAGAGAGTCTGTGCTTGCACTCCCTGTGTTGAGTCAACAAGAAGCAGTACGCCTTCGACGGCTTTAAGTGCACGAGAAACTTCATATGAAAAATCGATGTGCCCAGGGGTATCAATGAGGTTTAGTTCATAGGTCGTACCTTTGTATGTGTGCGACATACGGACTGGTTGCATTTTGATAGTGATACCGCGCTCACGCTCAAGATCCATAGAATCGAGCACTTGCTCTTTCATTTTTCGAGCTTCGACCGTATGGGTAAGCTCGAGCATGCGGTCGGCAAGCGTCGACTTCCCATGGTCTATATGAGCTATGATGCTGAAATTACGAATCTGTGTCATATCGCCTTTATGATGCCTTGTGCAGTCGATGCCTGCCCCGTACGAAGCTCTGCTTTCGTACTGGGGTGGGCAATAATTGAAAAATTCCTAATCTGTGTCATAACCAGTTGTGTGCCATACTCTACCACAGACAACCTGAATTTGCTCTTTAAACCGCAAGATGGTCCTCGTCTTGAGGCCCAATAACCTCAGTCTTAAAGAGACGACGGTGAAGTGAGCGGTAAACCTCAGAAAGCTCTGGACTTTTGAGGGCGAAGTAGGTGGCCAAAGCCCCTATAAAGCCCAAAACTGAGGCAAGAAAGCCCTGAATGAAGATTCCCACGAGAGTGTCCATTTGTACACCAAAAACGAAGAAATTGAGCATTCCATAGGCCACAACTCCCGCAAAGAGTGCAGCTAGAATTGCCCGTAATAGATTACGTACCAATACTCCAATATTTACGAAAAGTTCCTTACGTGCGAGGAGGATAAGCACGATACTGTTCGTTATGACGGCAAGTGAGTAGCCGAGTGGGAGCACAAGAACCTCTGTCCCTCGTACACCTTCTAGACGCATGAGTGATTCGAGAGTGTATGAAATTTGTGGGAAGGCTTCGAAGCAGAGGTAACCCACAAACGAAAGAACGAGGGCAAGAATTGATGAAAAGAGTGTCGTTAAAAACGGTAGTCGTGTATCCCCTCTCGCGTAGAGTGCGCGCACGACAAGCATGTGTACCGCCTGTGCAGCAAGCGAGAGTGCGAAGAGTGCAAGAATGGCCGCAGTGAGACGTGTGTCATCCCAATTGAATGCACCACTTCCTAAAATAACGCGCACAAATTGTGCACGTACCACAATCATGATGGCAATGACCGGCAGTGACCAGAAAATAATGTGGCGAATGGCGGTCATAATATGCTCACCAAATTGTGCATGCTTCTTTTCAGCATGAAGCTGTGCAAGGAGTGGAAACGCAGCGACTGAATAACTCACCCCAATAATTGCGAGCGGTACCGACTGGAGATTAAAGGCAAACTGAAAAACGGAAACCGAACCTACGGTCATAACACTCGCAAATCCGATGAGGCACAGGAGCACGAGTTGGTGAAGTGAGAGCGTGAGTGCCCGTGGAAGCGATGTCTTCAGTACTTGACCGATTACGGTAAATGAGAATTTAAAGACAAACCGTGGGGCAAGTTCACTTTCAAAAATAAACGGCATTTGTACCACGAGGTGACCGAGTGCACCAATCACCACACCGAGTGCGAGACCCTTGAGCCCATACGCGGGATACAAGACGAGAAGACCAAAGATGATACCGATGTTGTATATGAGCGGACTGAGTGCATAGAGGACAAAACGCTGACCAAACTGTGTAATAACTCCGAGGAGACTTGAGATACCGAGGAGGAATGGTTGCATGAGGAGAATACGAATCATGAGGACAAGGGTTTCGCTCTGTGCACTAAAACCAGGAAAAAGCACCAACACAATGTATGGTGCAAAAATACCAATGAGAAGCGCGAGTGCACTGTACCCGATGAGGAAGAGTGAGAAAATTTGTGAAAGCAATGCACGTGCCTTTGTTGAATCAGTTCCCTGTATCCGGTCAGCAACAAACGGAATGAGCACGTACACTGAAAGTGTCGAGGCAAAAAGTACGTAAAGTAAATCAGGAATACGAAATGCCGTGTAGTAAAGATCAAGATCACTACTTGCGCCAAATTTGTGGGCAAGGAGTCGGTCTCGAATGAGCGCAAGAAGCTGTGACCCAAAGGTGAATACAGCAAGGACGTACGCAGCCTGATGTAAGCCCCGTACTTCCTTATACACAACTTTGAGTACTCCTTGAACCATTATTGCGCCGCTCCTTCGGTGTTCGTACTAGAACCCGTGTCAACTGGCTTTGGTTCCGGAGTAGGTGTCGCCTCAGGTTCTGTTGGCACGGTATTTACTGGTTTCACCAAGTTTGAATCTGGGTCTGTTTCAGTGGTTACGGTTCCTCCCTCACCCCCTGTTGTTGTCTCTATATTTTCAGATTGTAGTGGAGATGATGAAGCAACGTTTACCTGAAGTGAGCCGTTCTTGTCGAGGACATTAAGGAGAAACTTTATGTCTTCGTTGCCTGGGTTAAGCTCGAGTACCTTTTCGAGCTGTGCTTTTGCTTCAGCAGGCTTCTTCTGTGCATCGTATCCGAGTGCGAGGAAATAGCGGGCGTTTGCGTAATTTGGGTCAAAACTTACGGCACGTTCAAAGGCAACAACTGCAGCATCAACATTCTGTCGTGCTGATTCGAGAACACCAAGCTGGTAGTACCGTGCTGGATTTTGTGGTTCGAGCGTAATAATTGCCTGTGTCGATGCAATCGCTCCTTCTATGTTCCCTGTTGCAATATCAAGCTGTGAGAGGAAGAAAAAAGCGTCGGGAAAATTTGGCTTGAGTGCTATTGCCTCCTGTACATACGCGCGTGATGTTGATGCATTCCCTGCATTTGCCTCGAGATTTGCGAGTGCGAGATATGGGAGCGGATTTCGGGGGTTAAGGTCACGTGCTTTTATGAGTGCTTCATTCGCAAAGGTATACGCGCTCATATCGCTTGCTGAAACAAGTCGGCTGAATATTGAACCAAGTACGGTCCAGTTAGCTGACTCGCTCGCATCGCCTGACTTGGTTTGATCGGTTGAAAGTTTTGCTGCCTGTACACCCCGTAAGAGTGCTTCTTCAAACTGCTGTTGCTGTTCTGCAGTTGGAGCACTCGTTTGGAGAAGCTCACCCATGCGAATAAGCTCGCGTTCTGCAATCCAACGCACATACATATCATTTGGTGAAATTACATACGCATCCTGAATGAGCGCATTAATCTCGTCAAAGCTTGCACCATTTTGTGCTGCTTTAATACTCTGATTGAATTTGTATGAGGCACTGTAGTGACGACCAACTGAGTAGAGTGCATCAACTGAACCAACAATTATTGCAATGACGAGGAGTGTGGCGACAAATCCTGCTCGTCGATTATTCATGAAAGAAAATGTGCTCGGCTTCTTATTCGTCATTGCGCTCTGGGCTGCGAGTGTAATACCGGTACAGAGTGCACCCATAATGAGAATGACCACACCCGGAACATACACGAGTGACATGCCCCAAATGTATACTGCGCTCACAAATGCAGAAATACCAATGAAGTACCACATGCGGTCAGTCTCATTCGCGGTGAGGAACGTGCGAACACCCGAAACGAGAAACATAATGAGAAATACCATCCATGCGATACCGCCAAGCACTCCAGTGGTAATGAAGAAGGAGGTGATGTAGCCGTTACCTGCGTTGAAATCAGTATTCCAGAATACCGTAGTGTTAATTGATGGGTCTTTGAACATGCGCCACGCATCAACAAACTTATTTGTTCCAACTCCAAGAAGCGCATGGTCTTGATAGACCTGACGAGCAATATCAACAGTTGCTTGAAGCGACGGACGAACCTCAATGTAGGAAATGTTGGTGTATTTAGCGATGAAACCACCGAGTGATGAACCACCGATAATGAAGAGCGTCGACACAACAAAGACAATGAGTGAAAGTGTGAGTGACGAAGCGCCAACGTTTTTTTGTGGAATGAATGTTAGCTGTGTACCACCGAACCTATCCTTGCCGAGGGTGTAGACGAGCATCACGAGACTCACAAGACCAAGGACGAGCCATACGGTAAAGAAGTTTATGATGGCGAGCATGCAGAGTGCAACAACGGTCACCACACCAAAGAGCATCTTGCCGGGCTTTGTGAGTGGTAATTGTTCAAGCGCAACGAGCGATAGAAGGACTGAAAGACCGAGGAATAGGGCGAGATCATTCCAACTCCCGATAGGGGTTGCAATGAGGCTCGTGAAGATTCCAAACGAAAGTGCTTCTGCACCAAAAAGAAGTCGCGCAAGATGGAAGACGACGAGAACGAGCGTACTCGCTGCGAGGAGTACATAAAGACGCATCATTGCTCCCTTGTCGATACTTAGCACACTCCACACAGTTGCGGTGAGTGCAAGGATTGCAACAAAAACTGCAGTATGGGTGCCTATCTGATCTCCAATGAGCGCATCACGCAAATCACCAGAAAGGAGTGCTGAAACGAAAGAGATGAGCACTACAACCCAGAGTGAGAGAAGTACGTATGAGAATTTCCCGCCAATTTTACCAGCACGTAGCATTGAAAAAGCTGACAAAACAAGTGCCGACGCCAAACCAATAACAACAAAAAATATTTTTGAATACTCGAAAGGTGCGAGTACAGTCGGAATAAAGAATAATGGGAGTAATCCAAAGACGACCACAAGAATATGTTCTACGTATCGTTCAAGCTTGCTTGCCATGTGATCTGTTCCACCAACCTTCATATCGGGTGACATAATAAAAATGCGCTATTACCTATAAATATGGAAAATTGTACCATACAAAAAAGCATCCGAAACGGATGCCTGTGTGATGTCAGGTTTGTAACTCCTTACAGGAGCTGTCCACGTATTGGTAATTTTGTTTCGTCACCTCACAAAATCACTCAATTAGTCTTGCAAAGCTTCATGTATTCGCTTCTCACGCTACGCTCCTAACAACCTCCTATCCGACCCCGCGGTTTTTCTGCCTTTGGAGGTAGCGTCTTAAAATCCATTTTGAATAGGATTTCTTGGTCACTTTTTCTTCTTGGATGGAAGAAAAAGTGACAGACCAGAAATTATAGTCATTGTATTCCTTAATTTCTAGGCCACAGACTCAGAAAATATAGTCGCTTGCGCTCTGTATTTTCTGGCCACATCGCTCCGGTTTACTAGTTCGTCGCAGAATTCCTCGTGGGCTTGTCCCGAGGATGAATGCGACATAAAAGAAGTATCGTCGGCGGACGATACTCTAGCTAGAAAAAACGCCAGGTTCCGCCCGCTGTACCTAGTTAGCCTGTTACAGGTACATCGGGGCGGACGTTTTTACAAAACTAGCATCCAA
Organism: uncultured Candidatus Saccharibacteria bacterium; assembly: GCA_964593375.1. Taxonomy (GTDB): domain Bacteria; phylum Patescibacteriota; class Minisyncoccia; order Phycocordibacterales; family UBA918; genus Damh-18. The sequence continues at coordinate 43,945 of CAZQIF010000006.1, read as the reverse complement.
AAGGATGCTAGTTTTGTACGTTCATAAGCCGAATTCTGTTTAGGCGAAAAAATCGCCTATTGTAGTCATTTACCTAAGGCGTACCGTTACCAGTACACTCATGCGGCACTCCCAGCACCACTTTTAGGCTTTTGCCTAAAAGTGGTGCTGGGCACGGCCTTGCACGCAGGTACGTATTTAGCCGTTTCACTCCTATGTTTCCATAGGACTCGCCCGGTGAAATTCGCTTACGCTTACGAATGCAAGCATTCGTATTTCACTGGGCTCCCTCGGGCTTTCGCCCTCGGTCGTCTCTGTTCGCAACGCGATGGTCACCCACGACGGGCGTTACCCGCTACCCTGCTCCTAATAAATTAGGGCGTGTTCGGACTTTCCTCCCAGCCCAATTTCAGGCAAAAGCCTAAAATTGGAACTGGGCGACTACGAACGCGGAAATATTATACAACAAAAAATGATATATTGCTAGTTCTTCCGCAAATTAATTGGAAGTACTACGTCATTCCCTACTCCAATACCAAACGTATCAGCATAATTCACATTTGTTTCAACGACGTAGCGTGCAGGGGATGGTGGTCTGTATGTTTTTGGATAACTTGAAGGAGATAGATTTTTTTCAATACCAATAACCTTAAGGTCTTCACTAATCCAAATCAAATCAATAGGAAAGAACATATCTTTCATCCAGATACCATGATAATCAGGCGTATCAAAAACAAAGAGCATGCCATTTACCGTTTTGAGTTCTTTTCTGCCGGACAGACCCTTTTCTCGCTCTTCGGGTGTTTTCACAACTTCAACCTGCATTGGCATTTCTCCTATAGTGAGTATTGGTATCCCCGGATAGAACAGTGCCTGCGTAAGCGGAATATCATTCTTTTCCAGATACCAATACGCAAAACCGAGTGGAAAAATTAGAATGATAATGCTGACCTGAATCTTGTGAAGCATAAATATGTGTGACTAAACGCAAAATAAATCTACTACCAAGGCCAGTACGCAATGACCGACATGCCACCAAAAATTACTATCGCAGAATATCCAATGTTGATGCAGAGATATGAAAGTGGACGTCGCTCCCAAATAACTAACACTGCCATCGCAGCACTGAGAAGGAGTACGAGTAGCCCCGCAATCGGCCAAATGGGTTCTTCAAAAACTACCGCGTGTGATACAAACTTTGCGAGTGCGAAAAACAGGACGAGGTGTGCCAAGAATCCAAAGCCAAGGAATTTCGCCGTTTGTTTTTGTGAAATATCGAGATCAGCTTCAGAAAAGCCAACTGCCTGCATCCAATACTTCCCGAAGAAAATTGGTGAATACCATATGCTCCCGATAGCAATGGCGAGAAGTGATGAAACTAAAATAGGGACCTCAGGAATATTTTCTAACATGTATGAGCAGTTATATTAATACTATACCACTCGTCTTCGATAAAACCATATCGCAACTCCGAGTAAAATAAGTACGAACAGTGGTACATACACAAACGGTGATTGTATTACAAATATTTTTGACTTACCAAAAAAGGTTTTGACTTCTGCGATTCGTCGTACCGTTTCAAAATAACCAATCTCACCACTTCCCTCAATCTTACCCACCGCAAGTACGTATTTTTCAAGATTGTCTGGCGTACTTACCTCGATGCGGTACACTCCAGGATCAACATCTTTCTCAAATGTCCCCCCATTTCGATATGAGTCTCCGCCAAATGGTTCATAAAAAGAATCCCACGTTGCATCTTTTGCGAGAAATCTCGCAACTTCGGTGACGCGTCCACTTCCCTCTACTTCGCGAATGATAATGCCGGACACATTATTTTTACTCGATTCGATGTCGGGAACGAGCACCTGTGCAAAAAGGTGAAAGGGTTTTTTGGCGCGAATTTCGTACGTATGTGGGAAACCTGTGAGCTCACCATAGAATGCTCGTGAGTTCTCTGGCTCATCAATCGTGATGATGTCATGGAGTGATGTTTGAGTAATGAGAAATGGTGTATGTGCATACGCAAAAGAAGCAACACATAAAAACAAAACGAGTATGCCGTACCGCATGGTACCCATCATAACGCATCAATTACATTACGCCATGTATCAGCCTGAATATATCAAAATAATTTTTGAGTTCGATAAAGAGTGGTTCGTTTTCTAAATCTTCTTCACACGAGTTAAAACTATATGTTTCACCTTCGTAGGTAATTTCGTACCGGTATGCAATACCATCGTAGGTGGTTGGGCATATTCCCGTAAACATTTGTTCTTGTACTGCATCAAAGTTGGTATCCGAAAGCAGTGCGCTCAGGTTTGAGCGTTGTGTGTCGGTAATACTATCCTCGAATCGTTCTCCTTCATTCCCACTGTTGTACTTAAGGAACATGTATGAGCCGTCGTCTTGAATACGATAGAGTGTGCACCCAACGCGTTCACACCCTCCATACCGATTTGCAATCACCTCAAAACCATCCTCTTCTGTGACAGGAGTAATCTCCTTAGGTTCACTTGGTTCTCGGGTAAGAAAATGAAGATACACACCCGAAAGAAGCCCAATAATGAGTGTCGAAACGAGTGTGAGATATACGTGTTTCCGCATAGTGTTATCATACGATACCCCTTTTCAGTTTTTGGTACAAATGTGCAAATACGTTACTATAGTCCTGCCGCGCCAAAGGCGCGGCAGGACTACGGAGGCGTCGCATAGTGGTCTAGTGCGCTCGCTTGGAAAGCGAGTAGGGTGAAAGCCCTCGCAGGTTCAAATCCTGTCGCCTCCGCAACGAACGTAGTGAGTAAGGAGGCCAGACAGTCTGGGAGACTGTCTGAGGATTTGAAGCTGTTCAGAGATATTTTTGGAGCCGTCTGGCGAACAAAAATATCCTGAACGGGTACTGAACATGTAATGTTCAAATCCTGTCGCCTCCGC
>CAZQIF010000006.1:40166-40932 GCA_964593375.1 uncultured Candidatus Saccharibacteria bacterium | reverse complement strand
AAAAATATCCTGAACGGGTACTGAACATGTAATGTTCAAATCCTGTCGCCTCCGCGTTGGATAAAACAATCCCCTCTCTTACAGAGACTGCAGAATTATAAAATCTCCCCGCCTCCGCATTACAAAAGAGGTAGGCCGTAGCCTACCCCTTACCCGAGTACCTCGTTTCTAACCATGTCGCGCACTTCGGCAAATGCTTTCATGCGCTTTTCGGTTCGCACCGGAATTTTGTTTGCTGAAATCTCCGCAAAAAATTCCGTGTAATCGTACCCCGCCATGCGAATGTGGAGCAATCGATTGTACACGTAGGCGAGAATATGTTCATCAGTCATCGACTCGTTAATTACTACGACGATGACGTTACTAAACCAATGACTCAACCAGTGTGCAAAAAAGAACATCTTACCTTTTTCTGAACTTTTGATCTGGATGGGTATCTTGATACGCCGACGACTTCCAAGCTTGGTAATCCACACCACAGCGTCGACACCAAACAGGTCATACCGCCATGATGTACCCCGACACCCCTTGAACCACGGCGGATGCTCGACTTCTCTCATAATTCTGAAAAAGCGGAATTCAGTCTCAATTCCCACCCTTATCGCATCCACACCACCCATACGGGCGATGAGGTCTTTGATTCTCCTCTTGAGGCCCATGGTTTCTCCAAAGGTTTAGACTGCCTGAAATATAAAACATTTTCTGCTATTTGTAAAACAATCCTGTCGTACTATCCCCGCAGCAGGGGTGGCGGGAATTAGTCGAC